>JBIISL010000017.1:0-33532 GCA_044341035.1 Ilumatobacteraceae bacterium | reverse complement strand
CAGCAGTTGGTTCGTCGAGCAACAAAATTTCGGCACCTTGGTACAACGCCTTGACAATTTCTACGCGTTGGCGTTGTCCAACTGAGAGGTCTCCTACTGTTGCGCCAGGCTCAATGGGCAAACCATAAGATTCTGCAACCGCAGCAACTTTGTCGTCTAATTCAGAACGATTCAATCTGTATGGAAGATCACGACTTCCAAGGATCACATTTTCTGCAACAGTGAAACGTTCAACTAAGCGAAAGTGTTGGTGCACCATGGCGATGCCGTGGTGCAGGCCTGCACGGGGGGACGACAACGTGATTCGTTCACCATTACGTGAGATGTAACCCGAATCGGGTTGGTACAAACCGCATAACATTGCGGCAAGGGTGCTTTTACCAGCGCCATTTTCGCCAAGGAGTGTGTGCACTTCGCCAGGGAGAACATCGAAGTCGACAGAGTCGTTAGCAAGAACGCCAGGAAAGCGTTTAACAATGGAGTGAGCCGAGAGTGCGCTAGGGGCCGCACCACTTGCGTGATGCGGCCCCTTCGCCACCTCGTGAGAGGCGTTAGTCATTTGTGAGATCAGCCCTTAGCGGAACCGATAACACCTTTAACGAAGAAGCTCATGCTGAGGAGCTGGCCAAGTTCGGCCTTTTCTCCAGCTTTAAGAACTTCTTTTCCGTCTTGGTCACTGATTGGTCCTGTGAATGGAGCAAATGTTCCAGCAATGATGTCTTTACCCTTTGCGGTGATTGATGCTTGTGTATCTGCATCAACTGATTCACCGAATGAAGCAAGTGTGACCATTCCGTCTGCCATTGATCCGTAGTACTCGTCGGCTGGGCATGTGCCATCGGCAACTGCCTTCGTGGTCTTTGAGTAGTAAGGACCCCAGTTCCATGTTGGTGCTGTGAGCCAAGCCTCTGGTGCTGCTTCTTTTACATCACTGTTGTAACCAACCCACTTGGCACCCTTTGCCTGTGCAGCAACGCCGGCTGCAGTGGTGTCTTGATGCTGACCAAGTACGTCGACGCCCTTATCAAGAAGTGACTCTGCAGCCTGCTTCTCAAGTGTTGGGTCGAACCATGTCTTTGTCCATGCAACTTGAACAGTTGCATCTGGGTTCACTGACTGTGCACCCAATGTGAATGCGTTGATTCCGCGAATTACTTCTGGAATTGGGAATGCAGCAACATAACCGAGCTTGCCGGTTGGTGAAGCTTTACCTGCTGCGATACCACTGAGGTAACGAGCTTCTTCAGCTGCACCGAAGTATGTACCAAGGTTTGTTGGCAATGCTGCGAAGTCAGCGAATGCGCCGCCACCGTCTTTAGTAAGAAGGAACTTTGCACCGGTTGCCCACTGGAAGCACACGTCTGGGTACTTCGCTGCAACGTTTGCCATTGGTGATCCGTAACCGAATGATGTTGCGTAGATGACGTCGTAGCCCTCTGATGCAAGTTGTTCGAAAGTCTTTTCAGAATCTGCGTTGTCAGCAATATTCTCAATGCGCTTTACTTCAACACCAAGATCTTTTTCAAGTTGCAAGATGCCTTGCTCGTGCTGGTATGTCCAGCCTTTGTCTTCGGCAGTGCCGAGGTAAACAACTGCGACTTTTACGTCGGTTGCTTCCGCTGGTGCACTAGTCGTGTCTGATGATGAATCGCTTCCGCCGCACGCTGCGACGAGAAGTGATGCTGTAGCTGCAACTGCTGCAAGCTTCCACATTTTCTTCATGTATTTGGTCTCCCTGGGTTTGTGGCACTGCAAGCAGCACCGATGGAAAAACCTTACTCGCCACGAAACTGCCCCAAATCATCCGAAATCGTTAATTAACAAAGGGTTCGGGTGCCCGAACGAACCCTCCGCCGAGAGTTGTAGGGGCTCGCGCGCAGGTACACTTCAACCCTTCCCAGGAGAGGTGCCAGAGTGGCCGAATGGGGCGCCCTGCTAAGGCGTTGTCCGTCTTAAAGCGGACCGTGGGTTCAAATCCCACCCTCTCCGCCATATGAGTTTGCTCCGCAAACCCCTGGCAGCCCTTGTGGTTGCAGGCGCGCTGACGTTCAGCGGGCCAGCCCCGGCAGGGGCGAAAGTGGCGACGGGATGCGCCAAGACCTACACCGTGGTGCCGAATGACTCCTGGAATCGCATTGCGAGCAAGGTCCGCGTCACCATGAGCCTTCTCATGGAAGCCAATTCAGCCAAAACCACGACACTCCTACTAATTGGCGATGTTATTTGTCTGCCGAAATCAGCTACCACGAAAACCCCTTCCACGACATTGAAATTGAAGGCCCCAGCCAAGCGGTACACCGTGAAGCAATCAACGGCCATTATTCGCGAAATTTGGCCGGACAAGCTTGAGAACAGGGCCATTGCCATTGCCAAGCGGGAAAGCAAGCTGAACGCCGCGGCTTATAACGGCACTTGCTGCTTAGGGTTATTTCAAATTCACTGGCTTGCCCACCGCAGTTGGCTGAAAAACATCGGTGTCACGTCTCCGCAACAACTGCTTGACGCGCGAGTCAATGCCAAGGCCGGATATGCCATATATAAGCGCTCAAACGGGTGGGGTGCCTGGAACTAATTCTCACAGGTAGAGTTATTTTCCTAATAACAAGCGCTCGTAGCTCAATGGATAGAGCATCTGACTACGGATCAGAAGGTTGTCGGTTCAAGTCCGGCCGAGCGCACCAATAGAAAATCCCCCTGCTTTTGTAGGGGGATTTTTCTATTTAGCTTTCGTTGCCTTTGCGAGTGGCGCAAACTTTTCAGAACCGCCAACAAGGTGAATGATGGCTGAGATTGCGACATCTGCCCAATCGTCCTCAAGTTCTGGAAGACGAGAGAAATCAAGTAACACATGGCCAAACAAAAGCCCATGAATCATGTAAGTCACAGTGTGGAGGTCAAATTGCGGTTTGATCCATCCACGATCACGAAGAATTTCTAAAGTCTCAGCGAAATAGAGATGGCCTTCTACTTGGGCGGCTCGAACAGAATCGGCAAGTTTTTTATTGCTTGTGGCGGAGGAAAACACGCGAATACGATTCCGGCGTAGTTCGATGAATTCTTTTGTCGATGTTGAGTGCATCAACTGAGTCAAATTTCCAAAGAACTCTTTTTCTGACGTGGAAGTCTCAACCAAGAGGCGGAACATCGTGTTGTCATTGTTGAGTCCTTCAGTCAACTCCTCCAATTGCGCGGCGTAGACAAGGCCGAATTTGCTACCGAAATGGTGATACAGAGAACTTCTGGCCGTTTTTGAGTTTGTAAGAACAACTTCAATATCAAATTCATCAACGCCGTGTTTTGTGAGTTCTTTGCGCGCTTCAACCATCAGCCTGGCCATGGTTTCGACGCCGTCACTTCGCTTCGGAACATTCTTTACTAAAGCCATTGTTTACCTTTCACCCTTAAAGCATTCACAAGTTACCAAATAATTCATCTAATTGGAAAAATGTCAATTTGCCATCTGGTGAAAAAATCGTGAGATCCAGCCAGCAATCCGTTGCTGGTCAAGTGGTTCTGTCAGTGTGGCCCTGGCTGCATCAACTTGTTCGGTACCAAACAATGCTCGCCGTGTGTTGAGCAAGCTGTCTGCGAGGGGCGCAGAAAATTCAGGGTGAGTTTGAATTGTCCACGCCCGGTCTCCGATAAGCATTCCGCCGATTGGGCAGTACGGGGCAGTTGCAAGCAGCCGCGCCTCGGCAGGGAGATCTTGCACTTGGTCTTGGTGACTTGCAGCCAACACGATGTCCTGTGATGAATCCATCCAGGATTGTGGTTCCACAATCTCGTATCGCTTTGCACCAATTCCCCAACCAACGTCTGCTTTGGCAACTGTTGATCCGAGTGCTTGTGCCATGAGTTGATGACCAAAACAAATTCCGACGTATGGCGTTTCTTTGGCCACCATGTCTCGCAACAGTTGTTCAACATCACGCAACCATTCGACATTGTCGTAGACACTTAATCTGCTGGGGGAGCAGAGCCAGCCGTCTTGCTCGGTAAGCGATGCTGGCATCTGGCCTTCGTCGCATCGATACGTGGTGAGTTCGATATCTAACGGACCTAGAAGCGCCTGGTACAAATCTGGATAGTCGCCGCCGACATGAAGACTGCCCGAATCAATGTGGCCGACTAAGAGAAGACCAATCTTTTTCATCGGAATGAGAAGACCTTTGTTGGTCCGCCTTCAAGTGCTGGCAAATATCCGCGTTCACGCAGAATTGGCATTACGCCCTCGCCAAACCAGTACGCCTCTTCAAGATGTGGGTACCCAGACATGATGAATGCGTCAATTCCTAGATTGTGATATTCAACAATTCGGTCTGCGACTTCTTCGTAACTACCAACTAATGCAGTTCCGACGCCACCACGCACGAGTCCGATTCCGGCCCATACGTTCGGATGAATTTCAAGTTTGGAAATATCTCCACCGTGAAGATCAAATTGTCGGCGTTGTCCGACAGATTGCGTGTTCAAGAAGTCTTTGCGCGCTTGATCTATTGCGTCGGGCGCCATGGAGTTGAGAATGGAATCTGCAACCGACCACGCTTCTTCGCTCGTTGGTCGAGCAATGGTATGAAAACGAATTCCGAAACGAACTGTTCGGCCTTGTGCGGCGGCTATAGCTGCAACACGTTCGTGTCTTTCCTTGATTGCATCTGGTGTTTCACCCCACGAGAGATACAAATCGACGTTCTCGCCGGCAACTTTTTCTGCGGACGCTGAAGCTCCGCCAAAATAGATAGGCGGAATTGGGTTTGGAACTTCGCGCGTCGTGGCATCTGTAACTTCAAAGAATTTTCCTTTGAAACTAAATGGTTCACCAGACCATGCTCCGCGCATGACCTCTATGAATTCTCCGGTCCGCTCGTACCGAGTTTCTTTGTCTTCGCTGATTCCGAAACGTGCTAGCTCTGCTTGCTCGGCTCCGGTAACAATATTGACTAGACAACGACCATTAGACATGCGTTGAAATGTGCTGGCCATTTGTGCGGCCAAGGTTGGGGTTAGTAAAGCAGGTCGAAATGCGACAAGAAATTTGATTCGCGATGTGAGTGCGATAAGTGATGCAGTTGCAAGCCAAGCGTCTTCACAACCAGTGCCACACGGGGTGAGAAGTGCATTAAAACCGAGGTCTTCGCATGCACGAGCAATTTGAGCAAGGTAGGTGTGGCTCGGTGCGCGATTAATTGAACTGTCGTCTGGAAGAACATCCCGCGAGTCACCACCAGTCGGCAAAAACCAGTTCATTTCAATCATGGGGATGTCCTTATATATCTTCACGTCGGGGTCGGGCGTTGATGGTAAAGACCCTAACAAGCAACAAGGGTCGAAGCAGTTAGCCGTTCGTTGTGAAGCCAGCCAGAGCTAGTGCTTCGTTCAACGTGCTGGCACGGCGAATAGTGCAGCCCGACTGAATATCAGGGGCACTGGCCGGAACAATGGCTTGAGTAAAACCAAGACGTGATGCTTCATTGAGACGACGTGCGAGGTGACCAACTTGGCGTACTTCGCCAGCAAGGCCAACTTCACCAATGACAACAAGGTCTGCTGGCAGGGGAATGTTGGAAACTGCTGAGACCAGTGCAAGACACATACCGAGGTCTGCGCCTGGCTCTGTGAGTTTTACGCCGCCAACAACTGATGCGTACACCTCGTGCCCAGACAAACTGATGCGAGCGCGGCGTTCAAGTACAGCAAGCAACATAGAAAGTCGACCTTGGTCGAGGCCTTGTGCGCTACGGCGTGCAGGAACAGATGCACTGACTTGATTAGTGAGTGCTTGCAGTTCTACGAGAAGCGGTCGTTGACCTTCGATTGTGGGTACAACAACTGACCCTGGAACACCAGTGCGACGATCGGTGAGGAACAACTGGCTTGCATCGGGCACTCCAATAAGTCCAGCTTCTGTCATTTCAAATAAACCGAGTTCGTTGGTAGGACCGAAACGGTGTTTGGCTGCACGCATGAGACGCAACGCATTGTGACGCTCACCTTCAAACGACAACACAGTGTCGACAACATGTTCAAGAACGCGCGGACCAGCAAGCCCACCTTCTTTTGTGACATGGCCGACTAGAACGACAGAAATATTGCGGCGCTTAGCTTCTTGTACTAACCGATGCGCACATCCACGCACTTGCACAACAGAACCTGGTGAAGAACCAAGTTCAGGGTCGACAACAGTTTGGATGGAGTCGATAACAACAAGCGACGGAGAAATTTTGTCGATGGCAGCGATGATGTTCGGCAACGACATTTCTGGCAACAACCACAAGTGTGGACTAATGGCACCAAGACGATCTGCACGAAGACGCACTTGTTGTGCGCTCTCTTCGGCGGTGACATATAGAGACGGCCCTTTTGCTCCGGCAAGAAGCTGTAACAGCAGTGTGCTTTTTCCGATGCCTGGTTCACCGCCGAGCAATGTGACTGAACCAGGAACTAATCCGCCACCAAGTACTCGGTCGAGTTCGTCAATACCGGTTGGAACAGGATCTGATTCGTTCGGGTTGACATCTCCGATAGGTGTTGCAAGACCTGGAGGAACGAGAGCAAGACCAGCTGCGAGAGAGACGCGCGATTCTTCGGGGCCTTCTACTTCTTCAACAAGTGAATTCCAGGCAGTGCATACAGAACATTGTCCTGACCATTTAGGGAAAGAGGCTCCACATTCAGTGCACCGGTGAATGAGTCGAAGTTTTGCCACACCGTGACTTTATATGCGGGGTGTACGTGGTCGTTTATTTCGGGCGTTCATCACCATCATGATGAGAACAAGTGAGCCCAGCACCCAGATAACTAAGAGCCCAGCAACCAAAACTTTTGCAACCCGCGAAATACTTGATGCGATATCAACGTTTGTGACGCTGGTGGCTAGGTCGACCGGTGTGCCATCCATCGGCACACGCCATGTAATGACCCCCTCGGCAGATTGACCGGTAGTGGTGTTGACCTTCCCAGGCAAGGCCACATTGAATGTGATTCCGACTGCGTCTCCCAGGTCAAGTCCAGCAGCTTGCACGTCTGCTGCATATGGTGCGGCACCAAGAAGTTGCAATGTGGCGTCATCGGCAAATGCGTTGAGTCCGCCGTTCACTTCAAGGCGTCCGGCCAATGTGTACGTACTGTTGGTGTCTTTACCAGTACGAGTGATAACCATTTCGTGCAGTGGTCCGCGAGCACCACTGATTTGTCCTAACAATGCAGTTGCTTCTGCTGGGCCAGAAAAATTGTGAGTCAAAGTAATGGTGAGCCCACCATCTTTTGTGTCAGTGGGTCCCGTTACTTTCCAACCTGCGGCCACAGCGTCGTCTGTGCGAATATCCACTTTCAAACCGGGTGCTTTGTCGACAATGTCTTTGTCTGCCGTTACAACAAGCGTGATGACACCTGTTCCGTTTGGCTGAACTGCAAGCGTGACATTGGTATCGACACGACATGATGTCAATACAAGTACTGCAGCAAATGACGCTGCGATGCGAGCAATTACTGTACGAGTCACTCGACAGGGGCAATAGTTTCACCAGCAAGCGGTGGCTCACTTGGTGCAACAATGCCTTCGACAGCGCGGAATGTCATACGACGCTTACCAACATTGTCTGGATCGTCTTCGGTATCAACAACGATGATCTGACCAGCAGTGAATTGCTTGTACAAGATCTTTTCGGAGAGTTGATCTTCGATCTGACGTTGGATAGCACGACGTAATGGACGTGCACCCATCTGCGGGTCGTATCCGACTTCTGCCAAGAACTCTTTTGCTGATTGCGTGAGTTCGAGACCAAGACTTTGTGATTCAAGTTGGCCGGTGAGGCGCTTGATCATCATGTCGACCATCTGGATTACTTCGTCTTTAGCCAATTCGTGGAAAACAATTGTCTCGTCAACACGGTTAAGGAATTCTGGACGGAAGTGCAACTTCAACGCATCGTTAACTTTGTCTTTCATGCGCTCGTATGAGACAGCCTGATCACCAGTTGTGAAACCAAGGTTTGCTTTACGCAAGTCTTGAGTACCCAAGTTGCTCGTCATGATGATGACGGTGTTGCGGAAGTCAACACTGCGGCCTTGGCTGTCGGTGAGACGACCTTCTTCAAGAATCTGCAACAACGTGTTGAACACGTCGGGGTGAGCTTTTTCAATTTCGTCGAACAGAACAACGGAGAACGGCTTACGACGAACTGCTTCAGTGAGCTGACCGCCTTCTTCGTAACCCACGTATCCCGGAGGGGAACCGACAAGACGGCTGACCGTGTGCTTTTCCATGTACTCAGACATGTCGAGCGTGATGAGGGCTTGATCGTCACCGAACAAGAACTCTGCAAGAGTCTTTGCAAGTTCAGTTTTACCAACACCAGTTGGTCCGAGGAAGATAAATGAACCGCTAGGACGACGAGGGTCTTTCAGACCGGCGCGTGTACGGCGGATGCTTTGTGAAACAGCTTTAACTGCATCTTCCTGGCCGATGATGCGCTTGTGCAGTTCGGCTTCCATGTTGAGAAGCTTTGCGGTCTCTTCTTCTGTGAGTTTGTACACAGGAATACCGGTCCAGATGCTGAGCACCTCTGCAATGGCTTCTTCATCGACTTCGTCGAACAGATTGATACCAGATGCTTTGATTTCAGCTTCTTTTTCGGACTTCTCTTCGAGCAATGAACGCTCTTGGTCGCGCAAGCGGCCAGCCTCTTCGAAGCGCTGGTCTTCGATGGCCTTCTTCTTTGCTTCTTGAACTTCAGACACGCGATTTTCAAGATCTTTGAGATCGGGAGGTGTCTGCATGCGCTTGATGCGAAGGCGTGAACCAGCCTCGTCAATAAGGTCGATTGCTTTGTCTGGCAAGAAGCGGTCAGCGATGTAACGGTCTGCCAAGTTGGCTGCAGCAACGATTGCTTGATCGGTGATTGTGACGCGGTGATGAGTTTCGTACTTGTCGCGAACACCTTTAAGAATTTCAATGGTGTGAGCAACTGTTGGCTCTTCAACTTTTACAGGCTGGAAACGACGCTCGAGCGCAGGATCTTTTTCAAGATGCTTGCGGTACTCGTCTGTTGTGGTTGCACCAATTGTTTGCAATTCGCCACGCGCAAGCATTGGCTTAAGAATGCTTGCAGCATCAATTGCACCTTCAGCAGCACCAGCACCTACGAGTGTGTGGATTTCGTCGATGAACAAAACAATGTCACCACGTGACTTGATTTCTTTCAGAACTTTCTTCAGACGCTCTTCGAAGTCACCGCGGTAACGGCTACCTGCAACAAGTGCACCAAGGTCAAGTGTGTAGAGCTGCTTGTCTTTCAACGTTTCAGGAATATCGCCAGAAACAATCTTCTGTGCGAGGCCTTCAACAATTGCTGTTTTACCAACACCAGGTTCACCGATGAGAACAGGGTTGTTCTTTGTGCGGCGAGAAAGAATTTGCATCACGCGCTCAAGTTCGCGAGTACGTCCGATAACTGGATCGAGTTTCTTTTCGCGCGCCAACTGTGTGAGGTTGCGACCGAACTGGTCGAGAACTTGGCTTCCACCTTTTTCGCCAGACTCTTCTTTGTTGCCGGGGGCTGCTGCACTGCCGGCAGCTTCACCTTTAGCGCCTGGTCCTTGATAGCCAGACAACAACTGAATAACTTGCTGGCGAACTTTGCCGAGGTCGGCTCCCAACTTCACAAGAACTTGAGTAGCAACGCCTTCGCCTTCGCGAAGAAGTCCGAGAAGAATGTGCTCGGTACCGATGTAGTTGTGACCTAATTGAAGAGCTTCACGTAATGAAAGTTCGAGAACTTTCTTCGCACGGGGAGTGAAAGGAATATGACCAGAAGGTGATGAACCACCCTGGCCGATGATCTCTTCAACTTGAGCACGTACTGCATCAAGAGAGATAGACAGAGACTCGAGAGCCTTTGCCGCTACGCCTTCACCTTCGTGAATCAGTCCGAGCAGGATGTGCTCTGTACCGATGTACGAGTGGTTAAGAAGGCGCGCCTCTTCTTGGGCAAGGACAACGACCCTGCGGGCACGATCTGTAAAGCGTTCAAACATGTGGGGCCACCCCATTCGGACTCGGTGGATATTGAAAGAAAGTGTATCGGTACGGCAAGGGAGTACCCCTGCAGAGCCCGTAGTCTAAAAACCGTGATTATGTCGCCGCTTCTTTCGCTGCCTTTTATGGAAAATGACCGCCAACGGGTGGAAAAGGCTTTGGTGGCATCGGTCACCACAAGTGATGCATACATGACTGAAATTGCGTCCCATCTCATCTCAGCTGGCGGGAAACGATTGCGCCCGATTTTTACCATTATTGGTTCCCAAGTGGGTAACGACCTCGTTGCAACTGAGGAAGCCATTGCCGGTGGTGTTTCGTGCGAATTAGTTCATCTTGGTTCGTTGTACCACGACGACGTGATGGACGAATCCGATATGCGTCGCGGAGTCGAAACCGTGAATGCAAAGTGGGGCAACTTGCAAGCCATTTTGGCTGGTGACTTTTTGTTGGCAAAGGCATCTGAAATCGCAGCGTCGCTCGGTACTGAAGTAGCGGCATTGTTGGCCCGAACAATTGGTCGTTTGTGCGAAGGCCAAATTGAAGAATTGCGCCACACATACAACGTGGCTCGCACTGTTGATTCGTATCTTGATTCCATTGACGGTAAAACTGCGGCGTTGTATTCCACCGCAGCCCGTATTGGCGGTTTAGTTGCTGGCCATGACCGCGCCGTTGTTGATGCACTCACCGCATATGGCACTGCATACGGCATGGTGTTTCAAATAGTTGACGACGTTCTGGATCTCACTGCTACTGATGAAGAATTGGGCAAGCCCGCCGGCAATGACATGAAAGAGGGTGTGTACACACTGCCCGTTCTGCATACATTGGCCAAGGGCGGCAAAGACGCAGACACGCTGAAGTCAATTCTTGGAAAACCGTTGACGGTTGAAGAGCGCGACACAGTACTGAAAATCGTGCGCACCAATGGTGGTGTTGAAGTCGCTATTGAAAAAGCACGCGCCTATGTCGCTGATGCTGAACGAGCATGCGACGCATTGCCAGCAGGAATTACTGCTGACACCATGAGAAAAGCCACGGCTGCATTACTTGCAACCGTGGCTTAACCCAACGTTTTAGTTATTCGCTCATTTCAGAGCGAGCGCCGATCACGGAAAGATGAATACTTCTGCACGGCGATTTTTCGCTTGTGCAGCTTCAGTCCTCTTTGTTGCTTCAGGCTGGCTATAAGAAAGTGCAACAACTTCAATTGTTGCTTTAACGCCGGCCTTCACCAGTGCAGCCTTAACAGCATTCGCACGATTACGTGATATTGCATAGCTGTACTTCGATACTTCGCCAATTGCGGCAGAGTGACCAATGACAACAACACGACGTGCGTCTTTGGCTGCTTCTGCAAGTTCTGCAACTTGCGCAAGAGCTTGCTTTGACAACTTGGTTTTTGCCTGCTTGAACATGATGGGTTCATCAGTAGTAAGAGTGGTTCCAACTTCTACATCATTCTTCTTAACTGTTGTTGTCATTGAGCGAAGAACCTTCTTGGTGTCTTCATCAATGATTTGCACAACACATCGACCTGGGTTGACCAGAAGAACGCTTGTCGTGAGAGCCACGCAAATCTTTGGCGTGGTGCTGCGGATATCAAGAGTTTTCGCTTGCTTCGCAGTCAGAAGTGTCAACGCGCTGTCAGGCTGAACGACTTTTGGCAACTTGGTGGAATACACCCTCTTGTCAACGCGACCAGCGGCTCCTGTCGAGGTAGCTGTTCCGTCACCACCACCGGTAACTCCTTCTGCGGCATCCCACACTGTGTAGGCAAGACCTGCAGTCTGTGAACCGATTGCAGCCAGCTGAGTGACGAGTACCGGGTTACCTTCGCTGTTAATGAACAAAGCGCCACCGAGAGAACTATCACCACCGCAGTAACCAGCATTATTTACTTCTGATGTGAATGGGCTACCTACACCGTTGGTGCCGTACGTAGAGATAATGCCGTCCTCTAAAGAGAAGTAGTACGGGTAGATAGTTTGAGTAAAGGATCCTGACTGTGTACTGCAGTTAGACATTCCACTGCTTGCAAAACCAACGAAATATGTACCCTTTGCGGTTGTAGCAAGACCAGAAACCGAATATCTCATAGGGACACTGGTTCCGTTGACAGTGATAGTGGAAGGTAGGTTGGCGAGCTCCTTCATTCCGCTTGTGCCAACTGTGGTGTCTTGGGAACCATCAGCCAATAGGCGAACCAATGTCGGAGTACTTGATGGCATGCCACCGCCACTTGGCATCATTGTCACAATGCTGTTCCAGCGACCTTGAGGGTCAATTACCCAGCGACTGACGTAGAAATTTTTGCCCGCTGGATACGAAACTGTCTTTTTGATTGTTCCATTGATTTGCATGCTTGAAATGTTTTCCGTCTCAACGACGTTCATTCCATACATCTCACAGCCGTCATACGACGTGACGTTGTAGTTCCTTTGTAGATAGCTAGGGATTGTTGTTGTCCGTGCCGATGATGTGCTCTGTGCGAGAAATGCAGTCTTGGTGGAAGTCATCGACGAGATTGACGTATCGCTGGTAGCTGAAACCATCACGTCAGAACACTCTGTTAGTGGGTTTGACAGCTTTATGTAGCCGTTGGTACCGAATGAAGTGTCAATCGCAAAGGAACCATTAGAAGGCTTCAATGCCATGACGAGACCACCCCTATATTCCTTTGCAGCAATTGGGCTATTGGGATCGATTGAATTTGTGTTGTTGTACGTGCATGTTCCGCTGAAAACAATTGAACCATCAAAACGAATTGTCGATTGGTAAAAGTAGCTAAAGCCATACACAAGCGGAATTGAGTTCACGGTTGTACCGAAAGCAGTGGTGCAGGAGGGACTCGCCAGTTCTGTGGTTGAGTATTCAGACCAGTCACTGATTGTGATACCTGAATTACCGTTTTTGTCGATAAAAGTGGATTGGGCAATTACGGCACCCGTAGAAATTTTTCCTGTAACAACGCTGACAATGTTTGCGTCAGAGGAAGAACCAGAGTTAGCACCTTTCAATTGACGCGAGTAAGCCACCAAGTAAGTGTCGGCAGCTTCATTCACCGAAAAATTTTGTACCTGGGCACAGTTTGTGCGGTTAGTCGAAACACAAACAGAGTTGCTGGATGTTGGTGAAGAAAATTTTGCACCAAGGTCTTTGGCACCAAATGCGGTGTCAAAGGTGAGGTCTTCCTTCATCTTCCAGATGTGGAAGTTAGATCCTGCAACTGAATTGTTGCGGCCAAGAACTAAGAAGTTGTTCGACTTCTCAAGGCGAAGCATTCGATTGGCATCTGCTCCGGCGAGCGGTGAAGTTGTGGTGGATCGCGTTGTTGTTGCGGTCCCACCGGCCGCATGTGCGACCGAAGTGGAGAAGATCAGGCCTGATGCGACGACAGACAGGGATATTAATAGGGATGAAATACGGCGCACGATGGCCTCCAATGGCTAGAAACCCCGGGAAATGGGGCGTTCAAATCATAAACCATATTTCTAGAATATTCGTACAATCAGGAACCAGAATAGTGTGATTGTTGTCCCTTAGGGGTTGATGACGAAAAGAAAGATCTGCTCGGGCTAAGCGAACAGGGCGCGGGCGGCGGCGAGGCCGCTAAGGGCTGCACCTTCAACCCGAGGGCCAGCAAAGGCATCACCAGCGATTGCCAAGGTGCCGGTTTCGTCGACCCAGCAGGCTTCCGGCCATAATTTTTTCGGAATGGCGAAACGCCATTTCTTCACTTCACTGGAAGTGACAACAGCGGTGCCGAGCCATGGAGTTGCGGCTTCGAGAAGCGCATCGTGAATCTCTCGATTACTGAGGTCGAAATTCGCAAGGCTCCAATCGGGGTTTGCGTGAAACGTGAGCGCGGGAGCTTCGCTGATTCCCTTGGCAGAGTTGTCTCCGATGAATGAAAACACATCATCAGGAAATTGCATTCCGCCAGGTGATGGCACATTGTGGTTGTTCGAATCAAGTGTGACAAGAAGGCCCAACGTGCGGTCGTAATCGGTGTTGCGCAATTCAGTCGGCATTTCTATTCCGCCGCCGAACATTAGTGAAAACGATTGGGGGATTGGTGCTGTGAGAATCACGCGGTCTGCATGGTGGGCGACGCCATCATCAGTAGTGATTATCCAGTCGGTGTCGGCACGCGTGAGAGAAAACACAAGTGCGCTTGTTCGCACATCAAGCCCTGTAGCAAGATGTTTTGCAATTGATGTCATGCCATTAGCACCGACATAGCGAGGATGGCCATCTTCTTCAGAAAACCCACGGCACCATTCACGCACTACCCCAGCAGTTACCCATTCATCAACATGCGTTTGGAATTCGTCGCTGCGTACTGTGAAGAACTGCGCACCGTGGTCAAGAGTTGCATCTTTAACTCGGCGCGTAGCCAAACGGCCACCAACGCCACGACCTTTGTCAAAGACAATTACGTCGTGTCCTTGCGCGACGCATTCGCGTGCTGCCATGAGTCCGGAAAGACCAGCACCGACAACAATGATTCGCATTGTCAGACTGCTACAGCTGCAGCGTGACCGTGTGGAACAAACACTTTCTCAGCGCGACCAAGAAATTCAAGAAGGATGCGGTTAAAAGTTGTTGCGTGCTCAATGTGCAATCCGTGGGCACCGCCGCTGATGATCACTAATTCGGCTGTAGGAATCAGAGAAGCAATCTCTTCAGCATCGCCGCGCGGTGTGAGGATGTCTTGATTACCAACAACAACCATGGTGGGGCATTCAATGTTGCTGAGCTCAGCATTTAACGAACGATCATCTGTTGTGAGAATCGCTTGCACCTGAGAGACAAATGCATTGGCCGGGTTGAACAATTGCAATGGTCCAATACTTCCGAGCGCAGGAAGTATGCGACGGAATGAACGCGGACCAATCATCCAACGCGCAGCTTCTTTACCAACAGAGCCCATTCCTTCTATCTCTGCCATATCTGCCCATGACTGCAGCAAGTCTGCGCGCCACTGATGATTACGGCACGCCGTAGCAACAAGTGTGAGTGAACGAACTCGGTTGGGGTGTTTCAACGCAATGATCTGGCTGATTGCACCGCCCATAGATAGGCCAACGACATGAGCGGATTCAATACCGGCTGCATCAAGCACGGCTATTGCGTCATCTGCCATTTGCTCAAGGTCGTATTTTCCATCTGGTTTATCGCTTTTCCCTGCACCGCGATTATCGAACGCAACGGTGCGATGACGTAATGCAAGTGCCGCACGTTGAAGGTTCCACGAATTCTTCTCGCCACCAAGACCTTGCACCAATAGGACTGGTGCTCTTTTGGTAATGCCAGTCACTTCGTAATGAATGCGTATTCCGTCGGCGGCTACTGCGTATGGCATGTTATGCAACCTGCTTACGGGCGGGGATACGTTCAATACTTGGCCACAAGTACAAATTGCGCACCACTTCAGTTGTTGAATGTCGTGGGGCAAAGCGCAATAAATGTGCTGCTTCGTTACTGGCAGCTAAGCGACCATGTTGAATGAGATCAGCAACGTGGTCTGGCATTGGTGCACCGGCGAATGAAGAAACATTCTTTGCCATCCACCAGCCCGGACCAAACGACGGAACTGGAACGCGGCGACCAATTGAAGTTGCACGCAACATGCTGATTGCACCGTTTGCAACAATATTCACCACGCCGTCTGCGTCGCGTTCGGCAGCTTGAATAAATGCAGTTGCTGCATCAAAGTCTTCAACCACACTAAAAATGGGATTACCGATGCCGTAGTAGGGAATCACAGGCAAACGCAGAAGTCGACCAAGAGGGCTTGGTACATGCGCACCTAGAACTGGCGCGAGCCGCAACGTACAAACATTGATGCCGCTTGCGGAACGTAGTTCAGCTGCCTGCGATTCAATATTGCGACACATGTAGCCATACGTAGTGTTTGGTGCGGTTGGTGTTGATTCAACTGCGATGTCAGGTGAGTATGCACCAGCGCCGTACATTTCTGTACCGCTGCGCACAACAACAGTTTCTAAAGTTTCGCACTGGTGTGCTGCATCGAACACTGCTTTAGCAACGAGTGCTGTGCACGTTTCAGCTTCGGCTGTTGCAAGACGCGCGTGGGGTTCCCACACACCAACATGCAGCAACACATGCGGATTGAATTCTTGAATCAGTTCTGCGATGCGATCGTGTTCGGTTGGATCAACGCGAACAAAACGAGAGCGTTTCAACAGTCGGCGCGGCGGGTCTACATCAATTCCCAAGATGTCGCCGGCCCATTCCGTGTTTTCAGCAAGTGCGGCGACGAGAGAGCCGAGTTCTCCGCCCATTCCGGTGATGAGTACTCGACGATTTTTCATATCGACAAACCAGGTGGTTGTAGTCCGAAGGACACCTACCGCAGGTTGTGTACTCCGAGAATTAATTCACGTGCCCATGTATCAAGCTGACGACCACCAATATTTTCGGTGATGATGATTGCTTGCGATGGATCATCAATCATTCCGCTCCAGCGGATGTACCCGCCGATGATGCCGAGCAAACGATCGCCGACTTCCTCTGAGTGAATAACAAGTTTCTGATTTCGGCCAAGCATTCCTTGTAGTTCTTTGTAGAACACTTTCAGGAAGGCATCGGTGTCATCTGCACCACTGAGCGGGCGATGGTGAAAGGGCATGTTGAGTTCTTCATACGCGTGCAGGTTGTGCGGCGCAGCAATGATGGAAACAACGAGATCGAAATGGTTCTCGCGAAGCCAGATGATTTCTTCCTGTCGACGAACGCGACGATGGTTATCGCCGTATCCCCCTGGTCGCTCACAAATGGCAAGGCAATCCTTGATGACCCATGTGAAATTACGAGGGGTAATTCCAAGGGCCCATTTTCCGCGAAGTTTCGGGGGCATTCAGGTCTCCTTGAAAGTGTTGGCTCGGTCTGGCGGCGTAAAAACGCCGCACATCAAGTTACCCCAGCATCTGCAGTAAGAGCCTCTGTTTACTGCGACGAATTTCCCGATTTTCCCCAATATCGCACGCCAGGGCCTCGCCACGGGCCACGGCCATGATTCGTTCGAGGGTGGCAAGGTCGGGGGGGTACGGATCTGACAGCCATCGGCGAAGCGCGCGACGAGCTAACGGGGCCGGGGCGGCGGCCAAAGCAAGGGCATCTTGAGGATCTATATGTAAGGACAACTCTTCAAGTAGGTCATTGTCGTCGCGCAAGACATCGGCGCTGCGAACAAGGAGCGGCACAGGGTCACGCAGCGAAATTTCTGTCATGAGTGGCAACAGTTCATTACGAACGCGATTGCGCTGGAATTTGGGGTCGGTATTCGTTGAATCAGTAATGGTGTCGATACCAGCAGCGGCGCATACAGCGTGCGTTTCGCTACGACGTAGTGCCAATAGTGGTCGTGACACACCTGGCCGCATTGCACCGAGGCCTTGTGCGCCAGCGCCACGAAGCAAATTAATGAGCACTGTTTCTGCTTGATCATCTGCGGTGTGTCCGGTCATTACGTCATCTGGCATTACGCCGTATCGCGCATTACGCGCGCGAGCTTCAAGGTTTGGGCCGTGTTCCACCTGCACGGAATGAACAATGACTGTGATTCCAAGTGATTCTGCAACCGGATCAATGACGTTGATATCGCTTGCAGATTCAGCCCTCAGGCCATGGTCAACATGAATTGCAGTAACGATGAGTCCGTGTGCATGTGCCAACAACATCAGCGCCATGGAATCGGGCCCGCCCGAAACTGCGCATGAAACAGCAGTGCCAGCAGGAGGAAAAGTGCAGCGACGAAGTAGTTCGTCGATCAAGAAAAGTGGTTACTTCTGCTTGAGGGCTTGGCGTTGACGGCGATTCGGGTAGCGAGTTGCGCTGACCTTGGCTGCGTAGCCAACAAAGACGGCGACCACTGCCCCGAGACTTCCGAGAAGAAGGAATACACCGATCCACCAATGCCATACCTGCGCTGCGAACATGTCTCTAGCGTAGCCAATGACAGGCCGTCGCGACCTATCACTCGGTGGTCATTCCGTTTCTGGTTGTGGCTCGAAGCAAGCCAGGAGCCGGTCTGTAAAGCCTTCGGGCAGATGATCGCGCTTGGCCTTCACCCGTACGATGGCGCGCAATTCGGAATGAAATTCAAAGGCTCCCTGGCAATCGGTGCACCCCGTGAGGTGCGCCATGATCTCCTCAATTCGGGCATTGGGCAGTTCAGAATCAAGGAATAGTTCCAGTTCTTTCAGTGTTTCTTGGCAATTTGGCATATTGATAGCTCTATTCGCTTCGGCAGTTATTCGCCGATTCCTTCAACTGTCGTGGGCTCAATAATGAGCCCTCTTTCACGGGCGTACTCGTACAACATCTTCTGCATGGCTTTTCTTCCCCGATGCAAGCGGGACATCACTGTTCCCATGGGGATTTCGAGCATTTCTGCAATTTCTTTATAGGAAAAACCATCAACATCAGACAGGAGAACCGGAATTCGAAAATCTTCTGGCAAGGACTCGAGGGCGTTCTTGACTTCGTCGTCAGTAAATAGGTTGAGCATCTGGTCTTCAGCTGAACTACTGAGTTTGGACTGATCAATAGAACCTAAGCGCTTGTACAAGAAAAGTTCCTCAACCTCGTCGAGTTCTACTTCGGTGCCTTTCCGTTTCGCTGCGTTGTACTTATTGATGTATGTGTTCGTCATAATTCGGAACAACCATGCACGCAAGTTTGTTCCCTCTTGGAAAGTGCGGAAAGAGCGCCATCCCTTTATGTATGTCTCTTGCACTAAATCTTCGGCATCAGACCGGTTACGTGTCATGCGTAATGCAGTTGAAAACAATTGCGGTGCATATTGCATTGCATCAGCAGTGAACTGTTCCTGAGCAATCATTGTGTAGTTAACGCGTTAGTGATGGCGGTGCTTTTTAACTTTCACGGCATCGTCAATGGCGGCAGTGAATCGCTCAAGAAGTTCAGCTAGAGCAAGGCGTTCCTCAGCTTCGAATTGGTTCATTACAGCGAACATAATGTTGCGACGACGCTCAGATACTTCGCTGTGAATGCGGCGGCCACGATCTGTTGCAGCAATAGCGACGACACGACCATCGCCTGCATGGTCAACATGTTCTGCCAAATTATCTTTCACTAGGCGTTGCACTGCGCGCGTTGCTGTACTGCGGTCAATGCGGAGGTGCTCAGCCAATTCACTCATGCGGCATGATTCAACAGTGACCAAAAGGTCAAGCGCGTCCATTTGCCCTGGCTCGATTGCGCTGCCACCAATTCCGTAAATTGCGTCGCGCGCGTTACTAGCAGTGGCACCACGGCGTATTTCGCGCCATGAACGGCCAATGCGTCCGGCTACTTCGCGATCAACATCGCTAGCAATGTCCGCCTGTGTCTTTGTGTTTGCCATGTACTTACTAGGGTACCCACATGGCAGACAACGACATCGGTCAGGACAGACCGGAAACACCCCTTGACGCACTTGGGATAATGGCTAGCCAGCAAGCCATTATTGGGGCGAATCTGCGTCATGTCGAGATGTACACACGGCGTGGACTTTTGTCACTTCTCTGGCACGAGCCAGATGGTGAGGCACAGAAGGTGGGCGTTGTCATGGTGGGTGGCGCCATGGGCGGAATGCTTGGGCCGGGGGACAGTTTGTTTCATGTGCTTGGTGAACAATTGGTCGCGCAGGGAATTCCATCTATTCGTCTGAGCTACCGAAAGCCAAACGACATGGATTCATGTTGTGTTGATACGGCAGCTGCAGTGCAGTTGTTAGTGGGCAGCGGCGCTGACGCTGTAGTTGTCATGGGACATAGTTTTGGTGGTGCTGTAGCAATTCGAGTCGCAGTCGGATTATCAGCAATGGTGTGTGGGGTTGTTACCTTTGCTACTCAATCCGCTGGTTGCGAGATAGCCGGAGGATTGCATTCCACTCCGTTGTTAATGTTCCACGGTGACAACGATTCAATTTTGCCGCTTGAAGCGAGCGAAGTTGTGCGCTCCATCGCTGGTACGGGAGACTTACACGTTATGTATGGCGATGATCACTTGTTAGCAAAAAGTCATGATGTGATGTTGTCCACCACAATGGACTGGTTAGGCACTGTGTTTGCCGGAGTCTCATCGTGAACAACTCACCAAAAAATGTTGTTGTACTTCTTCTCGACAGTTTAAACAGGCACGAAATAGGTGCGTACGGTGGCGGCAACTTTGATACGCCAAACCTTGATCGTTTAGCTGCTCGTTCAGTTCGCTTTACAAATCATCACACCGGATCACTTCCGTGTATTCCAGCGCGTCATGACATTTTGGTTGGTGCGTGGGATTTCTTATGGAAACCATGGGGCTCGATTGAATTATGGGAAGAACCAATTACTGCTTCATTACGACGCGCAGGTGTTGTCACTCAACTAATTACTGACCATCCGCATCTTTTTGAAGTGGGTGGTGAGAATTACCACACCGACTTCACTGCATGGAGCTACGAACGTGGACATGAAAGTGATGCATGGAAAACACGATCTGATCCGTCGTGGCTTGGCGCTCCATCGTTTGGTCGCGGGCATACTCACTACGACAACTCACGTGGTTTCTTCAAGGGTGAAGAAGATTTCCCCGGACCGCGCACCATGCAAGCAACAGCACGTTGGTTACTTGAAGATGCACCAGTACATCGGGCACAAGGTGAACGCTTTTTTCTTTTTGTTGATGAGTTTGATCCGCATGAACCGTTTGACACGCCTGCTCGCTGGGCAGACCGTTACGACGATTCCTGGGAAGGCGATCACCTTGTATGGCCTCCATATGCAATTGACGCAATAAAAGAAGGCGTATTAACAGAACGCGATGCAGTGCAAGTACGCGCGCAATATGGTGGCAAATTGTCAATGATTGATCATTGGTTGGGCAAAGTACTTGATTCGCTTGACGCAACAAACGCATGGGAAGACACCGTTGTCGTTCTGTGTACAGACCATGGGCACTACTTGGGTGACAAAGATGTTTATAACCGTGACGTATGGGGAAAGCCGGGCATTCCGGTGTACAAGCCTCTCGGACACATTCCAATGTTGATTGCATGGCCGGGAGTTGCGCCCACCACAAATGATGCACTGACTACCTCAACAGATATTCACGCGACGCTCGCAGATATTTTTGATGCACCTATCAAACACACTGCACATGGTTCATCACTTGTTCCACTGCTTACTGGCGCTTCGACACAAGTACGTGATTGGCTCTTGACGGGCGTGTGGGGCCGTGAAGTACAGCTAGTAACAAATGAGTGGCGCTACACACGTGGGCCACAGGGAATCAACATGCCACAAACAATGTGGTCAAACAGATGGAGCACAATGCCCATTGGTTCCATGCCAGATTTCAAAATGCCAATGCCCGATTCACGAGCAGTACTTGATTACATGCCGGGCAGTACGGTTCCGGTTATTCGTCAACCATTCCGCGAAGGCGACATGCTGCCTTTCTGGGGATACGCAAAGCAGTACGAGACCATGATGTTTCATCGCGGTGAAGACCCCGATGAAACCGTTAATCGCATCAACGACAATATTGTGAAAGATGCTGAAGAACTGTTGAGGTCTGCGTTGCACGAAGTGAATGCGCCGTCAGAACAGTTTGAACGTTTGGCATTGACCTAGTGATTCTTGCCGTCATGGCCAAATGGGCAATGACGGCAAATGTTGGCGCAACAATATTCACGTTTTTGTAAATACAAAGCAGTCATGACCATTAACCCGGTTTCGGGGTCAGTGTAAAAATCACGGCCTTGTGCCACTGCATCTTGATGCGCACGTTCAACAGCGGGGGACAACATGTCAGCCTGGAAAAGGTTTTCCGGAAAGAGCTTCCCATGTTGGTGCATCAATAATTCCCAATTGAGTCAGACCCTTTTTGCCCTGAAATGCATAAACAGATTTTGCCATCTCAGGTCCGAAAAAACCATCGACACTCATCGAGTAACCGGCGTCACGCAACTTCTTTTGCATCAGACTGACTAATCTTCCGCGGTCGCACTTTTCGATGGGTAGTGAGACCGCATCAAAGTACCCAGTGCACTTGAAGGCCATTGCAGCCGCAATGTCAGCCTTGCTTGCTGTGCAGCCAGTTTCTTGAATGAAAGTCAATGACCTGTTGGTTTTCCAAATGAGACATGCCACATCTTGTGGAGGAATCTCTGCCAATGTGGCTGGTCCCACGTTTGGTATGTAACAACTAATGGCGAATCGTGTTAACGGCTGTTCGCGATTACAGATAGCGGGTGATGTCCACTGCGAACCGACAAGGCGGTACAACCGAGTTTGCTCGCACCCGGCTTTTGGGCAATTCCACGTGTCTCGGTCGGTGTCACCCATGGCCCACGTAGCGGTACAAAATTCCAAACGCAATTTCTCGCCGTAGCTTGCGCCGATCGCCTTGTTGTCACACTCAACAATTTTCTCGCCGCTAGAAGGATTCATGATGGCAGGCACTGTAGAAGTGGTGACTACCGGAGCAAGAGTGGTGGAAACTGCTGCAACCGAAGTGGTGGTGGCAGGCGCAGTTGTGGTGCTTGAGCACGAGCAAAGCACAATGAGGCACATACCAAGCAAGGTCTTTTTCATTCCGAAAGCGTACCTGCGTCTACAGAAGTCAGCAGGAAGACAAGAGTGCTACATTCCTGATAGGGCGGGGTAAATATGGACATCAATGAAGTCATGCGTCAAACGGCAGCAACGCGACATTATGAAGCGAGAGACGTAGAAAACGAAGTCTTGTACCGAGTCCTCGATAATGCGCGATTTGCTCCATCTGGTGGAAACCGTCAGGGATGGCGAGTTGTGGTGGTGAAGAACCCCGACACTCGAAAGGCAATTAGCGATCTGTATCAAGAACCATGGAATGACTATGTGGCAAAGCGATACGGGCCATTAGAAAATCTTCCACCTGAATTCAGGGAAAAAGTAATTGAATCGAACAATTTCGCAGCGCAGATTTTTACCATCCCCGTACACCTGGCTATTTGGATTGATATGGCTGTCGTCGAAGTAACTGACATCAATGCCGGGAGACCGAGCGTTGTCGGTGGCGGGTCAATATTTCCGTTTGTTCAAAACTTTCAGCTCGCTGCCCGCAACGAAGGTTTGGGAACTCGCATCACCACATTGTTGTCTCACCGAGAAAAAGACATACAAAAACTTCTAGGCGTACCAGACGGCTTCGCATTGGCAGCAATGGTGATGGTGGGATGGCCCACAAAATTAGTGACAAAACTAAAACGTAACCCTGTTGAAGATTTTACGTTTATTGAAGAATTTGGGCACCCAATCGAAGCTCCGAAGTAAAGACTGCGATCGGCGCCTCTAGAGGTATCCACACCCGTAGCTCTCACTTATTATAAGTTGTGCATATTGCCTAATTAGTCAGGCAGTTCAGGAGTAGTTATGAAATCACGGAAAATAGTTAGCGTCATATTGGCTTTCGCAGTTGCTGGTATCACTGCGCTGGGTGCACCCACCGCGGTCAAAGCCGAACTTGTGACGTTGATACCGGACGCGGTGTTTGAGTCAAAATTAATTGCATTGGGATATGACACTGGTACTCCCAACGGTCGTGTTCCTTATTCGAATATTCAAAATCTCACATCACTTGATCTCAGTAACCTGCAAATTTCTAGCTATGCAGGGTTGGATTCATTCTCGTCGCTAACCACGTTGAACATTTCCGGCAACACAACCATTACCGAACTGACTAATGCCACATTGCCGCTACCCACACGAATCAGTTCGGTCAATATCTCTGGCGCAACTAATCTGACTTCGTTGTCCTTAGATTACTCAGAATATTCCACAAAAAACTTCAGTGAACTGATTTTGACTGGTAATCAAGCCCTCTATGACCTCACAGTCACCAATTCGCGCCTTGCTGCTATTGATGTCTCTACTTTGACTTCCTTGGGTTCTTTGAACCTTCAAAATAATCAGCTGACAGCACTCAACACCACAACCAACGCGGCATTGCATACTTTATATCTGGATGGCAATAAGTTGTCTACGCTTGATGTGTCCACGTTGACGATACTTGCGACGCTGTCAGCCAGTAGCAATAAACTGACTTCAGTAATGATGAATTCGACCAAATTGGGTGATGTTAATTTGTCGAATAACTTGTTCATCACTTTCACTCTGAAGGATTTACCAGAGCTGACTGACCTAAACGTTTCGAGTAATCGAATTACAAGTCTTTCGTTGTCTGGATTACCCATACTTGAGGGTCTGAATGTAGGCAATAACAAGATTTCATCTCTCGTGTTAACAGGATTCACTAATCTTCAAACCTTGTCTGCGAGTTCTAATTTGCTTAATTCACTGTCTCTCAGTGAATTAACGAAACTAAGAACGGTGGAGGTTTCGAACAATCGCCTCATAACTTTGGACGTTTCTGCTCTGGCGTCGTTGTCGTCTTTAAGCTGCTCCTCGAATGTTCTAACTTCACTCGTTTTGGGTAGTGCTCCGTATTTGACTGAAATCAGAGCTTCAAATAACTATTTGAGTTCGATTACTGTCAACAACCTGCCATCACTTACGAATCTCTATCTTTCCAGCAACAGACTGACGGATTTCTCAGCCTCTGCTGTGCCGCAACTGACTGATCTCGACATCACCAGTAACAATCTCTTATCAGTCACGATGTCCGACTATCCACGCCTTCAGACTCTGGAACTGATGAATAACACGTCATTAACTAGCTTGAGTGTTTCAAACATGCCACTGTTGACGTCCATCCGTACTTCATATAGTTACTACGGTTACGACTACGGCTACTACAGCGGAGGTGGAAGACTGAATACCGTGACGTTGGCGTCCTTACCACGTCTCACGGAAGTAATCTTCGCTAACCAAAGCTTGGCAAAAATAGATTTGTCTGGCGTACCTACGCTCACATCAGTCGATGTGTCGAACAACTCACTGACTGCTCTTGATATCACTAAGAATGTCGACTTGCTCTATTTGAACGTGGCAAGCAATTCACTGTCTACATTAGATACCAGCAAGAATGTCGCACTGACATCGATTACTGCAAATAACAACAAGTTTGCTGCCCTAAATGTAAGTGCTAACACCATGTTGTCCTCGCTTGACGCAAGTAGAAATCGTATTACTGCAATTGATTTGAGCAAAACCACTCGTCTAGAAAGCGTGACCCTCAGTTACAACAAACTTGCAGTTCTTAACTTGTCAGAATTAATAAGTTTGAATTCTTTGGACGTTAGTTTCAATGCATTGAAGGCACTTAATGTCAGCAAAAACGTCATGCTTACATCGATTACCGCAAATAATAATAAGATCACTACTTTTAGTGGATCAGCGAACAAATCGTTGAGGCTCTTGAGCCTCAAGGGCAACAAGATTAAGAAAATTAGTGTGTCTGCTAATACTTCGCTTATGAACCTTGACGTTAGCTACAACGCTATTAAGACAATTAAGGTTTCTGGTTTGAAGTCACTTCAAACTCTTAGTGTGTCAGGAACTGGTATCACCAAGTTGTCGGTTGCCGCAAACACGATGTTGAGTAGCCTTAAGCTTGCGGGCACCAAAGTTGCAACTTTGAATGTCTCAAGAAATCGTCTCTTGGATAGCATTGATATTCGCAGTACAAAAATCACTAACCTCGACTTGAGAGGTCTCGACATGGCAACAGTTGATGCTCGTAATTGCAAGGTGAGAATTCGCGCCACAAACCCCCGGGAAATGGCCCGCCTATGGCAGACCACCATCGGAGTTGGTGTGAAGGTTGTTGCCTAACGCATTTTGATGCGTGAAACGTTGCTTGAGTTACTCAAGCAACGTGTGTACAACGCCAATCACGCATCAAAATTGCACTCACGCAACTAGAGCCCAAGCGGGGAATCAAACCCTGACCTATGCATTACGAGTGGAATATAGATCTCGTATTGAATTGAATCTTCGGAATTATCGGTTTCGATTTCCCGTGTCGCGAGCACCAGTGCTGAGTCCGACTATGAAGATGACAAAACCGATTGGCAAAGTGAGAAACATAAGCAAGGGAGTAGTCCCAAGGGCCGTGCTTTCATTGAATGCATTGTCAACGAAAATTGATGCCACAAGACTGAAGAGCAGAGGGGAAATTGCAAAAATCAGTCCGCCGAGCACGAGGGGAGATCTAGGTTTCTTTTTACCTGGTGGAGGTGGCGGCGGAGCAGGAGGGAAACCAGGTAATACGTTTTTACCTGACATGTGAGAACCCTATCAATCCTTTACTTATGGTCAGGTTGATGGAAACTTCTGTTGCAACTGGAGCCCAAGAGGGGAATCGAACCCCTGACCTACGCATTACGAGTGCGTTGCTCTACCGACTGAGCTACCTGGGCAGGAACTTAACTGTACCGACGAGAATGCCGAGCAACCAATAGTTATGCGACATCGCCCGGCATGGCGGGGCGATCGTCTGCTGTGTGTGACTGAATGATGGACCAAGCAGCCCATATGAAGAGGAATTGAAACGGAAGGCGAGCCCACGAAATGAACTGCTGTGATGCAGCTTCGTTTCGCCAATCCCACGTCATATAGAGATTGGCTGGGTACACCGCGATGAACAACAAGAGAGCGGCGATTCCGCCAGCTCTGCGGGTTGCAGGACGTAGCAACAATACGGCAGCGATGATTTCGGCGATACCACTTACATATGTCCAAAATTCAGGGCTGGGTGGAAGCCATGGAGGAACGATGTCATTGAAAAATGATGGGTTAGCAAAGTGCATGATTCCGGCGAACCCCAGAAAGAGTCCGACGACAATTGGAAGACGGTTCTTATTCATTCGGCGTTTTCCGATAGGACGAACTGCAGTGCAGCATCTGCTGATGGAGATGGAAGTGACCAAATAAGGTCGCGGAGCAAAATGGCTTCATTAACGTTCAATGATAAGCGACGCATGCCGTCGTGAAGTCTGTTGATAGCGGTTATGTATGCCTCAGGGCGATGAATGTTTGGGTTACGTGCAAGTTCATCGCGGTAGATGCTTGCGATAGCGGTGAGGCCAGAACGTAACTCATCAGTGCGGTACCGACGGATCTCACGCTTGTGGCGATCTTCAAGCATCTTCTTACCACCGCGTTTTACACCCATGAGCGCAAGAGTTTTTTCGGTGTCAACAACTTCTTGTGCATGTTGATTACTAAGAGGTTCAACTGCGTCATCGATTAATTCGAGAATTTGCTCCACGATGGCAGCAACGGTTGCTCCAGTGCCATCGATGCGGCGTGGGATGTTTGCGAAAAATTCGCGGCGTTGTGCAAGTTGCGGATCTGATGCAAGCAACTTTGCGTGCGACATACTGCCAGCCGATGACTGTGCTGCGGCGTGCGCGAGGGCGGGTGCAATTCCGGCTTGGATAAGCGCTTGCTCAATGTGAGCAGATTCGAGTAATCCGAAATGTACCGAAAAGCATCGCGATGCGATGGTGGCAAGCGAATCATCAACTTGGTCTGCAAGCATGATGAAGAAAACTCCGGATGGTGGTTCTTCAACTGTCTTGAGAAGCATTGCAGCAGTTGCGGGTGCCATGAGATGTACTTCATGCACGATGATGACTTTGCGAGAACCTTCACTTGGAGTGATTGATGCAATCTTGATGATGTCTTCTGCTTGTTCTTTCAGAATTGATGCGCCGTCGCGACGTATTTCGTGGACATCGGGGTGAGCGCCACGCATCACAAGTTCGTTAATGCGTTCTGTTGGATTATCAGACCCTGACAACAACATGGAAGCGAATGCGCGTGACGCTTCGTCTTTACCGCAGCCTTCTGTGCCAACAAAGAGATATGCGTGGACGGGGGAGATGGCGGCGTGTTGCAGTTGTTCTACCGCGCGGTCTTGGCCGACCACTGAATCCCATACCGATGCCATGTAGGCAGGCTACTAATTCAGTCTGTCAAGTACCGCAACACGAATGGCTGCCTCAACATCATCCTTTGGCACTGTGCCATCGATGACGATCCAGCGGTCAGGGTCAGCTTCGCGCAGTTCGGTAAAACCATCGTTGATGCGAGCAAAAAAGTCTGCACCTTCGCGTTCGAAGCGGTCAAGGTCTCTCTTTGCGAGACGTTCATTCAGAATGTCTGTGGGCACAGAAATGAAAACAACCATGTCTGGGAGGCGACCGTTGAGTGCCCAAGTTGAGATATTCAAGAGGTCTGGGGTGCCGAGACGACGGCCGTACCCCTGGTAGGCCAACGTGGAATAGATAGAACGATCGCTAACAACATGTTGTCCGCGGTCTAATGCAGGCTGAACAATTTCTGCCATGTGTTGCGCGCGGTCTGCTGCCATTAGCAACGCTTCGGTGCGTGGTGCGAGATCTGTGTTTTCTGGGTCGGCCAAAATAGCGCGAAGCAATGCACCGATACGTGTGCCGCCGGGTTCGCGAGTGATGACAGCATTCAGATGTTCACCGAGGCGTTTTGTGTGCGTGCTTTTTCCGCAGCCTTCTAAACCCTCAAGTGCAATGTATGCCGGAGTGCTCACTCGTCATCCGAAGAAGTTGGTGCTGCCTTTTTCTTCGGCGCAGCTTTCTTTGCGGCGGCTTTTTTAGCTGGCGCTTTCTTTGCAGCAGCTTTTTTCACAGCGGTCTTCTTTGCAGGAGCCTTCTTTGCGACAGCTTTACGACCGCCGGCCTTTTTCTTCTTTGGTCCGCCATTGGCTTCAATGTATTCACGGCGCAATTGCAGTAGCTCGTAGGCGCGTTCGTTTGTCATTTGCTCCATGCGGTCACCACGAGTGAGACCGGCATTGGTTTCGCCATCTGTGATGTAATCACCAAACTTGCCTTCTTTGCCGACAACTGGTTTTTCACTTGCTGGGTCAATTCCGAATTCACGAAGTGGTGGTTTTGCGGCTGCTCGACCTTTGCCAAACACGCGTGGTGTGGCGAGAAGTGCAAGCGCTTCTTCCAAAGTGACGGTGAGAAGCTGCTCTTCTGTTTGAAGTGTGCGGCTTTCTTTGCCCTTGTTCACGTATGGGCCGTAACGACCATTTTGTGCAGTGATTAGCTCGCCATCGGTTGGGTCTGCACCAACTGTGCGCGGCAACGACAACAGGTCAAGCGCATCTTGCATTGACAACCGATCAATGTTCATTGTTTTGAACAAGGAGGTCATCTTTGGTTTTTCCATGCCTTCTGGTGGAACATCCATGGTTCCCCACTGAACGTATGGGCCGTAACGACCAGACTTTGCAAACACGGGGTAGCCCTCGTGTTCACCCATTGGTGTGTCGCCCTTAGGTGCTTTCAACAAAGTGACTGCTGCGTCGAGCGTTAGTTCATCTGGCGTCATGGTGTCAGGCACGCTGGCCGTGTTTTCACCAGAGCGAACATATGGGCCGTACAAACCTGGCTTGACGATTACTACTTCACCCGTGTCTGGGTGCGCACCAAGTTCGAATGTATTGACAGCAGCTGCATCAATGGAACCACCCTCAAGCTTTGCTGCGACTATTCCGTGGAGACCTTGTTTCTCATCTGTGCCGAAATAGAAATCTTGAAGCCATGCTCCCTTTTTCACTTCACCGTTTGCAATGGCGTCTAGTCCACTTTCAAGTTTGGCCGTGAATTCGTAATCAACAAGGGTGTCGAAGTTTTCTTCTAACAAACGAATAACAGAAAATGCGGTCCATGTAGGAACAAGTGATGTTCCTTTTTTCCATAAATAATGGCCGCGATCAACCATGGTGGAAATGATGCTTGCCCATGTTGACGGACGACCAATGCCCTTGCTTTCAAGTTCTTTTACTAATGAAGCTTCGGTGTAGCGAGGCGGAGGACTAGTGGAGTGAGACGTTGGTGAGTATTCACTAACAGGAACGTTTTGTCCTGGAGTAAGGACGGGAAGCAACAATGCATTTTCGTCATCTGCCGGAGTCTCGTCTTCGTCGCGTGACTCCTCGTATGCCTGACGATAACCAGGGAACGTAATAGTGGTGCCGCTTGCAGAGAATTCACAATCAGTGCGCTGAGCATCAGCTGCCGTTGCACCAAGGCGCACGCTAACGGTGGTGCCAAGCGTGTCTGACATTTGTGAAGCAAGTGTGCGTTGCCAAATGAGGCGGTACACGCCAGCATCTGGCCCGCGTAGTTCGCTGCCAAGTTGTTCCGGTGAACGCAATGGCAGCGCAGGACGAATGGCTTCGTGAGCTTCTTGTGCGTTCTTTACTTTTGAATTGTGTTTACGTGGGCCATCAGTAAGGAACTGCTTGCCGTAGTCACGTTGTACATATGAGCGCACTTCGTTGATTGCTTCATCAGAAAGTGAAATGGAGTCGGTACGCATGTATGTAATGAATCCGCGTTCGTACAGACTTTGTGCTGCACTCATGACTTGGCGGCTAGACAAACGCAATTTACGGCCGGCTTCTTGTTGCAAGGTGCTGGTGGTGAAAGGAGGCTTCGGTGATGAACGGTACGGCTTTTCATCAACTGTGCGAACAACAAGATCAACTTTGTCGAGGCCTGCTGTGATTTCAGCACCACGTGCGGCAGTAAGAATGGTGACGTCTGGGTTGACGACACCTTGTTCAGAAAAATCTTTACCTGTTGCAATGCGGGTGCCGTTGACGGAAAGCAATTTTGCAGTGAATGACGGCGTGGTATCGGTGACTGCTTCAAGAGAGAAGTAGTCAGCTGAAATAAACTTGATGCGTTGCCATTCGCGTTCAACGATTAATTTAAGAGCGGGGCTCTGTACACGGCCTGCTGACAGTCCGCGGTTAACGCGACGCCACAACACGGGCGATACTTCGTAGCCGAACAAGCGGTCGAGGATGCGGCGAGTTTCTGCAGCATCAACAAGTGGCTGATCAAGTTCGCGTGGGTTGGCTACTGCCTCTTGAATGGACTTCGCGTTGATTTCGTGGAACACCATGCGGTGCACAGGAACCTTCGGCTTGAGGTGTTGAAGCAGGTGCCAGGAGATTGATTCGCCTTCTCTGTCTTCGTCCGTTGCTAGATATAAGGCATCAGATGACTTGAGGAGATCTTTGAGTTCCTTGACAACAGTGCGGCCGCGTTCGGTGAGCTCATAAGTAGGTGCGAATCCGTTGTCGACGTCTACTGCCATTCCCTTGCTAGGAAGGTCGGCAATATGGCCGACTGAAGCGCGGACATTGAACTCCGGCCCAAGGTATTGGGAGATCGTTTTTGCCTTTGCGGGGGACTCAACTATTACGAGAAACTTGGCCATATCTTTTTCAGGGCTATGTGATTTGCTACCCCCTTGTCAAGGCCATAGGCGCAAACCCTTATTTCATCAGGGTAGCGGGGCCGGCTTCTCGTGGTGTTTGCCTTCCACATCGATCTTTGGCAGCAGGCGATCAAGCCAGGCCGGCATCCACCAGTTGCGGGCCCCCAGCAGCTCCATGGTGGCTGGCACGAGGACCATTCGAACGATGGTGGCGTCGAGAAAAACGGCCACGGCCATACCCAGGCCAAAAAGCTTCAATTGGCGGTCGTCACCAAGAACAAAGGCTCCGAAAACACAGACCATGATCAGGGCGGCAGCGGTGATGACGCGGGCGGTAGCCGCTACTCCGTCAGCAACAGCAGAAGTGTTGTCGCCGGTCCGGTTGAATTCTTCCTTGATGCGCGAGAGCAAAAACACTTCGTAGTCCATCGACAAACCGAACACGATTGCAAACAGGAACATTGGTGCCCACGCTTCGATCGGTCCTGGTTTGCCCACGCCAATAAGTTCTGCGCCCCATCCCCATTGGAACACGGCAACGATGACGCCATAAGCGGCACCAACGGATAACAAGTTCATGAGAACTGCCTTGATGGGAACAAGGACACTACGGAACACCGCCATCAACAAGAGAAATGACAAGAACAGAACGATGCCAATAAGGAATGGCAAACGCTTCCCGAGGTAATCCGAAAAATCGACAGAGCCGGCAGTAAAGCCAGTTACTTGCGCTGCAACTCCAGAAGACGGAATAACTGTGTCTCGTAAAGCGTGCACAAGATCTGTTGTGGCTTCATCTTGCGGGGCTGAAGTTGGATACGCCATGACTAGCGCAACCTCATCGCTCTTCAGTGGTGCGGCTCCTGCATATGCAATTCCTGGAGTCGTATTGATGACAGTGAGGAATGATTTCATTTTTTCTGGTTCCTGAACAGTGTCACCAGTGACGACTATGTACAACGGACCACTAAAGCCAGGTCCAAATCCTTCAGACAACATGTCATACGCCTTGCGTACATCTGCAGTCTTAGGGGCGTTTCCTGCGTCTCCGAAACCCAAACGAATTGACAACATTGGAACAGCGAGAATGATGAGAAAGAGCGATGAAGCTACAAACGAAGTCCACGGTTTGTGTTGCACGACTCGGCTCCAACGCCACCAGATTGTATTTTGATGGTCATTTTGAGCGCGGTGAGGAATTGCAACACGCAATGCAGGAACAATAAAACGGGTGAGTTGACCAGCAAATGCAAGGCCAATACCAATAGACAAGATAACTACATTCTTTGTGAATGCTGCAACAAAACCACTGAGAACAAAAGCAGTAAGTGAGATAACAGCTGCTCGAGAAGTTGTTTCAATGCGTTCACCGACCATGGCGAGAAGTGCAGGAAGCAATGTGATGGACGCAATAATCATGACTGCTACTGCAGTTGCCATACCGATTGCTAATCCGGTGACGAATGAAAGTCCGATGGTGAGAAGTCCTAGGGCCGAAACGATGACCGTAATGCCGGCAAAGACTACGGCTCGACCAGATGTATCAATTGCTTCGATGATTGAATCTTCAACGGAAATACCGTCGTGGAGTCCTTCACGAAAACGCGTCACAATAAATAACGCATAGTCAATGCCGACTCCCAAGCCGATCATTCCGACCATCGAAGTCACTGCGTCAGGCATTGAAATGAAGTTGCTAACAATACCAACCAGGGAAACTGAAATTATGAGACCAAGTAATGCAATTCCGATGGGGAGTCCCATTGCGATGATGGAACCAAATGCGAGAACCAAGATTACGATTGCAGCCAAGATGCCAAGTGCTTCAGATTCGGGTAACTGCATCTCTTCGAAGATTGCACCGCCGTAACCGATCTCTATTCCGGCAGCTCGTGCAGGTGCTGTCGCAGCCTTTATCTCATCACTAAGCGCTTTGTACTCTTCAAAATTCTTACGCGGAACGTTGACCTCAGAAAACGCAATCTTTCTGTCTTTACTGATTTGATTCTGTAAATCAAACGGAGAAGAAATATCAACATTGTCGATTGCATCAACTGCTGATATCGAGTCTGAAATTGCCTTCTTTACCTGCGGGTCATCTATAGATGAGGTCACTTGGAGAACTAGTTGCGACGAGATGCCTCCCTGATTGGGGTTGGCTTTTGCCAGTAACTCTTCAGCCTGACGCGCTTCGCTTGACGGCATAGCCATTTCCGTGTTGAAGTCTGGACCGATTGCTGAACTAGCG
>JBIISL010000016.1:0-34159 GCA_044341035.1 Ilumatobacteraceae bacterium | reverse complement strand
AACGCTTGTGACGACGCCACCACAGGGCTACGCCGAGCAAGAGGGTCAATAGTGAGTAAGTCTTTGCCATCTACTTCGCCAACAATGGCACCAGCTTCCTGGCAAATCAGCACCGCTGCTAGGTAATCCCACACGCCGTGATCATGGAAGTCGACATAGCCATCAAGGCCACCCGTTGCCACCAAGGAGATATCAAGTGCCGCTGCACCGAGAGTACGGAACTGCCACCACTCATGCGGGTAGGGCGGGGCTCCGTTGGTACCAATCACTGCTTGCGACACATTGGTAAGCGGGTTTACTCGTACTGTCACCCCGTCGCGATTTGCTCCCCCACCACGCGATGCTCCGTATCTGGTTTCACTTCCCGATTGTTCTGCGACTAAAGCCGCGCGTAAACCGTGTCGATCAACCACGCACAACGATGTCGCAAACCACGGAAGGCCTTTGCTTGCATTTGTTGAACCATCAAGAGGATCAACAACAACAAGCAATCTGTCATCGGTGATCGGCCACACAATGTCAGCAATGCCACTCTCTTCGGACAACACTTCAAACCCAGATGCTTGCAACAAATCGACAATGACATCATCAATCACGACATCAGCCGAATACTGCCCTTCACGCTCACCCGACAACGTCCAGTCAGCAATTTCGTCCAAGGTGTCAGCGGCGGCGTCAGCTACGTCGTGGAGAAACCCCAAAATATCGCGGTCCGCAGAGTTGTAATCGAAATGGGGCACCTCTGAACGGTAGTGTCCATGACGTGGCCGTTATCGACATTGCCGGATTTGTCACCGATTTAAAGAGCCATGCCGTAGACCATGGGTTTCATGTGCATGACGAACGCCACTTTGTTGAGACATATTCACTACGCCAACTATGGGAAGTGGACCTTCACCCCGAAGAGGCCTGCAATGGCCCCATAGACCTCCATGTCAGCCTCGAGATTGATCCGCGCACACTGCTTAGCTTCGAGGACGCAGTACTTGCCATGGACGACCCCGATAACGACCCACCAGAAGGCTTTACTTTCCCACTTGTTTTCACATGGGCATTTCCGCCACTTGTGAACCCGCCAGATTTGTTGGTACTTGCAACAGAAGTTGCCGGTCTCGGAGGCGTCGAGCTGCCACTTGAAGTTTCTGCGATTGATTCGTTTCACCAGGTGACAGATGCGCCAGAGCGAAGCCTCACTGTGGTGAGTCGCGTACCTGTGTCGCTCGCAAATGTCTATAAGGGCGACAATGACCCGGTGTGCGCTGTTCTTGATACGTGCCGAAATGTCAGTCTGAACTTGTTAGAGCGTGTGCCTTTTTGGATTGGTGACATCCACTAACACTTGTTAACGAGCGAGCAACGAGATGCGCGCTACTAATCCGGGTTTACCATCTGTACGCGGCAAGAGTTCTGCGACGCCTCCGCTAGCAACAGCCAACTGACGAACTATCGACAGACCAAGCCCCGTACCTGGAGCATTCTGAATATCATTTCCGCGCCAGAAACGTTCAAATGCGAGTGCGCGCTTTTCTTCTGAAAGTCCTGGGCCCTCATCTATGACGTCTACTTGAATATGGCGCTGAGCGCGATGCACTTCAACAATGATGCTGGAATTGTCAGGTGCCGCGGTCAATGCATTGTCTATGTAGTTATCAACAATCTGCTCGAGCGCACCTTCAAGAGCAACACATGGCGCCGATTCAACTCCAGCGACCACAAGTGCGATGTTTCGTTCGGCTGCAAGCGATTCCCATACTGCAACTCTGCTGCGCACGATGCCTCCTGCATTCACTGTCGCAGTGACAGAAGAGCCACCTTCTAAGCGAGACAAGGCCAACAAATGTTCAATCATCTCTTGCAAGCGGTCAGTTTCAATGCGTGACGCTTCAAGCGCCATTGCTACGGGCGAAGTGGTATCGCCGACAGCTTCTTGGGCTTGGTCTAAACGCAAACGAAGCGCCGTCAATGGTGTGCGCAACTGGTGTGACACTGCCCCGGAGAAATGTTGCTGACTTTCAAGCATCAGACCAATTCGGCCCGCCATGGCATTAAACGAACGCGAGAGTTCACGGACTTCTGGCGGACCCTTCGTATCATCAGCATGAACGGAGAAATCACCATCAGCAAGACTCTCTGTGCTGGTCTTTAGTCGACTAATCGGGCGAGCGATTGTGAGCGCGAGTGGAATAGCAACAAGTGCTGCAGCCAACAATGTGATGACACCAGCAGCAACAATGCCCATCACGTGGCCTTGTATTTCCTTGTCCACGACTGATTTAGGATTTGAAAAGCGAACTACACCAAGGACCGTGTCGCCAAGCAAAACTGGAACTGCAACAAACAGTAAACGTTCACCAAGTGTCGCAGAATCACGCTCACCAACTGAAGGCAATCCCTTGAGTGCACCGGCTACCTCAATGCGATTTGAAAAATCAGTTCCGAAAGCAATGGACGGATCACTAGTAGAAACCACCAGACCCTCTGAGTTCGTGACAACGATACGTGCATCACTTGATTTGCTGTAGCTATCGACATACGGCTGTAACGACGGAAGCACCGTGCCTGCAGTTGTGTTCAACGTTTCCTTTGCATGCGCCGCCAAGATAAAGGCGTCGCGTTCCAGCGCAGTCACCAGCCGTTCACGTTCTACACGCGCTACAAACGTCGCAAGAGGAACGCTGAAAACAAGCAGAATCAGAACAGCAACAGTCACTAGGGCGCCAATGAGCCGGAGTTTCACAGCGGAACCTCTACAAATTTGAAACCAACACCACGCACAGACTGAATCCAGTCTGGACTTCCCAACTTCTTGCGAATAGACGCAATATGTGCATCAAGAGTCTTTGTTGTGCCGTACCAATTGGTGTCCCACACATGTTCCAAAATGTCATTACGACGAAACACAACTCCGGGCTCAGATGACAAGAACGCAAGAAGATCAAATTCCTTTGCTGTAAGCACAACTTCTTCACCATCAAGAGTGGCGCTATGTGTTCGCTCGTCTATAACTACTCGCGTCGAAGCGCCACTTGGCTCAGGGGGTAAAGCTTCATGCCCGCGACGAGTGACTGCCTTGATTCTGGCAAGAAGCTCACGTTGGCTAAACGGCTTGACAACATAATCATCTGCGCCAAGTTCAAGACCAAGAACACGATCTAGTTCGTCTCCACGTGCGCTGACAATAATGATGGGCACTGTAGAAAATTCGCGAATACTTTTCGAAACGTCTAGGCCGTCCATGTCTGGCAAACCAAGATCCATCAAGATCACTTCGGGAGCGAATTCTTTCGCAGCCACAATGGCGTCAGCCCCTGTTGCACAGTGATGCACATTCATTCCGGCGTTCGATAGCGACGTTGTTACTGATTCCGCGATTGCCACATCGTCTTCAACCAACAGAACCTTCACAACCCCATTGTGCCTCTTTCTCAGTACATGACCTAAAGCCGACTTTGGAATTGGATGAATCTTGGATAAGTCCACACCATTCCCTGTATTACGAGCCCGTACTGTGATGAACAAGGGCCACCGGCCCACAAAGGAGCACATCATGAAGGTAGGAATAGCCACCACCCTCTCTATCGCAGGAGTACTGGCCGCAGGGGCAGCCGCCTATGCAGTCAATTCCAGCGTTCTCAGCACTTCTAATGCAGTCTCAGCCACTGCTTCTGGCGCCCCGGCAGTTGACGAAGGAACCCCAGTTGCCAGCCAAGTTTCAGAAAAATCTACGAAGGTTCAATCATCAGTATTGAGCAACACCACCACGACTTATCAAGTCGGAACGTCTGGTGCGGTTGTTCTTGATACGCGATCTGGAGCAATTGCTGTCAGCAACGTGATGCCTGCTGCAGGTTGGTCATCCGAACCAGCACAAGTTCAGCCGAATGGCGATGTAAGGGTCCCTCTCCTTTCGTCAAGCACACGGATTGAATTCCTTGCCCACCTAGAGAACGGGAAAGTGACAGTCAGTGTGACTGCACAGCCAATCGCACCACCAAGCACGATGAAGCCAGCAAAGCCGAGCTACTCCGATGACGATGACGATGACGATGATGACGATGATCGCAAGGAAGAGCGCGAACACGAAGATGAAGACGAAAACGACGAAGACGAGGATGACGACTAATGATGAATGATCCACTACTAAACACCACCGCTACAGACGTGCCACCAGCACCACCAGTAGCACGCACTGCACGCACAACTACTCGCAAAAAGCATCCAGCAGTTTCAGCACGCATATTGGCAGTCGGCCTGTCAGCCACCGCGCTGATCGGCATGACGACTGGTTACACACTTTCCCAGAAGGCGTCAGCAGCTCAGCCCGCAATTTCCGAAAGCATTGTGGTCAACGCTTCACAAACAAAGCCAATTGATGCCGGCGTCATTGCCTCGACATCAACATCAGAGGTGGTGTACGTACCAGTACCTGGTGTTTCAGCAGCAAAAGCCGGAACTCCATCTGTTCAGGTAGCTGCCCCCACCCCCGCGCCAACAAAACAAAAGAGCAGCGGCTCTAACTAGTAACACCGTTATGCCAACCACATCTGCCACCACAGCACGTGTGGAACGCAAATCAATGGGAGTCACTTGTGTGGCAACAATTGTCGGAATCAATTCAATTGATCTAGCGGTACGTTGCCTTGACCTAGTTGAAGAGTTCGAATCACTATGGAGTCGCTTTATACCAACTAGTGATATCTCACGGCTCAATACTGCTGATGGTCAACCAACCATGGTGGATAAGAGAACCGTGATTCTCATTCACCACATGATTGCAGCACATCAAGCGACTGACGGTGCGTTCAACCCCACTCGTCTCCCCTTGCAGATTGCTGCCGGAGACGTCCGGTCTCTCGTCAATGACAAAAGAACTGAACTTCCCGTTAATGCGGCAGTCTTTTCAGACCTTTCAGGCATTCAGGTATTTCATGATGGAAAAGTTTCACTTCCTCGAAGAATGACTCTTGATGCAGGCGGAATCGGAAAAGGACTCGCAGCAGACCTTGTACTTCAATTTGCTCTCGCGCAGGGTGCTAATGGGGCATGTATCAATCTCGGTGGCGACATGGCCATCAACACTGGTGATTCCATTGGATGGGATGTGGAGATTCTCTCTCCTTTCGATTATGAGGTAATTCTCGACACTGTTCGTATTTCTGTAGGTGGCGTTGCAACTTCTTCCGTATTTGCACGACAGAGAACCACTGCTGGAATCAAATCACACTTGTTTACCGACTCCTGCGCACAGGACACTGAGCACACAGTCGGTGCCACTGTTATCGCAAATTCAGCTGCATGGTCTGAGGCATGGACAAAGTATGCAATCCTTAGCAATCCGGCTGAAGCAGTCGTCACATTGTCCAGTTTGGGAATAGCTGGAATGCTGGTTTATGCAGACGGACACACCACACAAACAGAATCTTGGAAGACCTTTACTCATGACTAATCAAATCTGGTGGAATCTCACACGTGCGTCAGCAAATATCGCAATGGTGCTCATTTTGCTCACCGTCTTTTGGGGTGTACTTCTTGCGACCCGCGTTCTAAAACCAAACGACCGACCTGCATGGCTACGTGATATTCACACATGGATGGGTGGTCTTGCACTTGTGTTCACGATTATTCATATGTTGACTCTGATTGCAGACTCATACATCTCGTTTACATTTGTTTCTGTCTTGGTGCCATTTACAAGTGCATGGAAGCCACTGCCCGTCAGTATGGGAATTCTTGGCTTCTACATTTTGGCTGCAGTTCAAATCACATCACTGATGATGCGAAAAATGAAAAGAACTACGTGGCGACGTATTCACTTACTGTCATATGTGCAATTCGTGCTCGTGATGGCACACACATTGACTAGTGGCAGTGACGTAGGTAAGGCCTGGTATACCGGCGCCACCGTGGCAATCGCCATGCTCGGTGCAGCCATCTTTGGCATCCGTTTTGTTTTCGGAAAATTCTCACCCGCAGCTGCTCGTGCGAAAGCGGAATAGATCCTCAGCCAGTAACCGAGCAATAGTGGGCCCAGCAGGGCTCGAACCTGCGACCAAGGGATTATGAGTCCCCTGCTCTAACCAACTGAGCTATGGGCCCGAGAGTCGACCGAGGTTAGGGGTGCGACTGGCTCCGGGGGTGGGGCTCGAACCCACGACAAACGGATTAACAGTCCGTTGCTCTGCCAACTGAGCTACCCCGGAAGGGAACCCAAAGGCTACCAGCGAGGGCGCCCAGTGCCCAAGGCCATAGTTCTAGTCGGATTCGAGGTAACTGCGTAGCCGTTGGCTGTTATTCGGATGACGAAGGCGGGCAAGGGTCTTTTGTTCAATCTGGCGGATACGTTCGCGAGTAACACCCTCTTGCTTTGCCACATCATCAAGTGTTTGTGGCTCACCACTTGAGATGCCGAAGCGTTTATCAATGATGCGACGATCCCTGTCTGGCAAGTGATCAAGTTCGAGCGAAACAGCGTCGACAAGTTCGCGGCGTTGCGCGACATCTGCTGGCGAATCTGTGGTGTCGCCACCAAACTTGTCGCCCCACGTTGTGGAATCTTCATCGCTACTGACTGGTTCATCAAGACTGATGGTTACAGAAGAAATTTGTTTTAGTTCTTCAATTTTTTCGGCAGGAATAAGAGTTCGTTCTGCAAGCTCTGCATATGTTGGCTCACGCTTTAATTCAACATTTAGTTCACGGTCTGCTTTTGTGATGCGATTCAACATTTCAACAACGTGGCTTGGAACACGAATGGTGCGACCCTGGTCTGCCATAGCGCGCATCATTGATTGCCGAATCCACCAAGTTGCATATGTAGAGAACTTGAAGCCCTTTTCCCAGTCATACTTTTCTGCTGCTCGCATGAGACCAATGTTGCCTTCTTGAATGAGATCCAAGAGTTGCAATTCGCGACCGTCGTACTTGCGAGCTATGGAAACAACGAGCCGAAGGTTTGCCGTGATGAGGTGTTCGAAGGCTTCCTCGCCTTCTCGCATAATGTTGCGCAGTTCTCGACGTTGAGTGGCAGAAAGGGATCCTTCAGTTGAACGTGCCTTTGCATCTTGCATAGTGCGAATTGCGCGGCCCAGTCTTTTTTCGTCGTCGGCTGACAACAATGCCACCTGGCCAATTTCACCGAGATACATTCGCACCGCATCACCAGCGTCTCCAGCCAGTACACGCTGTGGAACAACCTTTGGCGGCACCAACTTCAGTGGGCGTGGTATTGGTATTTCAATTTCACCTGAGATGTCAGGTTCTATTTTGGCGATGGAAATTTTTGCTTCTAGTAACACTGATTCGATATGACGAATCATTTCAGGATTCAGTTCCACGTTTCTGAAAACATGGGCAACCGTGTTCGGATCAACCAAACCATCATCAGTCCGCGAGGCAAGCAATGTGGCCCATTCGGCGGCATCCACAGACGGATGCGGCAGCACGATGGTGGCCCGGCGTGTCATATGGCTGCCTGAGCCACCTGGGCAAGCCACTGCAACAAGATGACTGCTGCGTTTTGTGCTTTGTCGTGTTTGTTCAGATCTTCGAGGGCGTTACGCACCATGCGGTCATTCTGAATTTGCTCGATATCAGAGCCGAGTCGACGACGAGACAGTTCTCGTCGCACTGCAGCAGAAATAAGCGCACGCGATTCAACTAGCGGGTCAGCATCGATGTCATATACAGCTGCTCGCTCAATGATGTCAGCGGCATCGGGCTGAACAGACTGCAATGCAACATGAACATCTCCATCGGCGGCCGCGAGGGCACGAAATGCTTCACGTGATGCATCATCGGGGAACAGTTCCTCAATCAGCCATGGCGCAATGGTGTCCCATTCATGAATCAGAAGCGATAAGGCAACAAACCCTGCACCTTCAGTTGCTTGCTGAACAGGAGCTGCGATGACAACAGGTGCCGAGCCTCCCCTGTCTGCAACCTTCACAAGATCAGCAGCAGAAACTCCGGTATGACTAGCCACCTGGCCTGCATACAGCCGACGCACGTTTGAATCTGGATGCTCATTGACTAATTCCATTGCTTTGCCCGCGAGTCGAGCACGCGACTCTGGTGATCGCAGTGGATTGGCGTCAAACAATCTCTTCAAACGGAAACCAAGAAACGGCATTGCATCATTAATGGCGCGTGTTAGAGCATCAGGGTCTGAGCTTGCAAGCTCGCCAGGGTCTTTACCTGCGGGAAACTGTGCAACAGAAACCGAGATGTCATATTTCTTTTCCCATGCATAGAACTTGTCAGTTGCACCTTGACCTGCTGCATCGGCATCAAATGCCAACACCACATTGCGTGCGTATCGCTTCATTAGTTTTACGTGATCTTCGGTTAATGCAGTACCGCAAGTTGCAACAGCAGTTGCCAGACCGCTGCGATGGAAACCGATGACGTCTGTGTATCCCTCGCACACAATGACGCGATCTTCTTTCACCACATTGCCTTTTGCCCAATTCAGGCCATACAACGTGCGTGACTTCACGTACACCGGAGTTTCGGTTGAGTTCTTGTACTTCGCTGGGTCAGTAGACCCGGGAAGAATGCGCCCACCAAAGGCAACAGCTGCCCCGTTCTCGTCAAAGATGGGAAACATGACACGTGCGCGAAAGGAATCTTGCAGGCGGCCGGCTTTGTTGACGAACCCAAGTCCAACTTCAGCCAACATTGCTGGTGTTGCACCAAGAGACGAGCTGAGAGCATCCCACTCATCTGGTGCCCAGCCAAGACGGAATGACCGTGCGACATCGCCAGCTAAACCACGGTCACGCAAGTACTCACGTGCTGCACGAGCATCAGGTGATTCAAGAAGCCGTGCGTGGTACCAATCAACTGCTCGCTCCATGAGAGCTTGCAATTCTTTGCGATGCTTACGTTCACCATTTCCAGCGCCTGATGTGTATCGAAGTTCAATTCCGGCTTTGCTGGCAATGCGTTCTACGGAACCGACAAAGTCGAGGTGTTCCATTTGTTGGACAAAGGTAAAGACATCACCCTTGGCTCCGCAACCAAAGCACATGTACCTGCCTGTTTCGTCGTTCACGCTGAATGACGGCGACCGTTCGGAATGAAAAGGACACAGGCCGACTTGACTACGACCTGTACGACGAAGTTGAGAATAGGGTGACACCACGTCTGACAAAGTGACAGAGGACCTGACCTTTTGGATGTCGTCCTCAGCAATGCCCATGGCACGACATTAGTGCCCCGTGAGACGACCTACGACTGCGCAGTTGGCGTGGAACGAATCGAGGCAACAATCGAGACCGTGAGGATCATGGCAATGACCGACAACGACGCCGCGATTGGCATGTGCCACCAATACGACAAGGTCATCTTGATACCGACAAACGCCAGGATGACTCCGAGGCCGGTCTGTAGGTACTGGAAACGATCCCGCATGTCAGCAAGGAGGAAGTACAGGGCTCGTAATCCCAAAATTGCGAAGGCGTTCGATGCAAAAGCAATGTATTGCTCGTTCGTTACAGCCAAAACAGCCGGTACGGAGTCAACAGCGAAGATCACGTCAGTGATTTCCACCAATACAAGGACTGCGAGAAGTGGCGTAGCTAACCGCTTGCCGTTTACCCTCGTCCACATTTTCTGCCCGTCAAGTTCGTCTGTGGAAGGAACAAAACGATGGAAAATCTTCATTGCCCTGCTCTTTGCAGGGTCAAAACCCTCATCGTGCGTTTGAAGCAATTTGATGCCGGAGTACAGAAGGAAGAGACCAAACAGAATCAGAGTGATTTTGAATGAATTAATGATTGCTACTCCAGCAAAAATGAATCCGACGCGCATAGCAAGGGCGCCAAATATTCCCCAGAAAAGAACTCGGTGTTGATACATCTTTGGAACTTGGAAGTGCGTAAAGAGGACTGCCCACACAAACACGTTGTCAACGCTGAGGCTCTTTTCGATGAGGTAGCCACCCATATATTCGCCAGCTGCCGCAGAGCCGAACTCCCACAACATGACGAGACCGAAGAGCAAACCAACACTGATCCATACGGCAGACTCGATGGCTGCTTCTTTTGTATGAATCTCATGCGCATTTCGATGCACGACCAAGATGTCGATGAGCAACATTGCGCCAATCAGCGAGAGCAGGAGCGGCCAGTGCCAACCTTCAATAACAAGATCGACCTTTCCACTGGAAGAACCAGCTCCAGCAGAGAAGAGTGAACCTATAGAGAACATCTGGGAGATGTTAGTTGACTATTTCGTGTCTGTCTTGGCACCACCGATGACAGCCTGAGCAGCTGACAGCCGTGCGATCGGCACACGGTACGGAGAGCAACTGACGTAGTTCAATCCGGCACGATAAAACATGCCGATTGACTCTGGGTCGCCACCATGTTCGCCACACACGCCCATTTTGAGGCCACGCTTCGCTTTGCGACCACGTTCAGCAGCAAGGAACACCAATTCGCCCACACCGCTCTGATCGATGGTCTCAAATGGGTTGCGCTTCAAAAGACCCGCGTCCAAGTAAGCAGGCATCATGCGACTCTCAATATCGTCACGGCTGAATCCGAATGTCATTTGTGTGAGATCGTTAGTTCCGAAACTAAAGAAATCAGAAACCTCAGCTAGTTCACCTGCCCGCAATGCTGCTCGAGGGGTCTCGATCATGGTTCCGATAGATACCTTCGGGCGCTTTGCTAACTTTTCGCCTTTTTTGGATTTAGGAGCTGGTCGTGAATTGATGTCGGAAAGAACGTCCTCAACCCAACTACGTGCCAACGCCAATTCTTCCCGTGTCACAGTGAGCGGAATCATGATTTCCACTATCGGTTCATATCCCTTTGCTGCCACTTCATCTGCAGCTTCCATAAGTGCGCGTACTTGCATGGCGTAGAGCCCTGGCTTGATGACACCCAGACGAACTCCGCGGGTGCCCAACATGGGGTTTACTTCGCTCCACTCGCGCGCGGCACGCAACAACGTTGTCTCTTCAGCATTGAGGCCTTCTCTTGCCTCCTTAACTTCCAATTCCTTGACATGTGGCAAGAATTCGTGAAGTGGTGGATCAAGGAGACGAACCGTGACCGGCAAGCCAGACATTTCTTTCAGAATTAGCGCGAAATCCTTCTTCTGCACTTTGCGCAATTCTTCAAGTGCAGCAGTTTCTTCTGTTGGCGTGCTAGCAAGAATCATGCGTCGAACTACTTCCAAACGATCTGGTGCGAGGAACATGTGCTCTGTGCGACACAGTCCGATTCCTTCTGCACCTAGTTCGCGAGCCTTCTTTGCGTCTTCATCAGTATCAGCATTAGCTCTGACTGCCAATTTGCCTTTACGTACTTCGTCAGACCATTTGAGAATCGTGTCGAACTCTTTCGGTGGTTTTGAGGCCATTAACGCAAGTTGACCAAGCATGATTTCGCCAGTGGTTCCATCAAGCGACAACCAGTCACCCTCGTTTACTGTGACTTCGTTTACCGTGAACGAATTGCCAGAAATTTTGACAGCATCTGCACCAACAATTGCCGGAGTGCCCCAACCGCGGGCAACCACGGCGGCGTGACTAACAAGTCCACCACGTGATGTGAGAATTCCTTTTGCAATCATCATGCCGTGAACATCTTCAGGGCTTGTTTCTGAACGAACCAAGATGACGTCTTTGCCCGCCAATGCAGCCGCCTCTGCGCCTTCCGCTGTGAAATAAACCTGGCCAACAGCCGCGCCAGGAGACGCCGCAAGGCCTTTGGCAATACCCTTCGTTTTTGTCGCGAACTGCGGATGAAGAACTTGATCAAGATGGTCGGCGGCAACTCGCATTATGGCTTCAGACTTTGAAATCTTCCATGCCTTTTTGCCAGTGCCCGTTGGCTTTGTCATCTCGACAGCCATTCTCAGAGCAGCAGCTCCGGTGCGCTTACCGACTCGTGTCTGCAACATCCATAGCTTGCCCTGCTCAATTGTGAACTCGGTGTCGCACATGTCTTTGTAATGACGTTCAAGTCGAGCAAAGATTTCCATCAACTCAGCATGAATGATTGGAAACTTCTTTTTCAATGCGTTGAGATCTTCTGTGTTGCGAATACCAGCTACAACGTCTTCGCCCTGCGCGTTTACCAAAAAATCTCCGTACGGCTTTGAATCACCTGTAGCTGCGTTGCGAGTAAACCCCACACCCGTTCCCGAGTTCTCATCGCGGTTACCAAAAACCATTGCCTGCACATTGACTGCAGTTCCTAATTCATGACTGATTTTTTCTCGCACTCGGTACGCGATTGCACGTGGACCATTCCATGAACGAAAGACGGCCTCCACGGCTCCACGCAACTGCTTGGCAGGGTCTTGTGGAAATGGTTTGCCTGTGGCAGTAGCGACAGCCTTCTTATAGACCTCACATAGTTCCTTCAAGGCTGATGCAGGAATGTCTGCATCTGTATTGGCATGAGCAGTTTCCTTTGCCGCCTCAAGAGCGTGCTCGAAAACTGCGCCATCAAGGCCGAGAACAATACGCCCATACATAGAAATGAAACGACGGTACGAGTCATAGGCGAACCGTTCATTGTTTGTTGTTGCAGCTAATGCAACGACACTTTTATCATTCAAGCCAAGGTTCAGAACCGTGTCCATCATTCCGGGCATTGAGAATTTGGCACCAGAGCGAACTGAAACAAGCAGCGGATCTTTGGAATCGCCCAACTTGCGTCCCATCTTTTTTTCTAACGCCGCAACATGCTTTGCCATTTCATCCGTAAGGGTCTTTGGCCACCCGCCATGCATGTAGTCACGACAGGCATCGGTGCTGATGGTAAAACCATGCGGAACCGGCAGATTCAGCACACTCATCATCTCTGCAAGATTTGCACCTTTTCCACCAAGGAGGTCTTTGTATTCCATGGGTGGGCGACGGTGCTTGTGATCGAAGGCATAAACGTATGACACGCTGAAAGTCTAGGCGCATGCGGCTTTGCCTCTCTCCTCAATACACTTGTGACATGAGAAGCCCGACGCGCCCTGCCATGCGCAATGTGTTTAATGTTTTCGGCTTCCCAACCACCATCAAGCCCGGTTTCGGAATCTTTCTTGCGTTTCTTGTTTTCCTGTATCCATATCCTTTAGGTCTGTGGATGGCTGGCGCGGTTGGTGCCTTCACTCTTATTCACGAATTAGGTCATGCCCTTGCAGCCCGCATGTCTGGTTGCACTGCATCAATCTCGCTTGACTTTATGGTTGCATACGCCGCATACGAGCCTCGCTCCCCACTCACGTGGGGGCAGAAAGCTCGAATTGCTCTTGCTGGTCCCTCACTACAAATCATTTGTGCGATAACCGTGTTGTTGCTGAACAGCAAGAATCCATTTAGTAGGGCAGATATCACTATCAGTGATGCGACTATTTCCATCTGGTGGGCTGGCATCGCGTTAGGTGCAATGAACCTCATTCCGCTACTTCCCCTCGATGGTGGCGCATTCGTTGCAAGCATTGTTGAACACTTCATGCCAGGCCGCGGCAATGACATTGTTCTAAAAATAAGTGCTGCCCTGACTGCAGTTGCATTTGGTCTATGCATCGCCGGAGGGTTAACGGGGCTAGCTCCTCTTTTTGTTTTCATGCTGTTTATGCAATACCAGACCCTTGTGGCACCGCAACGCCAAAAAAAGTTTCTGTTGAATCCTGCGCTCGCGCCTGAAGGTGATCCCGAATTCGATGTAATGATTTCAGCCAGTCTTCTTTCTGTCGGGGATGCAACTAAAGCTTTGCAGTTCGCAACTGAGGCGTACCGCCTGTGCCCTGCTGATACCAATGCCTTTGTGGCTGCACGCAGCGCAATGAAATTGGGAAATCATTCATTGGCAGCGCAATGGCTGCATGTTTCCGAACAATCACAAATCGATGCTGGGCGCTTTCAGATTCTGTTCAACCACACCACGGACTTTGATCAACTTCGTGGACGCGCAGACGTATCAGACGAGTGGTTCACCAACCGTTGAGGCTCGTGCGATTCGTGCAAGTGCGATTCGTGCACCGATTGACGTAACCGTGCCAACCGATTGATCATTTTCCATGACACGAGCGCCAACGCCGAGACCATCACGCGGAAGGGCTCGCACGACAACTGGTGCCATGGTGCCGCGAGAGTCCATTCGCTCGACAAGTTCTTGACCCGGGTAACACCCTTTAGTGAAACTGACAGCGACAGACAACACACCGGTGGTGCCAGGAATGTCGCCTACCAAAATATCTACACCAAGTTTGGGCCAGCGAGAATCTGCGCGAGAGAAATCAACACGCTCTGGCTCTGTGGCTTCTCCCAAAATTGGCAAGAGCGACACATCGCCCACTACATCAATTTCGTCGGCTGAGCCCCAATAAGGAATCGCACGTCCTGACCCGGCGCCAACCTCATGCACTGCGTCAGTGCCACGAAAGGCTCGCACTACCCAATCGCTACGACGCATTGTGACCTTTGCGCGCAAAACAAACCGCTGCAATCGCACAATCACCGCATCAGCAAACCCTGCATCGACATCAAGAGTAAAAACGGTGTCTTCATGTCGAACTACTCGAACGAGTGCCGAAACATGACCAGTTGGCTCAAGCAACAAACTATGAATACTGGAACCGACAGCCAAAGATGCAATGTCATTAGCTAGCTGTGAATGCAAGAACGCTTGAGCATCATCACCTTGAACAATGACAACGTCTCGGGCAATGTCGGCCCAGACAATGCTCGTCATGCCGTTGTCCCGGCTTCGCGGCGTCGTTGAGTCATTCGTTCTGCTGCTGGAATAGTGGCAAGCAATGCACGAGCCTTGTTTTCGCATTCCAGATCTTCATCTGCTGGGTCACTGTCAGCAACAATTCCGGCACCGGCCTGCAAACTTGCAAATTTCGGGCCGACAAACATTGTGCGAATCGCAATTGCAGTGTCGAGATTTCCCGAGAAGTCGACATAACCCACAACGCCCGCATATGGCCCGCGTTTTACCGGTTCTAATTCATCGATGATTTCCATGGCACGCACTTTTGGCGCACCGCTTACAGTGCCAGCTGGCAAAGTTGCGCGCAGAACATCTATTGGGCCGAGGCCTGGCTTTAAGTCGCCCGAAACTTGCGACGTGAGGTGCATCACATGGCTATACCGCTCAAGTGTCATCAGTTCATCCATTTGTACGGAACCAAAAGTTGCAACTCGACCAACGTCATTACGGGCAAGGTCGACCAACATGATGTGCTCTGCAACTTCTTTCGGGTTTTCACGCAATTCGCCAGCAAGTCGCTTGTCGTGCTCATCATCGATTCCACGTTTACGTGTGCCGGCAATTGGTCGAGACACAACTCGGCCATTTACTAGCTGCACGAGAGGTTCGGGAGAACCACCGACAATTGTGAGATCCGGTTGACGCAAGAAATACATGTACGGGCTTGGGTTCACCTGACGCAGCACTCGATACACATCAAATGGGTCAGCAGTGAGGTCAATATCAAACCGCTGAGACAGCACAACTTGGAAGATGTCGCCTGCGCGAATGTATTCCTTTGCAACATCAACTGCAGAGCGATATTGACCATCGGGCATGGACGACCGTGTGGTTGGCAGGTTCTCACCAGCAACCGGTGGCTCTACTGCCACGTACGCCAATGGACGAGCAAGATCGGCTACCGCTTCATGCACGCGCACAACGGCGGCATCATACGCGTCGCCAATTTGTGCATCAGTTAAGCCAGCAACAGGAACACTTTCCAGCATGTACACCCGTTGGCGCCAATGATCGAATGCAGCAAGCGAACCAATGATGCTGATGGAAGCGTCGGGAAGGTCACGATCATCACGCGGCACATTCGGCAGATCTTCAATCTCGCGAACAACGTCATAACCGAGGTGCCCCATGAGCCCGCCCTGTAATGGCGGTAGATCTGGGAAAAGAGGTGCGCGATAGATACGCAACAGTTCTTCCATTGCGGCCAACATGCCTTTATCTAGCGGAACACTTGCCGGTACATCACCAGTTACCGTGAGAACACCATTGCGCAATGTCAAAGTTCCGCGTGGGTTGCGACCAACGAATGAATACCTGCTCCAGCGTTCACCATGTTCAACTGATTCGAGCAGGAAACCATCGCCGTCGCCAACCAACTTGATGAATGCCGCAACCGGAGTTTCGAGGTCGGCCAAAATTTGAGTCCACACAGGAACGACTGTGTGCAGTTTGGCCAGTTCAATAAATTCAGCACGCGATGGCGTGATGGCAGTACCGGTCATTCGTCTTCGCCAAACGCACGATAGAAACATGAACGCTCGCCCGTATGGCACGCACCACGTCCTTCTTGGTCGACTTTGAATAACAATGTGTCTCCGTCGCAATCAAAATACGCCTCGCGAACAAATTGCCTATCACCACTGGTGTCACCCTTGCGCCATAACTCATTACGGCTACGACTGAAATACACCATGCGTCCCTCTGCAAAAGTCATACGTAGAGATTCTGCATTCATCCATGCCATCATCAGGATGTCGCCAGTTTCAACACACTGTGCAATAGCCGGAACTAGACCATCGGCGTTGTAGATCACGCCGGACAATTGGTCGGGAGTAGCAAGAATTACGCGCCCCCGTGAGTTGTTTGAAGTCTGGTCGTTGTTGCTCACCATAAGTACGGTACCGTCTTGCCCCGTGGGAATGGAAACTATTTACCTAGAAACTATTGATGGCATCAATGTTGAAGCCGATCTGGTGCGCACGGACGCAGAACACGTGCGTGCAGTGGTGATTGTTGGCCACCCGCACCCCCTCTACGGTGGCGACCGTTTCAACCATGTTGTGCGAGCCATGCAAGAAGTGGCACTAGGTCTCGACTGCCATTCCATTGCAGTTGATTTTCGTGGAGTGAATAACTCTGGTGGTATTCATGATGACGGAGACTCTGAACGACTTGATCTTGCTGCCGCGTGTGAATTAGCAGACCTCATCGCACCCGAAGTTCCCATCATCATGACTGGGTATTCGTTTGGTTCAGTTGTTGGTCTCAATGTCAGTAATCCGTGGATTGCCGGATGGATTGCAGTTGCCCCACCTGCCGGCATGATGCCATCACTTCCCTCTGCCGCAAACAACCCGCGGCCAAAAATTGTAATTGCTGCTGAACATGACCAATTCACAACGCCAGACGAAATGGCAACAGTTATCTCGGGCTGGACCAATAGTGAAATCATTATTGCCAAAGGCGTGGACCATTCATTTGCCGTAAACGCCGCAACGCTCTGTAATACCGCACTGTCTCGTCTGTTAGAGACAATTTCCTAATTAGGAATTGCGAACGCGAATACCGCGCGAAGCCATGTCGCGCTTCGCGTCGCCAATTGTGTGTTCACCAAAGTGAAAAATGGATGCAGCAAGTACCCCTGTCGCACCACCTTCAATGACACCTTCCGATAAATGGCCAAGTACGCCGACTCCGCCACTAGCTATGACCGGTACTCCCACTGCATCAGAAACCGCACGTGTGAGACCAAGATCAAAACCATCACGCGTGCCGTCACGATCCATTGAGGTAAGAAGTATTTCACCGGCACCAAGCGATACGGCCGCGACAGCCCACTCCACGGCGTTTAGTTCAGTTGCCGTGCGGCCGCCGTGCAGATACACCATCCACTGACAAGTTTCCGCGTCCCATTTTGCATCAATGGCACACACCACGCATTGAGATCCGAATTCGTCTGCAATGTCTGCAATCACCTGTGGTCGCTGTACTGCTGATGTGTTCACGCTGATTTTGTCTGCACCAGCGCGTAGCAGCGCACGAGCATCTGAGAGTTCCCTGATTCCACCGCCAACAGTGAACGGAATAAACACTTCTTCAGCGGTACGAGAAACAACGTCAATCATGGTGTCGCGCCCATCGGATGATGCAGTGATGTCTAAGAACACCAATTCATCTGCGCCCTGCGCGTCGTAGCGTGCCGCTAATTCAACGGGGTCGCCAGCGTCCCGCAAATCAACAAAATTGATTCCCTTGACTACTCGGCCATTTGTAACGTCGAGACACGGAATTACACGAGCTACAAGATCTGGATTCATGACAACACCGTCAACGCCTCAGCCACAGTGAACTTCGATTCGTACAACGCCTTGCCGACAATGACACCATTCAACCCAACAACAGCCGCCAACTCGGCAATGTGCGCCAAAGTCCCTACTCCGCCGCTGGCAATAACTGGAATGGAAGTGGAAGAGACAGCGCGAGCAAGGCCTTCGACATGTGGACCAGTCAACATGCCATCACGAGAGATATCTGTGATGACAAACGCCGAAGCCGTTGGAAATTGACTCAGCAAGTCATCGACACGCACGCCAGAAGATTCAGTCCAGCCATGAGTTGCTGCTATTCCGTCGCGATGGTCAAGGCCGACAGCAACCGCCACAACTTCTGACACGCGGCGAACAAGCGCAGGGTCGGCAACTGCCGCAGAACCCATAACAACTCGTGTAACACCCGCTTTAGCAAGAGCGTCAGCATCGGCCTCTGAGCGCACTCCTCCACCAACCTGTAACGAAGCACGACCGGCGATGGCGGCGGCAACGGCAGCGATAACCGATCGATTAGTAGGTTCACCACTTCGGGCAGCATCTAAATCAACCATATGAACCCAGGTTGCACCTTGATCAACAAATGACAGCGCCATTGCAACAGGGTCAACTCCGTACACAGTGCTGTCGTCATACTCACCTTGGCGCAAACGCACTACTTTGCCGCCAAGAACATCGATCGCTGGATACAGAATCATGATGTCGTCACTGACTTCACAAAATTCTCAAGCAACTGCAAACCAGCCGTTGCCGATTTCTCTGGGTGAAATTGCGTTGCAAATACATTGCCGCGACGAAAAGCGACATTAAGTGTCTCGCCGTAATGAACGGTAGCCGCGACATCATTGTTGTCCGTAGGAACTCCGTGAAGCGAATGTACGAAATACATCCACGGCCGTTCATCAAGACCGGCAAACAAAACATCCTTCTTTGTGATGTTGAGTTGATTCCATTGCATCTGTGGACGTGGCACATCAGACCCTAACCACTGCACCGACCCTGGAATAATGCCAAGACCAGTAGCTGCTTCATCTTCGTCGCTTGAATCGAACAACATCTGCATTCCAACGCAGATACCCATGAATGGAACACCGCGCGCTACGGAATCATGCACAACAGATTCAAGCCCGGCATTACGCAATGCATTCATACACGCGCCAAAGGCTCCAACTCCGGGCAAGACGACAGCATCAGCTGATTCCGCAATTCGAGCGTCTGCGGTCAAGACAGCATCAGCACCGACACGTTCTAACGCTTTCTGCGCTGAACGCAAATTTCCGATTCCGTAATCAAGCACCGCAATGCGCGGGCGTGAGGTCACGAAAGAACACCCTTCGTTGAGGGCACTCCCGCCGAATCAATGCGGACTGCGTCACGCAAACAACGTGCAAGCCCTTTGAACGTTGCTTCGATGATGTGGTGCACATTGCGCCCTGCACGCAAATTGACATGCAATGTGATTGCTGCCGCATTAGCGAGTGATGACACTGCATGTTCTGCAAGCGACGGATCAAAAGCAGGATTACCAAGTGGCAAACACTCTGGTAATTCAACATTCCACGCCACAAAGGCACGTCCACTGAGATCTAATGCCACTTCAACGAGAGCTTCGTCAAGCGGGTACAAGCCACTAGCAAAACGTCGGACGCCGGCTTTATCACCCATCGCTTCACGCAATGCTTCGCCAACACAGATAGCAACGTCTTCAACTGTGTGATGGGTATCGATATGAAGGTCACCCTTGGCTGCAATGGTGAGGTCAAATCCACCGTGACGTGCCAACTGTTCGAGCATGTGGTCATAGAACGGAATACCGGTCGAGATAGACGCGGTCCCCGATCCGTCAAGATTGATAGACACATCAATAGATGTCTCTTTTGTGCTGCGTGTGACGTGGGCTGTACGTGCCATGCCTCTATTCTCGCCGCTCAGCACCCATCTCGGACTGTCAATTAGGTGATTTCTGCCTAATTGACTGAAACAGCGGCCGACAGTGCGCCCAGAAAGGCCGAGTTTTCCTCAACTGTGCCCACGGTGACTCGCAGACAACCAGCCAACCGTGGCCACGAACTGCAGTCACGAACTAAGACCCCGGCATCAACCATTCTCTGCCACACGGCAGATGCCTCAGACGACCGAGGACGAAACAAGATGAAATTTGAGCCGCTCGGCCACACATCGCAATCCATATCGCTGATGGCAGCAAAGATTCGTGAGCGTTCTGATTTGATAGTTGCGACGCGCTCTTCCATTTCTGCAACAAACTCAAGTGCCGCCATCGTGGCTGCTTGCTTGAATGCGTCAAGGTGGTACGGAAGAACTGCAATTTCTAAGTCAGCAATCATTTGGCGTGGAGCAACCACATAACCAACACGCAGAGCGGCCAATGACAATGTTTTGGAAAATGTTCGTGTGACAGCAAGCGGACGGTCTTCAGACACCATGTCAATAGCTGACCATTCCGAGAATTCTGCATATGCCTCGTCAACAACGACCATCCCGGTTGTGTGCGCAAGCATTGTTTCAAGGTTTGCGCGTGGCTCAATAAGTCCGGTCGGATTATTGGGATTGCACAGAAATGTGACCGCAGGCGAATAACGAGTCAGCACTCGTTCTATTTCCTGTGGGTCGAGCGTCAGGTCAGAATTGCGTTCCCCTTCAACCACTTCTGCGCCAGTGACGCGAGCGATTTGGCTGTACATCTGATACGTGGGCTCAAATGTCGCAACACGACGACCAGCCCCGCCGTAGGCCAACAAGATTGTCTGAAGTACTTCATTTGAGCCGTTTGCAACAAAGATATTTTCAGGGGCAACATTGTGACGGCGCGCGATCGTGGCACGCAATTCGGTTGCCGCTCGATCTGGATACCGATTCCATTGCACCGTGCGAACAATGTCTGAGACTGCATCTAACCAACCAGCAGGTGGCGGAAATGGTGATTCATTGGTATTCAACCGGACGGGCACATCAACTTGAGCAGAGTGATACCCGCTCATTGCCTGAATTTGTTCACGGGGATTGAATGTGGTCACAACGGCAACTTAGTCAACGAAGCCACGACCTAACGGGCAATTTTTTCTGCGCGGATTAGCAACCGCTCAGCAGACAACAAGGCCCGCTCTGCTTCATACATTGCGCTGACGAGATCTTCATGGTTTGCACCAATATTCTCGATCAGTCCGGCGACTCTCGTTCGGTATCGGTTCACGGCGTCTGCTGCTGCGCCCAGTTCGGCACAAATGGTGGCTGTCATCGCACAGACGCTACTTGACTGCCGTCACTTCGGCTTTGACTTTGACTTAGACGGCATCAGAGTGGCGGGGCATATGTCTTCTAACTCACAAATGCTGCATTTCGGCTTCTTTGCATCGCACACCCGGCGTCCGTGCAAGATGAGACGCAAACCGAATCGACCCCACTCAGGCGGATCAATAAATCCGTTCAGGACCCTTTCCACCTTCACAGGATCTTCTTCTGTGGTGAGACCAAGACGGCGTGAAAGCCGGCCCACATGAGTGTCGACAGCTAGACCTGGCAAATCAAAAACCACACTGCGCAATACGTTTGCAGTTTTGCGGCCAACGCCAGGAAGCGTCACTAGATCTTCCATCTCATGAGGAATAACACCACTAAATCGCTCGGTGACGTTGCGCCCCATACCGATGAGATTCTTTGCTTTGCTCTGATAAAAACCCGTTGATCGAATAATTGTTTCAAGTTCTGTTGGGTTCGCTTCGGCCAATGCCAACGGGGTCGGGTATTTGGCAAAGAGTGCCGGGGTCACCATGTTCACTCGCACATCGGTGCATTGCGCCGACAGAATGGTTGCTGCCAGCAGTTCATAGGCGTTCGAATGGGTCAGTTCGCACTCGGCTTTTGGGTACAACACCTCTAGTCGAGAGGCAATCTCTTTTGCGCGACCAGCTGGCGTTCTCGGCTTTCCCATGGCCAAAAGGTACCCTGACTGCCGTGCGTTCACTCGAAATCAAGAGACAGATGAACCCGTCAAGCATTGACGAGGTTTCAGCACTGATTAACGACACGTGGCGGGCCGACGGCGTGCGCCCCCTGAACGACCATTTGTGGCTCGATTTGCGCGAAGGCGGACGTAAGGGATTTGCCGGAGTCATCGTTCGCGACTCCGACCACAACCACATTGTGGGGTACTGCCAAATCTCTCGAGGAAACGAATCATGGTCTCTTGACCTCATTGTTCACCCTCACCACCGTTATGACTCAATGGAAATTGCACCTGATCTGATTACCGCAGCTCTTGACATCGTTGCTAGCGAAGGTGGCGGACATGTGCATTGGTGGGTGTTTGAACCAAACAACATTCACCGTCAACTCGCGCATAACGCAGGACTTGCATCTGGCCGACACCTAGTGCAAATGCGTCGGTCTCTTCCTATGAGTGAAGAGCAACTGTCGATCATCTCGGGTTTCACAACCACACCTTTTCGTGTTGGAGTCGATGAAGACGCGTGGCTCACCGTGAACAACGCAGCATTCGGCGCTCACCCAGAACAAGGCGGATGGACCCGTGACGTCATTGCAGCACGCCAAAGTGAAGAGTGGTTTAACGCTAATGGTTTCCTAATGCATTGGGACAACAAGTCATTAGCTGCATTCTGTTGGACCAAAGTGCACCGCGACACCGACCCTCAAATGGGCGAAATTTATGTTGTTGCCGTTGATCCTTCTCATTTGGGGACTGGTCTCGGGAAACGGATGACAATTGCCGGACTCTCGTACCTGTCACAACAAAATGTTCCACTCGCCATGCTCTATGTAGATGCCGACAACACTCCAGCAATGTCTGTATACACTTCGCTCGGATTCACCCCCCATCACCGCGAACTCGCCTTTGTGGGCGATGTTGCAGCAAAGTAATTCATGACAACTCTCTATGACCCCACACGCGAAGAAATCGCAGCAATTCTTGAAGGCGAAGCGTCGTACCGACTCGACCAACTGTGGTCTGGCATGTACACACACTTCAAGAAGCCTTCAGAAATTCAAACTCTTCCTGCTGCGTTGCGCGCCAAACTTGATGCGCAGTTGCCAGAAAGTCTTATCGAAATTCGACGCGAGACGTCAGAAAATGGTGACACCATTAAATTTCTCTGGCATCTACTCGAAGGCAACCACCCCATCGAGACGGTTCTCATGTACTACGACGAGAGAGCAACCGTATGTGTCAGTACACAAGCTGGTTGTGCCATGGCGTGTGGCTTTTGTGCAACTGGGCAAGCTGGGTTTAATCGACAACTCTCCCCCGGTGAAATTGTTGAACAAGTTGTGCGAAGCGCACGAGAAGCAGCCACAAAGAATCGCCGAATAGACAACATCGTCTTTATGGGCATGGGTGAGCCACTCGCCAACGAACCAAATGTTTGGGCAGCAGTTGAGAGAATTCACGGTGATATAGGAATCTCTGCCCGCCATCTCACAATTTCTACAGTTGGCATAGTTCCAGGCATCAAGGCCTTAACACAACGCCCTCTGCCCGTGAACCTCGCAGTGTCATTGCATGCAGCGCGCGATCAACTGCGCACAGAACTTGTACCGATCAACGAGCGCTATCCCCTCAAGATGCTCATGGAATCATGCCGCGAATATCTCTTCACAAAAGGACGCCGCATCACATTTGAATGGGCACTGATTGACGCCGTGAATGACACAGACCGTGACGCGCGTGAGCTGGCTGAATTGTGCCTCCAACTCACGCCTGCAGCACATGTGAACTTGATTCCTCTCAACCCAACTCCGGGATGGCCAACAGTCGGGAGTTCAGCGGGTCGAGTTGCTGCCTTTCAACGACTTTTGCGCGACCTTGGTGTTAATGCCACCACGCGACAGAACCGTGGCACAGAGATAGCCGCTGCGTGCGGACAATTAGCTGCTGGTCAGCCAGTGACGTTGAATGCGTCTCGCAATCAACGTAAATAACGAGGGTTAGCCACTCGCAGTTTGTCTTCTACCACGGGAAGCAACCGAGAAAACACCGAAGGCAAATCTGAATCAAACACGCCAGCGCGAATTGCTGCAGCCAATTCAGCATCGTCTTTCATACCAAACGAAGCAAGAACTTCATCGTGGCGCACAACCTGATCCGGACCAAGTTCTAGTTCGCGAGCAACAATGTCAATCATGTTGATTGCTACCCGCGTATGAAACTGCAGGCGTCCTTCTACTCCGGGAAATAGATCTTGTTCCATCCATTCACGAAGAGCCTCGAGTAATTCGGCGGCTGTAGGTCTGTCGTGAGGGGCTGTCATTGTGGGCCTTTCGACAAAAGATCAATGAGGTCGTATTCGTTTTCACACACTCGTCGACCAATTGCAGCTAATTCATGACTACGAACAATGCCCGCGAGATGCGTTGCGGCTTGCGAAATGCAGATAATCCCCCACTTCATTGTCCCCAAAATTTCCCACCAGCGAAGAACGTCAGGGTCTGGGCGAACACCAGTGACCGATGCATATGCATCCAACAGTTCGTCGTAGGTACCGACGCCTGCTGCTGGGAATGCTCCACCAAAACGCCACGCACGAACACACAGCCATCCGAGGTCTTCCATTGGGTCACCAATGTGTGCAATTTCCCAGTCGAGAACTGCTGCAAGACCATCACTGTTCACCATCATGTTTCCAAGCCTGTAGTCACCATGAACAATGCACGATGCCGCAGAATCGGGTCGGTTACGTTCTAGCCACCGAAGCGCAGCCTCAAACACAGGATGCGGTTCCCCAAGATCTTTTAAAACCGTGGTGTAACGATGCACTTGGTCGTCTTCCACTAATCCCGGTACGAGAGCCGGATCTACCTGGTGGAGACGCGCAGCAGCTTTACCCAACTGCGCAGTGAGCGCCCCGCGGGCTCGAGAAAATTCTTCATCGCGCAGAATTTTTCGGGCAATCGTTTCTCCCTCAACAGCACGAACAATCATGAACGGAACACCGAGTTCCGTGCGGTTGGCGCCATCAATAACAAGCTCAGGTACTGGAACCCCCGCATCGTGCGCTACTGCCAATACCCGCGGCTCTACTTGAAATCCACCAACAGTTCCGGCGCGCACTCTTTGCAAAACATAATCTGAATCATCTGCCCGAAAACGCCAAGTCTCGCGCGAGGCTCCACCTGACAAACGTTCGAGCCCAGTGATGCCAGTAGTTTCCATGACTGCGGCAAGGCCCTGTTGCAACTCGTCATTAGTGCCCTTTGCCATGCCACTACTCTGCCATGTCAGATGCCGTGTGTTCGTGCCGAACGACCCCGATGACTCGCCAGTTCTGCGAACAAGTGGCCGATTAACCGCCTACGCCCCGTGAACGACGCGAGCTAGTCCGGTCTTTCCCGCCTCAACTTGAGCAGCAAGAACCCTGTCGAGAATTCCTGCAGTCCACAACGACCCGCCATAGGAAAGATCAACCGTTACGACACATCCGGCTTCGGTTGCCTGCAGTGCAACGGCCATTGTCCACGGCGAGTGTCGCTTCCCATCAATCTCATCGCGCTCAAAAACAATGTGTTGCGAGGTGTTTACAGTACGTTTCATGCGCAAACGTTTTGACCGAGCAAACACTCCGACTTTTGCTCGTAATTCAACATTCCACACATCGTCACCCATGGCATCAGCATCATGCACCATTGGCATCCACTCGACATACCGAGCAAGGTCTGCGACATATGGATGCACTTGTGACGGATCTACAGTCACCACAACGTCAGATGAATACTGCATCCGGTCTACTCATCATCTTTCGGTAGCTGGCCAAAAGCACGACCAAGCAAACGTCCGAATGCTGGTTTGTCGTCATTGTCATCTGCAGTCTTTGCAAAACGGGGAGACCACGGAATGGCTTGCGTTTCATCGGGATCTGGATTTCCTTCGAATAACGAAGGCCGTTCACGTTCGGGCTTCTTTGCGCTCTCGCGCTTTTTCCGAGGAACAGGCGACTGCTCTGGCTCGTCTGAGATGCGAAACAATTTAGGAACTGCATCACGCCGGTCATCAATGGTCCAGCCCCGCGGCACGCTCAGCGCATTGGCGTGACGTCTACATAGGCGTCCTGCAAGTTCGCGTTCCGGAACTGCGCGATTATCTACCCACACCAAAAGTTGTGCTTTGTCGATGCCATACGAAACTTCAGCAAGACCCGCACATCCAGGTCTTTCACATAACTTGCGCACTAACCCAACGATAGTTCCAATTGGTCAACATCATGACCATTCCCTCGGAACTACTCATGTGTGGAACTGAACTACCCCGGGACTCCAGGTAATTGCACACCTGGCACTGGCCGCGCTGGCAATACGCACACAGTTCCCATACCTTGACGGTCTTGGAACTGACCCATCTCAAGAGGACATGATCGGTCAATAGCAATCAATTGCTCAACAACAGCATCATGGGGTTGCGAGCATGATATTTCTACCGCAGATAGCGAAGAGTCGATATTGACACACGACCCTGAAGACAACAATTGGTCAATTGGGCGAGGAGCACTTGGCGTTGCCAGAGCGTGACCTATCAACACTAAGACTGCGCCAATGACACTGGCAATTACCAGTCCCCGCCACGGAAATCGTGCAGGTGAATACATCACGACAGGCTCTGCACTACGTTCGCCACCGTTGACAGTTGAATATTTCGAAACAAAAACGGAAGCATCGTAGGCACGTCGTGATTGAGGGCTTGACAGTGTTTTCCAAGCCAAATTGATTTCGGTCATTCGCTGTGATCCGTTAGCCGAATTCTGATTGATATCGGGGTGAATTGCGCGCATCAATTCTCGATACGCACGTCGAATATCGTCGATACTTGCTTCTGCAGATACACCGAGAACTTGGTAGTGGGTTTTTTCAGTACCCATGACGCACATCAACGAGACCGATGAGATCTTCATCGTCAATGAACCGTTTCACATTCTCCGTGATACGCGCAGACAACAAAGGCACCGCCATTTCTGGCGTATTACCGACATGTGGCGTAATGATGCAATTTGGCAGCGACCACAAAGGGTGGCTTTCAGGTAACGGCTCTGGGTCTGTCACATCGAGAGCCGCTCCCCCGATTACTTGATTTTCCAATGCCCACACCAAATCATCTGTGACGATGTGTCCGCCGCGTGCAACATTGATGATCCACGCATGTGGTTCCATCACTTCAAGTTCTGGCCTGCCAATCAACCCAATGGTTTCTGAAGTGAGCGACAGTGCCAAGAAGACAACATCCGCACCCACCAATGCATCAACAAGATTTTCTTGCCCAACGACCGTGTCAGCGCCTTCCACCTCTTCCACAGTTCTTCGAACAACAGTGATGCTGCAGTTAAAGGCAGTGAGCAAACGAATCAGGGACTCTGTAATTCCGCCAGCACCAACAATGGTGACAGCAGCTCCCAACAAGTTGCGGCCAGTTGGACCAGTCCATTGATTGGTTCGCGAATATCCAGATATATGGCGCATGCCAGCGAGAGCCAGAGCTAATGCATGTTCAGCCACAGGCTCTGCATACACGCCCTTGCCACATGTCCAGATGCGATCATCGTCGAGTACCGGAACAAAATTCTCAATTCCTGCGAAAGGAACTTGCACCCACTCAAGATGGCCATGCACGTCAAGGATTTCGCGCAGACCCGAGGCATCACGAGCTGCAGTCCAAACAATTGCTGATGCATCACCGGGTTCAACAATGTGACCACCACCCGCAATCACGGCTTCTCGCACCCACTCAGGAGAATTATGCGGCTGTACTGCTATTGCACGACTACTCGGAGGTTCCATACGCCTATAACGCTACGTCAACTACCAGCAATGGTGGCAGCGATTTCGCTTGACGAACTGCCTGACCTGCGAAGCACAACTGTTACGAACCACAGCGCGCCCAGAGTGACGCAGAACAAAATGACTGCTCCGACTCCCCAGAATGGCTTGATAGTGCTACGAGTTGCACCAAGCAGAGCAACGGGGAAGGTAGTGGAACCAGCCTCACTAATCAGTGTTGAAATGACAGCGTTGTCAAGGCACAACGTGAACGACAAAAGCCCACCAGCGATGAGTGCGGATGAAATAAGCGGCAAAGTGATCTGCCTGAATGCACGAGCAGGAGTCGCCCCAAGGTCAGCCGCTGCTTCTTCAAGTGATTCATCGAGACCGGCAAGTCGGGCACGAACAATCAGAGTGACAACTGCGCTGGCATACAGAGATTGACCAACCCACAGTTTGTTCATTCCGCCATTAAATGGTCCCCAACCGTTTTTAAATGGGTACCCAATGATCGGAAAATCTGCGACACGTGGGAACCACGTTGCAAGTGCGATGGCATCCATGATTTCGGGTGTAACAAGAATGAGAAACACTGTTGCCATAAACACTTTGGTCCAGACTCCGGGACGACGCGCAAGTGCGACACCTGCAAAGCCACCAAGTATCACCGCCAAAATTGTGGCTCCAAACGCAGCAATAAACGAGTTACGAATTGCGTCACCAATACTCGCAAAGTCGAAAACGGTTTCGTACCAATTCGTTGACATCCCATTGACCACAAAAGCCAACAAGAACGCAGCGGGCCCCGACCAATTGAGCAGACGGCGAGAAATCTTTGTGGTGCGCATTAACACGGTTCGAGCAACGACCGAAACAACAAACAAGGCCGCAAATCGGATCAACACAGCCCAGGCAACAGAGCCATCGAACAATTCGTCCCACCACTTAACCCCAGCATTGCCCGACCAGATTGTGAATGAACTTCCACCGTTGAACGAATGGAACACCACGAGCAAGATTGGGATAAACAGGAATACCAAAACAAGAACAGTCCAGACAGTCAACGCAATAGGCAAAACGTCAAAACGGAATATCGCTCCCTTGCCTTCGCGCGTGCGACCAAGGGATCTCGCATGAAGCGAATGCTTGATTCGTGTTGAGATGGGAGTCGGATGTTTCAGGACCCAAGTGATGACCCAAACAATTGCAGCCCCCACAACCATGGACAACAGAACGGCGCCAATCATCAGAATCGCCATTGCAGACCCGAGTGGCCAGTTCTGCGCACCACTGAATTGCGACGCGATCATTGACCCGATCATGTTTCCTTTTGCTCCACCGAGAACCGTGGCCGTGACATAGTCGCCGCACATAGGAATGAATGTCAACAAAACACCAGCAATGATTCCAGGACCAGCAAGCGGCAAAGTGACTCCGAAAAAAGTTGCCACACGTCCTGCGCCCAAGTCTTTACTCGCTTCACGCATCCGAATATCAATTCGATCCAGAGCAACAAACAACGGCAGAATCATGAAACCGAGATAGTTGTAAATGATCGCAACTTGCACCGCAAGCGGTGTCTCAAGAATCTGAATTCCTTGTGTACCAATCCAGCCCATATCTACGAGCCACTTTGAAAAGAACCCGTTCGGTGCGAGCGGAATTCGCCATGCAACGGTACGAATCAGAAAGCTAGTGAAACTAGGAACCACCACCAAGGCCAAAATGATGGCTTTCCATTTTTCCGGCACTTTGAAGGCAGCAAAATACGCGACCGGTAAACCAATAACCAAGCAACCAATAGTTGCAATGGTTGATATTCGTAAAGTTGATTTGAAAACCTTGAAGAAGGTCTCATCAAAAACGTTCGAATAGTTGGCGCCAGACAAATTGCTGTAATTAACAGGAATTAGTTTTGATCCGTCCTTTGCAGCAAAGCTGTATACGACAATGAAGGCAATAGGTACAGCAAAAAAGAGCAGGTACCAGATGATCGACGGTAAGGCGAGTGCGAACTTTGGGGCCCGCAGTCGTTTGCGATAAGAAGTTGCGACCGTTGCGGTCACCCCTATCAGGCTCCAGCCTTGGCTTTAGCTTTGTTCAAGATGTCGACCAAGCGGTCGATTGAAGAGTTCAAGACCTGTGTATGCATGGTCTTTACTTCTTCAGGCTTGAAGAAAATCATGTCGCCCTTCACGAGATCTGGAGCCAACTCGGTGATGAGCTGTTCCATTTCTTTCATGCCGGTGTGATATCCGTGGTACTCAAGGTCCTGGATGGAATTTTCAGGAATCAGAATCCAGTTGATCCACGCATGTGCAGCTTCCGTGTTCGGAGAACCGGCGGCAATGCAGAAGGTATCCATGAAAAGTTCAGTGTCAGGAGTTCCGAGAACCCAGCGCCAATTTTCTGGCGTGCCGCCTGCATCTTTAATACGGAAGTACGCCTGACGCGCGTCACCATTCCATGCCATGGCCAAGGTGTACGCACCTTCAGCAAGCTTGGTACTTGGGTAGCTGTCAAAAGCCTTCACATGCTGAGCAAGTTCTTCAACAAGGAACTTTTCTGCTGCATCAAGTGAAGCTTTATCTTCCGTGTTCCAGTCGATTCCATTTGCCCAGAAATAAGGACCTGCATAGTTCGGAGCAGCATCAATGACTGAGCACTGACCGCTTGCTTCGCCCATGCACGCATCAAGGAAGTCTTGCCACGTGTTGAGTTCCTTTTTGATCTTGGTGGTGTCGTAGAAGAAACCTGTTGTGCCCCAGTTCTTACATACTGAGTAGTCGTTGTTCTTATCCCATGCCTGACTGAGGAAGGAAGGGTCAACGTTGACCATGTTCGGAAGAAGTGACTTGTCGAACTTCTGAATGAGACCTTTTTCCACCATCTGCACGATGTACGGGCCAGTCGGAACAACGATGTCGAATCCGCTACTTGTGCCGCCGCCTGCTGACAACTTGGTGATGAGGTCTTCGTTACTACCGAAATAGTCAACTTTCATCTTCACACCGAGACTTGACTCAGCAAGCGCTCCGACTAATTCCGGATCGTCGTAGTCACCCCATGTGTACATGGCAAGAGTTCCTGATGCCTTGTTGATGACGCGGCTCCAGTCGCCTGTTGCTTGTGTCGGGCCTTCTCCTGCAGCTGCAGTGGTGTCAGGTGAATCTGAATCTGACCCGCCACATGCCATGAGCACCACTGCCATACCAGCAGTTGCGGTACCCGCTTTGATAAACGCGCGACGATTTAATTTGTCGCGAAAACTATCTGGGGCAAGAATTCGTAGTTCCTGTGTCATGTGATTTCTCCTTGTTGATTAGTGGTTAGAGATTGATACAAGGGACAACCTAGTCCGTGGACTGGCCTTCCCTAGCGGTCTAGTCGTTGTGGGGCTCGGCCAGTACTACCCCGGCCTGACGGGCCGAGAACAGATACACCTCTTCGGGTGCCCACGAGCACCAAACGGAGTCGCCCAACGCGGGGCGGTTGGTGCTGGTACGGGGCGACATGACAATGAGGTCGCGGTCTCCCGCGGTAACTACGTATTGCAGCACGTCACCAAAATGAGAGATTCCCGACACCGTGGCCTGCACCACATTGTGATTCTGTTGCGGGCGTTCCGATGTAAGCACCATGCACTCTGGGCGGACTGCCGACAGTGTGTCTTCACCATTCGGGACATCTTCTTCGGGGCGCGATGCAATAAAAACGGTGCCGTCATCGGCAATCGCGCCATCTTCGGTAGCGACTCCGGTCCAGAAATTGTTTCGACCAATGAACCCTGCCACGAACGCTGTCGACGGATGCTCGTACACAGTCTCGGGGTCACCGAGTTGTTCAATATGGCCATCGAGCATGATGGCAATGCGATCAGACATTGACATTGCTTCTTCTTGGTCGTGGGTCACGAATACAAACGTGATTCCGAGACGACTCTGAAGGAGTTTGAGTTCGATCTGCATCTCTTCACGCAGTTTGCGGTCAAGAGCACCGAGTGGTTCGTCTAGTAGAAGAACGCTAGGGCGATTCACCAAGGCGCGAGCCACTGCAACTCGCTGTTGCTGCCCACCGGACATTTGGCGCGGATGACGTTCAGCAAGTTTCGACATTTGCACCATGTCAAGAGCTTCTGCAACACGAGCAGCAACTTCACTCTTAGGTGTACCCGATTGTTTGAGTCCGTATGCCACGTTTTCGGCAACGGTCATGTGGGGAAACAAGGCGTAATGCTGAAACACAGTGTTGACTTCACGCTTGTACGGAGGAATGTGCTGCACTTCTAATCCGTTGATGCGGATATGGCCGGAGTTTGGCTGTTCAAAACCGGCAAGCATGCGCAATGTCGTGGTCTTGCCGCAACCACTTGGACCTAATAGCGACAAAAATTCGCCGGGATGAACTGAAAGGTTCACGGAGTCAACTGCCACCATGTCGCCGTATTTCTTCGTCACATTGACGAGTTCAACTGACCCGCGCTCATCTGCCACTGGACCACCACCTTTACTGTCGTTCAAATCATAGGCATCTTTAGGCAATGATGAAGGAATTACGGAGCCGCAACCTATTGTTCATCTATGGACCCCGCCGACTTTGAGCAGATTGAACACCTCGCTCAACGGCACCTCTGGGGCCACTTCACTCGACTTGCAGGCGTTCAACGCGACGGTTTGCCCATAATCGATCGTGGCGAAGGTGCCTATGTCTACGACGCACAGGGGCGCAAGTACCTCGACGGGCTTAGTGGCCTCTTCACTGTCAACGTTGGTCACGGACGCAAAGAACTCGCAGAAGCAGCGCGTGCCCAAACAGAAAAACTCGCATATTTTCCCATTTGGAATTACGCAACCGAACCAGCTGCACGGCTGGCGGGCAAACTTGCTGATCTCGCACCAGGCAATCTCAATCGTGTCTTCTTTACTACTAGCGGCGGCGAGGCCGTTGAGGCAGCATGGAAACTGGCAATTCAATACTTCGCAGCTATCGGTCAACCACGGCGTCGCAAAGTAATCAGTCGTGACTACTCGTACCACGGCACATCTTTTGGAGCGTTGTCAATCACAGGCATTCAGGCGATACGTGAACCATTCGAACCGCTTCTTCCGAATGCTCTCAAGATTCGCAATACGAACCACTACAGATGCAACACATGCTCTCGACTTGACTCGTGCACGCTTGATTGCGCCGATGATCTAGAACGTCGGATACTTGAAGAAGGACCCGACACCATTGCGATGGTCATTATGGAACCTGTGCAGAACACTGGTGGGGCATTGGTGCCACCAGACGGATACTGGAAACGCGTACGCGAGACGTGCAACAAATATGGGATTCTGCTTGTGTCAGATGAAGTCATCTGTGCATTCGGACGACTTGGCCACATGTTTGGTTCCGACAGGTTCGGTTATCAGCCAGACATGATCACGTTTGCCAAAGGCGCCACTAGTGGGTACTCCCCTCTTGGTGGAGTTTTAGTAAGCGACAGTATTGCTGCGCCATTCTTAGAAGAAGGAGACAGAGTCTTCTTGGACGGACATACATTCGGTGGCCACCCTGTTAGCTGTGCTGTAGCACTTGCCAATATCGACATCATTGAGCGTGAAGATCTCTGCGGCAACGTTTTGCGACACGAAGCATTATTTGATGATGTGATGGCGTCTCTTAGCGAATTACCTATTGTGGGCGACGTGCGCGGCTGTGGTTACTTCCGTGTTGCGGAATTGGTGCGCGACTCAGAAACCGGCGAGACATTCACCGACGAAGAAAGCGAGTGGCTCTTACGCAAAGTCGTGTCACCCATGATCTATGACGCTGGGCTGATTTGTCGCGCAGACGACCGCGCAGACCCAGTAATCGTTCTGTCCCCGACACTTATATGTGGCGAACAGGAACTTGAGTTCATTCGCTCAACTCTGACAACAGTGTTCACCGAAGCCTGGCGTCAATACCAAAATCGGTAGAACTATTCAGCTCTCCAGGTTTGCCATTACGTGCTTGATGCGTGTGTAGTCATCTAGCGCATAGGCGGACAAGTCCTTGCCATAGCCAGACTTCTTGTATCCACCATGAGGCATTTCAGCAACAACCGGAATATGGGTGTTGATCCACACACAACCGAAATCAAGGTGCTTGGCCATACGCATAGCTCGACCAAAGTCTCGTGTCCATACTGACGACGCAAGTCCGTACTCAACACCGTTAGCCCAACGCAATGCTTCATCTTCATCTGAGAATCGCTGCACAGTAATGACCGGCCCAAATATTTCGTTCTGAATCATTTCGTCGTCCTGCTTGAGGTCTGCAATAACTGTTGGCGTAAAG
>JBIISL010000001.1:0-102785 GCA_044341035.1 Ilumatobacteraceae bacterium | reverse complement strand
CCCGGTAGAGGAATTAAAGGCCGCAAACGACCCACGCTGGTTAGAGATGGCTAAGGGAGGCTTCAGTTCCGATGAGATTCCTGAAGATTTCCATAATCGAGTTCTTGCTTCTATCGAAGACATCATTAGTCGACATAGAGGAGACACTGTCGTTGTCACCTGTCACGGTGGAGTCATTAATGACTATCTCTCGCACATTCTCGGTATCGCCCAGTCACAATTCTTCTATCCGAATTACACATCAATACATCGAATAGCTGCATCGTCATCGGGCCACCGAAGCATCCTGTCCATCAATGAGACATCGCATCTTCGCGGTTCTGGCTTACCGACAGGACTCTTTCATGCCTGAGGCAACCATTAGTTCACTTCTCAATTGGCTTGATAAGTGCCCAACCCCGTTTCACGTTGTCCACACAGCTGCATCAACTCTCGATACGGCCGGTTTCAACCCTGTCACACAGCTCGGTAACGAGATTCCCGAACTCGGTTATCTAGCACTTGATGGTTGCATCGTTGCATGGAGACTGGGAACACCGAAAGGTGCACTACGGATCATTGGTGCTCACACCGATTCACCTAACTTGCGAGTATTGCCCCAGCCAGATATTCACCAACTCGGCTGGTCACAATTGGCCATTGAGATTTACGGGGGCGCTCTTCTCAATTCGTGGCTAGATCGGGACCTAGGAATTGCTGGTCGCGTGATTGATGCAACCGGAGCTTCACATCTCTTTTCATCCCATGAAGCCCTTGCTCGTATACCCCAATTGGCTATTCATCTGGATAGAGAGATCAGCGACAAGGGACTCCATCTTGATCGTCACCAACACATGACTCCGGTGTGGGGGTCTTCAAAACAATCTTTTACACAATGGTTAACTCGTATCTCGGGCATCAACGACATAGCCGCTTTTGATGCTCATCTGTTTGACATCACTCATGCGTCACTACTAGGAGCAGATCAATCGCTCCTCGCAAGTGGTCGCCTCGATAATCAGGCATCGTGTTGGAGCGCAGTTGAGGCATTGCGGAATTCACCTCAATCTGACCACACTTCGATACTCGTACTCAATGACCACGAAGAAGTAGGCAGCAACAGCACGACGGGTGCTGCTGGCCCGATGCTCTCCACTGTTATTTCGTGTATATCAAAACAGCATGGACTAAGCGAAGGACAACATTTTGATCGCAACTCTTCTTCATGGTGCTTGTCGGCAGACAACGCGCACGCAATTCATCCGAACTATCCGGATCGACACGAACCGCGTCATGCTCCTTTAATGAATCAAGGACCCGCAGTCAAGATCAACGGCAATCAACGATATGCAACTACTGCACGGGGACTTGCCCATATTCGCTCTGTTGCAAAGATCAATAATGTTCCACTGCAGACATTTGCTTCGCGTAACAACGTGCCATGTGGATCCACAATCGGACCAATTACATCAACCCAGCTAGGTATCGAAGCGATTGACATCGGAATTCCACAACTGTCAATGCATTCGGCTCGCGAGATGTGTGGCGCTACAGACCCATTGCACATGGTGTCCCTGATGAGTGCATTCTTACATAACTAGACCTCAGTAATTGTTTGGGCTGCCGGCAAGACGTTGAGCTTCATCAAATAGGCGTTGCAATTCTTCAGACAAGTTTCCACTCAACTCTTTCAGCGCAGATCGTGGCAATCTGTCAGTGCCGTTCAAGACTGTTTGAATAGGTGTGCCGATAATTACGACACACTTCTTGGGATAAATCATCTTGGAACCTTTTGGCATGACACGTTCTGATCCGCCAATTCCGACCGGGATAATTGGTACCCCGGCCTTTGCTGCAACATAGGTTGCACCGTCAAACAACGGATGCACTACAGGGCCACTTTGTCGTGTTCCTTCAGGGAACAGAACCAATGGTTCACCCGCTTCAAGAACTGCAACACAACGCCGTAATGCTTCGCGATCAGCCGTACCGCGACTCACTGGAAACGCGCCAAGAGCGGAAATGATCCAGCCGATAGGTCCAAATTTCCAGATGGTATCTTTGCCCATAAATCGCATGCGACGCCTAGTTACCGCAGCGGCGAGCGGTGTATCAATATTTGACCTATGGATAGGGGCTAGAAGAAAAGCACCATTCTTAGGAATATTTTCTTTCCCGATAATTGTCGTACGCGTGTATGAAGTACAGACAAAAACTACGAGTCCGCGTAACACTCTGTAGAACAGACGACTCAGAAAACTTTGTCCAGCCATGAAAGTCTCAACTTCAGCCATGATCGCGCCCTTCAAAATGAGCAACTATTTCTGTTACTACTTCCTCGATGGTTTTACCACTGGAATCAACTATCACTGAGTCCGCAGAGGGTTTCAGTGGAGAATCGATTCTGTTCGAATCCAGATAATCACGTTCTGCAATACTCGCCGATACTGCTTGAATATCTCCGCCCGACTGGCCAACGCGCCTCTCGGCTCGCACTTCAGGCGAAGCAGTAAGAAACACTTTCAGAACGGCATCGGGGAAGACAACGGTTCCTATGTCGCGGCCTTCAACAACTCCCCCGTTGTGATCCTGAATCCAACGCCGTTGTTGTTCTCTCATTGCATCACGGACAGGAGTATGTGCCGCGATAACGCTGACTATTCCGTTGATTTCACTGGACCGAATAGCATCAGTAACGTCTATTCCGTTCAACCTGGCAGCATTACGTTCAATTACAACGTCCACTTCTCTAGCAATCTTTCCAACTGCTTCAGCATTCTCCGGGTTAGTTGACGTTTGTCGAACTGCTAGCGCCACACACCGATACATAGCGCCAGTATCGAGATACCGAAGTCCGGTGGCAACCGAAACCTGACGCGCAACTGTCGACTTCCCTGCCCCTGCAGGACCATCGATCGCAATAACGCGCACAACTACCAACTAGTACCGAGTGGTCGACCTTCGTCGTATCCAGCAGCACTTTGCACACCAACAACGGCACGTTCGTGAAATTCTTCCATGCTTGACGCGCCTGCATATGTACAAGCAGATCGCAGTCCGGCAACGATCTGATCGATGATGTCTTCAACTCCTGGTCGAACAGGGTCTAGATACATACGTGAGGTGCTAATTCCCTCTTCGAAAAGTTCTTTCTTTGCACGCTCAATTGCAGTTTCTGCGCGTGTTCTGTTCTTTACGGCACGGTTCGAAGCCATACCGAAACTCTCTTTATACAAACGACCTTCGGTATCGCGCAGAGTATCCGCAGCTGATTCGTAGGTCCCTGCAAGCCATGAACCAAACATGACATTTGCTGCACCAGCAGCTACTGCAAGCGCCACGTCGCGCGGGAAGCGAACACCGCCGTCAGCCCACACGTGCTTACCCATAGAGCGTGCCATTTCGGCACTTTCCAGAACAGCACTGAATTGCGGACGACCGACACCCGTCATCATTCTCGTCGTACACATTGCGCCCGGACCAACGCCAACCTTGACAATGTCTGCTCCGGCGTTGATGAGATCGCGAGTTCCTTCTCTGGTCACAACATTTCCTGCAACGATGGTTGCGCTTGGAGCAACACCTCGTACAGCTTCAATTGCGCGAAGCATGCGGTCCTGATGACCGTGGGCTGTATCAATGACCAAAACATCTACGCCAAGATCAATGAGAGCTTTTGCACGCTTTGCAGGGTCAGCGTTGATACCAACTGCAACAGATGTTAGGAACTGACCAGTTTTGTTTACTGCAGGAGCGTAGATGGTGCTTCGAAGTGCTCCCTTGCGGGTAATAGCGCCAACGAGAATGCCGTTCTTGTCAACAACTGGTGCAAAAGACAATCGCTGGTCGATCAACTTGTCGTGTATGTCAGCAACGGGCATCGAATCTGTAAAGCAGACCATGTCAAGATTCATAACGTTCTTAAGTTGAGTGAAACGATCGAATCCGACAGCGTCATATTCAGTGAAGACACCAACTGGACGATTACCAGGGTCAACGACAATCACAGCACCATGTGAGCGCTTATGAATGAGACTTAACGCTTCACCGACAGTGTCTTCAGGTGCGAGAGTGATTGGAGTTTCAAAAATTGGATGGCGAGTCTTCACGTGCTCGACCACCATCTGAATGATGTCAAGCGGGATGTCTTGAGGAAGTACTACTAGTCCCCCTCGTCGCGCCACCGTCTCAGCCATGCGCCGACCAGCAATAGCCGTCATGTTGGCCACCACGATCGGCACATTGGTACCAATCTGATCTGGGGTGCTGAGATCTACATCAAAACGGGACGAAACCGAAGACTTGCTCGGGACCATAAACACATCGTTGTAGGTCAAATCGTGGGCTGGGAGATCATGTAAGAACCGCATAGGGCATGACGAGACTACCGTGTGGACATGACATCTACCGAGAACGTTCCCGTGGTCCTCATTCATGGATGGGGCGGCAGTTTCCGAGAAACCTGGCAGAGGCCAGGAATAGACGCCCTTCTCGCCGATGTGGGGCGTGTGCCTATTGGGATTGATCTCCTCGGACATGGCGAGCAAGAAAAGCCACATGATCCAGAGGCCTACATCGAATTACCTTCGTGGCTACTTGAGCACCTGCCAGATGAACCTGTAGTCGATGCTGTTGGGTTCTCTTTAGGAGCGCTGACACTCCTGCGTGCCCTTATTGCTGCACCACACCGTTTCGGAAAAGTCGTGCTTTCAGGCATCGGAGATGGCGTATTCACTGTGTCCCCGCCTGATGCCCATAAAAGAATTGTCGATGCCCTAGAAGGTCGCGCACCGGAAACCGACACATTTGCTCGAATGTTTGCACATTACGGAAACTCAGCGGGTAACGACTTGCTTGCACTCACAGCAATTATGAAGCGACCAGCATCGCCACCAGTAACTGAAGAACAACTCTCGGCAATCACCAATGAAATTCTCGTCGTTATCGGTGATGCTGACTTTGCCGGACCAGCAACTCGACTTGCTGCTGCATTTCCAAATGCCAAGTTGACGGTGTTGCGCAACACAGACCACTTCGCGACTCCCGAAAACTTCTCGTTCATCGATGCATTGCTCGATTTCCTCGCTGCATGAACACACCTTCGCGAATAACAAAAAATATTCCAGAGGCTGCTCGTGTACTGCAACAAGGGGGAATCGTTGGTATACCCACTGAGACCGTCTATGGCTTAGCTGCTGTTGCACTAAACGAACACGCGGTGTCGAGAGTGTTTCAGGTAAAGGGTCGTCCAACCACGCATCCACTCATCGTTCATCTCTCCCCGAACGCCGACATCAATCGGTGGGGCATCATCAATGAATCAGCCAACCTGCTAGCGAGTGCTCTATGGCCAGGTCCTTTAACACTCCTCGTTCCTCGTACGTCCTTAGTCCCCGATTGGGTAACTGGAGGCCGAGACACAGTTGCACTGCGTATACCTGCTCACGAAATGACTATCGCGTTATTGGATGCTGTTGGTGAAGCCGTGGTTGCTCCGTCAGCAAATCGCTTCGGACAGGTCAGCCCCACAAGTGCTGAACATGTCAGTCATGACCTAGGCCAAGATGTCGACTTGATTCTCGACGGTGGACAGTGCGCGGTCGGAATCGAGTCGACAATAGTTGAGTGCACAGATTCTGTGTTACAAGTTCTCAGACCAGGCAAGATTTCAGTACTTGAGATCGCAACAATTACAGGTTTAACGATAGCTGCGACAGGCGGACCATCTCGCGCACCCGGAATGCTGCTCGCTCACTACGCACCGAATGCTCGGGTCCAGTTATGTGACTCTGCAGCACAAGCAGAAGAACAGTTAGCAGTTCTTCTCTCACAGGATGTCTCTGCAGAGGTTTTGCACTACGAAGATGTCACTACATACGCACTAAGTCTGTACGACAACCTACGAGCAGCAGACTTGCGGGGTTCTTCTGTGATTCTTGCTGTACTTCCACCAGAGACAGGTTTAGGAATAGCTATACGCGATCGTCTCTCGAAGGCAGCAGCGTCGAATTAGCAAGGCCACTCGATGGCATTGAGACTTGCCACCAAGTAATCGCGAACTTCTTCTACGGATATTCCGTCGGAAGCATTATCCGTGCCGACCAACAAAGAAACAGTTGTGGCGCCAGCTTCGGGCACCAAGTCGCAACGGCACCACCCCTGCAGGGCGCCGACCACACCAGAATCATGCAACGAAAACTCCACCTGATACGGAGGCTCATCATAAGAAATTGCGCCGCAGCCTCCTGTGACTACTAATAGTGCTTCGAAGCATTCTGCTGGCAGCACATCAACAGTGAAACTAGAAACATCACGCTCGCGGCGCGTCCACACAGCTGGCGCTCTTACGGATGTAACACTTTTCTCAGCGCATAGTTGCAATGCGCGCTGCAATGCATCATTAAGTTCCTGCATTGCCGAATGGGAACCGCCAACATCTGGATGAGTTGCTCTCGCTTTTTCTCGCCACGCCCGGCGAATCTCCTTTGCAGAAGCTGTCCGTTCGACTGACAACAACAAAAAAGGGTCTCGCGAAGTCACAAGGAGACTTATCGACCGATGAAGTTTGGAGGACGTTTTTCAATAAACGCAGCTACGCCTTCCTTGAAGTCCTTCGTGCGGAAAAGTGGTAAAAGCTGAAGAAAAACATGGTGCACATTTTGCTCAAATGTCTCAGTCTCTGCAGCGCGCATCATTCTCTTAATGGCTCGTACCGCTAACGGAGCATTCGACGCAATCTCTCCAGCCATGTCCATCACATGATCCATGAGTTGGTCAGCAGGAACAACCTTATTTACAAGACCCATTGCGAGGCACTCATCAGCCATCAAGGTTCGACCAGTAAACGCGATCTCAGCAGCTCTGGCGTATCCGACCATTCGAGGCAACAACCACGTTCCGCCACTCTCCGGCAAAATTCCACGCTTTGCAAACCCCGGAGCCATTTTCGCATTATCTGCAGCAATGCGAATATCGCAACCGAGCGCAATGTCAAGTCCGTAACCTGCTGCTCCCCCGTTCAATGCACAGATCACTGGGGTATCAATGCCGTGCAGAACAATCGGTGGCGCCTCGCGCAGATCAAACTCAGCCATGTTTGCGCCAGTGTCGTCCAAAACCCCAAGCGACTCCGTTTTCCCTGCTTGCGAACCCAGATCCAGCCCGGCACAAAAAGCACGACCAGCACCTGTAAGAACGATGCATCTGACCTCGGGGTTACGATCCGCTTCAAGCAGCTTCTTCGACAACAAATCAAGCATGACGCCCGAGATTGTGTTCATACGGCCGGGTGCGTTCAGAGTGATGGTTGCAATTCGGTTCGATACTTCGAGCAGGACTTCATCTTCTTTGGTCATACCAACAAAGATACAACTATGGAATCGAAGAAGTTAGTTGGGACACCCGACTCAACAAGCGTCCCGCAGCCCACTCTTGATGGGTCTCTTGGCGAAGGATGCAGGGTCCTGCTCATTCGTCACGGACGTTCAGCGGACATTGTCCCGGGATCTGCTGAAAGTATGGACCCACCACTTCACGAGATTGGTCAGAAACAAGCAATTGCAGTTGGCTCACGATTGTCAAGTGCCCGAATCGACGCTGTGTACTCAAGTCATCTACTTCGCGCCCTGCATACGGCTGAGGCCATTGCATCGCATCACGATTTGAAAGTCGGAGTGTTTGAAGATCTAGAGGAAATCAGACTTGGCGACTGGAGCCACGGCGAGTTTCGGCGCCGTGCGGCAACCGCAGACCCCGAGTATGTGGAATGGGCGAAGACAGGTACTTGGGATGGGATACCAAACGCCGAAGGAGACAAGAATTTTCGGTCACGTGTTTCAACACGCATTAATTCACTTGCCGCACAACACGACGGCGGGTGCATCGCCGTTGTCTGTCATGGCGGGGTCATAAATGCTTATATAGCAGAGATGCTTGGCACCCGCCGCTCATTGTGGATGATGGTTGAAAACACCAGCATTACGACAGTGAAACTAAGTGCCACTCCAAGCGTGTTGACGCTGAACGATTGCACACATTTGTACGATCTACTAACTCAGTAGATTTCTATTAGTCCGTTCAACGTGATGGCGAAACCGCAAGATTGCAGACCGCAAACCATAACGCTGTTGCACCAACAATATGAACAGCAACCAACGTAACCGGAACACCGGAGAAGTATTGGGCATATCCGATCGCACCCTGGAACACCGCGGCAAGTAACAAAGCTTGAATTGCATCTCGAGTGCTCGAGTCTGCCTGCAAGCGTTTTGCACGCACACCAAGAAAAACTATGAGCCCTATAGTCAAAATCACGCTTGCACTATGTACGCGCGCAACACTTGTCAATTCAAAACCCAAGCGGACCGCATCTTCGTCTCCTGCGTGGGGACCTGTAGCCGTAACCACTGTTCCGGTCACCAGAGCGAGTGCGCTGCTCCCCACCACTATGCGAATAGCAAACACAAGACGCTGTGGGCCCGAGCGCAAATAAGTAGAAGGAACTTCTCCAGAACGACGAAAAAGAACGAAGGCATTCGCAACAAGAATCAGCGAAACCAAAAAGTGCGCCATGTTTGCGTACGGATTAAGCCCCGTGAGCACAACTACCCCGCCGATAATGATTTGAACAAGAACGCCAAGAACCAATCCCCACGCAAGAACAACCAAATCTCTTCGCAATGGTCTCCGAAAATGAGCCAGCAGAACCGCGGCAATAACACTGAAGGAGACCACTCCTGTGAACAACCTATTTGCCTGTTCGATCAATGTGTGTCCCGTAGAAACATCAACGAACTTTGTGGCGTTACACCTTGGCCAATCGGCACAACCAAGTCCAGAACCCGTAAGACGGACCATCGCACCGGTAAAGATGATTACCGATAACGAAGCCAAGGCGGTACCCGTAACACTTCGAAACGCCTTCTGAGAAACGGTTATCACGACCACCACTGTACGACAGCTTTGTCGTCACCGTCCGTCTGGCGTAAGCCACTCGACAGTGGCTACGGTCACAGGCATGATTACATCTTTCGACGACTATCCGATTCATCAGACGTCGGAACCCATCGCGCACACAGAATCGGGCGACCCAGGCGCATATGACCGCTACTTCTTCAACGGATATTCACGCGATGGAAAGATCTTCTTCGCCGCCGCCATGGGCCTGTACCCGAACCGACATGTAATTGACGCGTCTTTCAGTGTGGTGCGAAACAGCGAACAAGTAAATGTTCACGCTTCAGGTCGCGCACCAATAGACCGCCTGCAATGTAATGAAGTTGGGCCCATCAAAATTGAAGTGCTGATACCTATGAAGAAACATCGCATAACGGTTGATGCACCCGAACATGCAATCCGCGCTGACATTACTTTTGAAGCATCCTCATTGCCATACGAAGAGCCGCCATTCCTCGTACGTGCGGGAAATAGAAAAGTAATGAGCTACACCCGGCTTACTCAGTTGGGCATTTGGTCAGGATGGATAGAAATTGATGGTGTTCGATTTGATTTAGCACCAGGAGACATCGTTGGCTCTCGTGACAGATCATGGGGTGTACGCGGTGTCGGTGAGCGTATTCAACTTGGAGCACCACTTAACACGGCGCCACAGTTCTACTGGTTGTGGGCCCCAGTGTGGTTCGATGGCTTCGGCACAGTATTCGATGTCAATGAATACGAAGATGGTCAGCGTTGGCATGAATCCGGAGCAATGCTGATTGGTCCCGACACCATAAAGCACGCGCACACAGTTACGTACGATTACCAGTGGGAGCACGGGACACGCCGTGCTGAAAAATTCGCACTGCAGTATCAGTTTGCACAACAGTCAGCCGAGTTGATATTCACGCCCCTCGTTCATTTTCAAATGAACGGGCTCGGGTACCTGCATCCTGAATGGAATCACGGTAACTGGAAAGGTGAACTAGAGACCGGCGGTGACAGATACTCCGTACCTGTTGAAGATCCGTTGCTGCTGCATAATTTGCATACGCAAACCTTGTGCTCGGTTACTTGCACCCTTTCCGACGGAACTGTTCATCAAGGAGTCGGTGTGCTGGAAACACTGGTGCTCGGAGCACATGCTCCATCAGGATTCACGGGCGTCAGCGACGGATACTCGAAGGCTTAGCCGTGTTTTATGGTCATACCGCCGTCAACCACTAGCGCAGCACCATTAGTAAACGAAGCGGCAGGCAAACACAGACTCAAAGTCATCTGCGCTACTTCTTCTGGAATCCCGTAACGACGCAACGGAACTTTCCGTCTCGCATACTTTTCCTTTGCATCCTGCTCAATACCAGCCGTCATGGCCGTATCAATTGGTCCTGGGCAAATCGCATTGACCGTAATGTTGTGGCGACCCAATTCGACTGCACAATTTTTTGTCAGTCCTATCACCGCGTGTTTCGAAGCTGTGTACGCCGAGAGTCCCCCAGTTGCAACAATGCCCTCTGTGGACGCAATGTTCACCACTCGTCCACCATTCGGTGCTTTCATGAGATATGGCAAACACAGCCTGATGAGGTGCGCATGCGCCGAAACATTGATTGCGAGAGTTTGATCCCAATTCTGGAGAAAGGTGTCCTCGTCTGAGAACACCGAAGTGACAAGGCTCACGCCTGCGTTATTGATAAGGACATCAACGCCACCCCAGGCACCAATCACAGCATCCACAAGATCCTTGCGACCTTGAGGGGTAGAAACGTCTCCGGCTACCCCGCGGACCCTGTCTGATCCGTACTCAGCCTCAATTTCTGTCACTACGGCCGATACGGCTACAGCATCCCTGTCGGCCACCATCACGAAAGCTCCTTCATCGGCGAACACATGGGCCGTTGCTCGACCCATCCCGCTACCTGCCCCAGTTACAAGGACACGAGCCCCCTCAACACTTCTTGACAATCTGCTTAAGCCCATACCCACGCCCTTCTGGTCATATACGACCTAAAACCCATGCTCTCACACGACTTGCAGTCCAATCTTGCCCAAGAAGACTCTTGTCCTGGTCACTATCTGTGACCAGTTGGTCACTAACACCACTCAGAGTGTTCAGTCAAACATTTTCTGTGAGAAATTCCTCAAGTTCTGCCTAGACCTGCCGATCCCTATTGCGGATCAAAAACAGGGAGCAGACACATGTCTCACAACCACACACAATTCATTACTCGCATCGCGGTTGCTACAGCAATCCTTGGAATGGGGCTCGCTATGGTCCCTGCTGGTGCCGATGCTTCAACCGGAGTCATCGCAGCTGCCTCCACATCAACCAAAACTGCTCCAGGCCAACCTTCATTCGGAGACAAAGGCGCACATGTTGTGGCTGTACAAAAAGCAATCCTTCGAAACGGGTTCACTCTTAAAGGCGGAGCGACAGGTGTCTTCAACAAGAACACTCAACGTGCCCTTAAGTCATTTCAGAAGGTTGTTGGTCTCAAGGCAACGGGCGTAGTCGACGCACCTACAGCAAAGGTTCTCAAAGTTGAAGCCGCACCGACCACAACTGTTATTGCAACAACCACCACGGTTGAACCTGCAACCACAACTGTTGCACCAACAGTTCAGTATCCACTTACCGTGTCAACACTTCCTGTCCGTGGCAACAAAGGTGATTCTGTAGTTGCAGTTCAAAAGGCACTGACAGCTGCTGGTCATATTGTTAAGGGCGGCATCGACGGCGCGTTCGGATCAGGTACTACATCAACCCTCACTGCGTTTCAGACCAGCAAGGGAATCACTGCCAGCGGATTGCTTGACATCCCAACAGCTGTAGCACTCGCTTTGATCGCACCAGTTGCAGCGCCCGCACCAGCACCCGCTGCAGTTAGCGTTGCGACAGCTTCGGCTCCATTGACATCCACAAAGCTTCCTGTTCGTGGCAACAAGGGCGATTCAGTTCGTATTCTGCAAAAAGCCCTCATCAATGCTGGCATTGAAGTCAAGGGCGGCGCTGACGGAGTTTTCGGTGGAGCAACATTCGTAGCGCTTCAGAAATATCAGACAGCAAATTCCCTCTCTGTTACCGGTACTTTGACAACACAGACAGCAATCAAGCTCGGTCTCGTAGCAGCGCCTGCAGTGTCAATTGCAGTGTTCCCTGTACAAGGTCTTTGCAGCTACGAGAACACTTGGCACGCTCCTCGTGGAACCAATCGCCTTCATCTTGGTGTTGACATCATTGCTAAAGAAGGAAACCTTCTCTATGCGGTAGCTGATGGAACAATCACCAAGCTCTACTCAGTTGGTTCGGACAAACTTGCCGGAAATGGCGTTCGTCTCACAATGGCTGACGGAACATACTTCTTCTATGGCCATATGCAGAAGATTGCTGATGGAATCACAGTTGGTACGAAAGTTAAGGCAGGCCAAGTTGTTGGTCTTCTCGGAAAGACTGGCGGAACCACCACGCCACATCTTCATCTTGAAGTACATCCTTTGGGTGGCGAAGCAATAGATCCGACTCCAATCGTCTCTGCTGTTGATGCATGTAGCGTCACAGCTCCACTTGCAGTTCCAGCTGCGTAATCAAATCGTCTTCACTCTTTCTCTTTTCACATGATCCAGTGACGAGAGAAAGAGTGCGGATACTTGCAATTACGGACGAACTTCGTAGAACGCGTTAACTGAGTGGTCCACATCGAGCTTTCTAAATTGAGTAAACCCGGCGTCACGTGCCATTGACTCAGCTCTTCCCGCCGATAATCCAAGAGTGCCCAGGCCTTCACCCCCATCCTCCGACATAGCTGACGACATACAACTAAGAACGCTGATTCCGTAGAGCAGTGAGGCCATCGGATTTTTCGAAACATTGAGCGCTAACGAGTCTTGGGCCTTGATGTCAACAAGCAACCACGTGCCATCTTCTTTGAGAGCTTTGCGAATAGTTTTCATCATCTCCGTCGGATGTGTCATGTCGTGAATGCAGTCGAATGTACAAATAAGGTCGTACCGATGATCCACCGCGATTGCACTATCACGTGGATCGAAAAATGAAACATTGTCGACTTCAGACTCTGCTTTTCGCTCCTCGGCGCGTTCAAGAGCAAATTTCGAAATATCAAATCCGTCAATGGTGCTAGCTGGGAACGTCTTTCCCATCAATAACGCTGCACCACCGGAACCACATCCGATGTCTGCAACTAAAGCCCCGACTTTCATCTTGTCCACAACACCATCTAATGCTGGGAGCACGAGAGGAATCAAGAAGTTCTGATTCCATGGTTCGAAACTTCTTTCTATTCCGACAGCACCTTCAGGACCGTGAGAGTCGTAGTCGTGCCCGACACCTGTGCGAAAAGCTTCCGGCATGTGTTCTAGAGCCGCCATTGTCTGAGGTAAACGGTGAAACATTCCCATCCCATACGCAGGGTGTGAAGGCGTGGCAAGCACTGCAACGCCCTCGGGTGTTAAATGAAAAACAGGATATTCATTTGATAAATCAGCACACGAAACTATGCGGGCTGCAACTTGATTGTGAAGCCACTCCCTCACCCATCGCTCGTGAAGATTCGTCTTTGAGGCAAGTGAAGCTGACGTATCCCCTTCCGGCGACGACGCCATAACTTCGTACAACCCAAGACGGTCACCCAAATGAATCATTCCAGCAGTCACAGCACCTTCAAGTTTGCTAAAGACACTAAATGAGAACATTTTCAGAGCATCAGGATCTAATTCCGATTGTTGATTCATACACAGAATCTAGAGCAGTGAAAGTGCATGAACGTCACTCAGTAGGTGCGCATCTCCGCAGGCAGGTGCTCGTTGCCGGACAATTGGCTTAACCCAAAGGTCATTCCGTCACCAATCTCGAAAACTTCGAGACGATTGATTGTTGCATGACCGATAACAAGTCGTTCCCACTCCCAAGGAGTTGGGGGGAAACCCAGCATGTGGCAAATACTGACACTGCTGGTTCCTGCGTGAGCCACAAGCAATACACGGGCATCATCTTTGAATGAATGCAGCCGCTTCCATACGGGCAATTCAACCTCTGATCGCACTAGTCCCCTTTCTTCCAAGAAGAGACTTGTTCCCACATTTATTCTCTGGACAAATTCATCGACGGGCTCCCCACCTTCAAGCCCACTCCATCTTTCATGGGACGGCTTAGATTTCTCATTGCGCCAAGCCTCTGCCGCTTTTTCTTCCGGAGTTCCATGCCAAATCGGATTTCGGATCTCTTCTAACCACGGAGCTATCACCAAGTCCATCTGTAATGCACTCAAGATCGGTGCGGCAGTCTGTTGGGTACGAACGAGCGGCGAAACCAACACCTCGTCAAACTTCTGTGTTGCTGCCCAATCGCCAAGAAGCGCGGCCTGCGCATGCCCTCTGGTCGTCAGAGGCGGATTATCAACACTGAGACTGTCACGAACCCATTCGGGTTCAGCGTGTCGAACAAAAACAATTTCCATAATTCAACTGTAGAACCCTAACCCAGTAGCACTGCGTCTTTAGGTAGGAACTGTAAAAGGAACTTTGCAATCATCAAATGCTTTTTGAAACTGCCTTTGGTATTGCACGGAATCTGGTAATTGGCCGCTCGCATCGTATGTCGCCGAGAGCGCCACTCCCAAACACTGTGCTTCAACGTCTGTGACGACTAATCCAAACTGCGTAGCAATCATTTTTCCAAGAACCGTCAGCTCCGAAGATTCATCAACCGAAGACATTGGAGGTTCTGTAGCTGTCGGACTCGGGATTGAATTCATTGGCAGAGTAATTTCGGCTTCAGCATTTGGTGCAAAAGTAGATGGCAACCCGCACCGTGACAACAGTGTTGACTCAATCGCGTTTGCCTCACGTAAGGATTCGAAAGAACCAAGGTCAACTGCGGCATCAATGGCGACAGGAATACTGAGTGCCTGATTGATGTCCCAACTTACAGAATTCATGGCGCCGATAAACGCAAGAACCTTTTTCGCTAAGGCCGTTGCCTCTACAGACACTTCCTTTTCTGGCACCGCATTAACCGCAACTTCGTAAGCATTCAAAGAATCAGTTCGCAATTGCGCGTACTTTTCCTCGGAAAAATTGTCAAGGCCTTGCGAAAACCCGGCAACAAACCCCGAGATGGAATTCCCATCACCGCACCCAGTGGAAGAAGTAGAGGAACACGCCGCCAAAACCGTCAGCATGATCACAGCACAACAAGAGACTTTGATTCGACGCATAGGGATTTCGAACAGCACATGAACAGTCTGTCAGCACCAACTCAGTCATACCGGTCATCTACAATGCGTTGATGGACAAAATAAATGCGGCCTTGCTCGTTTTGCGCATCAGTGTTGGTTGCTCGATGGCGTATCACGGCATCAATAAGGCCAAGAACGTAGCTGGCACTGCATCATGGTTTGCAAGTATCGGAATGAAGTGGCCTAAACAGCAAGCATCTGTAGCAGCAATCACAGAAGTAGTTGGCGGTATTGGTCTAGCTGTCGGAGTCCTCACGCCTCTAACTTTGGCCGCAATTACCGCACTTATGGTTGTCGCAATAGTGACCGTTCATCTCAAAGTTGGTTATTTCATTTTTCTGCCTAATGGAGGTTGGGAGTATTGTGCATCAATCATTGCTGTCAGCGCAGCTCTGTCGTTAACAGGTCCTGGCAATTGGTCGATAGACAGCGCCCTCGGGATGAACCCTTCGATCAACCATTGGGCTATACCTATAGGGCTCTTTGCCGCTGTGTGTCATCTGGCTCTGTGTTGGCGACCACAAACCCTCAGAGTCACGCCCTAGCCTTCTAGTCGTGCTTCTCAAAAAAATTACTCGCGCATTCCTTATTTCTGTTTGCGTCCTCATCGCTGTCATGTGGGTGTACGCCTTCGGATTTGCGCCGCGCGAAAGTTTCAACAAGATCAATGATGAAGCCTGGCAAACTCGGGCCCAAACCCATTGCAAGAAAGCAGAAGACCAGAGATTCTCGTTACAAGATCTCACACCAATGAAGGCCGATGATCCTGCAGCATTAGCGACAAAGGCAAACTTGGTTGAACAGGCAACGGACACGCTAGAGGCTGCAATTAATCTCATTGCATCAGACACGCCAAGCGATGCCAAAGGGCAGGAACTCGTTCCGAGGTGGATAGCAGATTACAGAATATATATTGCCGACAGGCGTGCGTTCATCGTTGATCTTCGAAACGCAAAAACACGCCCATACTTTGCAGAGACAGAAGTAGAGGGCGTACCAGTCAGTGAACGCATCAGTAAATTCGCACGAGAGAACAACATGAAAACATGTCAAACTCCGTATGACTTGTCCGTCTAGTCGACATTCACCCAGCCATGTGTCTCGTCATATTGGCGAATTACTTTTGCAGGCGATCCGACAGCAACTGAAAAATCAGGAATGTCCTTTGTGACCACAGAGTTAGCTCCGATGACCACATGTTTACCGATGGTCACACCTGGTAGCACCACTGCGCCATGACCAAGCCATGAACCGTCTCCGATAACAACAGGTCGTTCAGGCTGTGACTGCTGCGAGATTGGTCGCGTGACATCTTCATAGCCATGGTTCTGATCTGTGATGTACACATGGTGACCAGTCCACACATCGTTTCCAATCTCAATCGAGAAGTGCCCGACAATTCCGCTTCCGCGCCCGATGAGGCATCGATCGCCAATTGAAACGACAACTTTGGATATGCACTCTTGACCGGGCACCATTCCCGCAGACAAAGCGACACCGGGACCTATCAGAGTGTCGTTACCAATCGAGATGTATTGCTCGTTAAAGATTGTGGTCGGTTTCCACATTATGAGGCTACGGGCGCCAAAGGACGCGAACTTTTTTCCACGAGAATCCTGTGCGCTGGTGGATGCCCAAAACGACAACCGTCTGTCCAGTTCGACAAAAATACGGCCCGCTAATTGTCCCAACATTCACAACACGCTAGTGAACGGGGCCGGACTCGCAGGTACCGTATTGGAATGTCTAGCAACGAACGAACAATCACCACTCCATCAGGTTCCATCATCGGCAAAACAAGTTCTGCTGGAGGATCCGAATTTCTCGGAATTCCATTTGCGAGCGCAGGTCGATTTGAGCCACCTACTGATATCACTTCTGGATACGACAATTTTGATGCATCAAAGTACGGGTATATCTGCCCACAGACTCCGGGCATGTTGGAACTTGCACTCAACATGGATGCCAGTCATATGAACGAGGATTGTCTCAACCTAAACGTGTACATCCCCCATGATCCTGTGGACTCACAACAACTCCCCGTACTTGTTTGGATTCACGGCGGCGCCTATACAAATGGCGCTGGATCCGTGGCTTGGTACCACGGATCCTCTTTAGCATCACGTGGCTGCGTCGTCGTCACAATCAACTACCGCCTTGGTTCCTTGGGATTTCTGGGCGACGGTAACTACGGAATACTTGACATGTTGTCCGCCTTGCGTTGGGTGCAACGCAATATCCCGAGTTTTGGTGGCGACACTAACAACGTCACAATTTTCGGTGAATCAGCCGGAGGGTCGGCAGTTGTGTCACTCCTTGCGTCGACAGAAATCAGTGGGCTTGCTCACAAAGCATGGGCTATGAGCCCGTCAATAGGTCAACTGCGTAACCACGAAAGATCTCAAGAACTCCAGGAACAATTCCTCACATTGGCAGGTGTTGCTTCAATAGAAGATGCGCGCAAATTGTCAACAGATGAAATTCTTTCTATTCAACAAAAGCAAATGGCCACGACGACAACAGAGTTTGATTTCTACTCCCCAACAGCTGGTGGAGCTGCTCTACGTCCAGAAATTCTCGACGTAGCAGCACGATCGCCCATACCTTTAGTTGTCGGCACCAACCGCGATGAAAACAAACTGTGGTCTGCTTTTGACCCCACGCTGGCCGATGCAGATGCAGCCCGTTGGGAACAATTCACTACGGACACATTCGGAGACAAGGCAGCAGAAGCGAGGCTTGCCTATGAAGTTCTGCGACCAGGAGAATCGCCGAAAGATCTCATGTCTGCAGTTAGTACAGACACTGCGTTCCGTCAACGTGCTCAACGCCTGTGCGAAGCCCGAGCCGGTCACAATGCCCCCACGTGGATGTATTGGTTCACGTGGCCTACTCCAGTTTTTGGTGGCACAGTTGGCTGTTGTCATGCACTAGATATCCCATTTGCCTTTGACAACCTCCACGCTGAAGGAGCCGACATGATGACCGGTGATGGCCCTGAACGCGCTGCAATTGCAGACCGATTCGCATCTGAAATCGTTGCGTTTGCTGCTCACGGTCACCCCAGTTGGAGCCAGTTCAACTGCATAGACCGCCCCACCTTGGTGATCGACACAGATACCCACCTCGCTCACGACCCAGAATCAGCCATAAGGCTCCTGTTCGTATAAGTGCCATGATCCTGGCAATTATCGCCAGAAAACCCGCATAACCTAGAACAGTGAAAGACGTTCCCACGATGAACACTCAGCGGGCCAAAATCACTGCGCCAAGTCTCGTTGACTACAAGATCAAACGGATACCACTAACAATGGTTACCGCATACGACTCGACATTTGCATCGATTGTTGACCAAGCCGGCATAGATCTGATTCTTGTAGGCGACTCTGTAGCAACTGTCATGCAAGGCCATCGCAACACTCTCCCCGTCTCCATGGAGAATATGGAATATCACATCCAAATGGTTGCGTCAGCAAAACCGAAAGCTCTCATCGTCGGCGATCTTCCGTTTGGTTCGTATCAAACTTCTGCCCGTGATGCAGTAATCAACGCAGTCAGGCTGGTCAAGGCCGGAGCTGAAATAGTCAAGCTCGAAGGTGGAATTAATTCACAAGAGGCAATTGAGGCCATAGTTCGCGCTGACATTCCGGTCATGGGACATATTGGTCTAACACCCCAGAGCTATCACCGAATGGGCGGTAACAAGATTCAAGGCCGTGAAGAGGGTAACCAGTCAGGCGGACGCGATCGACTTCTTGCTGATGCGCGAGCTGTCGAAAACGCCGGTGCGTGTTCATTCGTCATCGAAGCTGTTCCAGCAGTTCTTGCTGCAGAGATAACTTCGATTTCTGCAATACCAACAATCGGAATTGGTGCCGGAGTTGAATGTGATGGACAAGTACTTGTTTTGCATGACCTTTTGGGGCTTTCAGAGCGCAGCTTTAGTTTCGCCAAGGCCTACAGCAACATTCGTGAACAATCGATAACAGCCGTAACAGAGTACGTCTCCGATGTTCGTAGCCGTTCCTTTCCCGGCGAGTCCCATAGCTTTCACTAGAGATGGAACTATTCCACTCCCCAACTGATATCTCAGAGTGGTCTCGACGCGAGCGCCAGGAGGGACATTCCATCGGATTCGTTCCTACCATGGGGGCGCTACACAACGGTCATTCAGCTCTGATGACGAGAAGCAGAATCGACAACCCCCGCAGCGTTGCTTCAATATTTGTGAACCCACTCCAATTCAACAACTCTCAAGATTTGACGACGTACCCGCGAACCTTGGAAGCCGATATTGAAATAGCGAGCACAGCCGGGATTGACGCTCTTTACGTTCCTTCAGTGAACGCGATGTACCCGGATGGTTTCTCAACTGCAGTGACGGCTGGACCGCTATCAGAAACAATGGAAGGTGCAAGTCGACCAGGTCATTTCGACGGAGTAGCAACTGTCGTCGTCAAGCTACTTAATGCCGTAAGTCCCAACCGTGCCTATTTTGGTGAAAAGGATTTTCAACAACTTGCAGTTATCCGCCATGTCATCGCGGATCTAAACATCAGCTGCCAAATCCTTGGTGTACCGACAGTACGAGAACCTGATGGTCTAGCGATGTCGAGCAGAAATGTGCGACTGACATCAACACATCGACAGCAGAGCCCAGTCATCTTCTCTGCTCTGCAAAAAATTGTCTCCCAGAACCAGTCAGGCCAAAATAGTTCTGAAGCAATCAAGAAAATGTTTTCAGATGAAATTCACTCATTTAGTGAGGGTCGAGTTGAATACATAGAAGTTGTCGACTCAAAGACTCTCAAACAAATTGATCACTTCGGCAAGACTGCCACTATCTGTGTGGCCGTCTGGTTCGGTGATGTACGACTCATCGACAACATCTCACACGAATCCAACAGCAACTAGATTCAACAGATGGACAAGGCATTTGTTGAGTGGCCTCAATCATTGTGGCGAGAAGATTCAGACGTCTGGAACTTTCCGTGTGTTTCCCCTACCAGTTCGTTTGACATTGCAATCGTGGGTGGAGGTTTCAGCGGGCTGTGGACCGCTTTCCATCTATTGAGCAATCAGCCCGAACTTTCAATCGCCATCATTGATGCGCAGCAGCCCGGATTCGGTGCAAGTGGACGTAATGGAGGATGGTGTAGTGCCTTTTCTCCTATGTCACTTCAGACCATTGCCGATAAAACAAACAGAGAGTCTGCCACGGCTCTACAAATGGCTCTTGTTCGGTCTGTAGACGAGATTGGAGATTTCATTTCTGCGCAGGGGCTGAACTGTGGATGGCGGAAGGCCGGCACGTTGTCATTGGCCTCGAACCCGACACAGTTGAAACGACTAACAGAAAACGTTTCTTCCTTTAGGGAATTTGACTTTGACGAAGACTTCATTTCTCTTCTAACACCCGAAGAAGCATCCCGTCGTGTACAAGTTCCCGGCACACTCGGAGCAACCTACAGCCCTCATTGTGCAGCCCTGCATCCGGGCAAGTTGGTGGACGGCTTAGTGAAGCATCTCATTCGAGGAGGTGTTCAATTCTTCGGTTCAACAGTTGTCGAAGAGATTCGACCGCAACGCCTGACTGCTCGGACGCCGCAAGGCGAAGCACAGATACAGGCAAAATGGATTGTTCGCGCCACCGAAGGCTTCACAGCACGAATGCGCCAATACCGCCGCGACTCCGCTCCGCTCTATTCGTACATGATTGCGACTGAACCACTTTCGTCATCCCAGTGGGATGACATCGGCTGGAGAAATAGAGAAACAGTATCTGACGGAAGAAATCTTCTCATTTATGCGCAACGTACAGCCGATGATCGAATAGCTTTCGGCGGCCGAGGCGCGCCATACAAATTCGCAAGCCGAATTGGTTACAAGTTTGACACCAATGCTTCGATTCATGCCCTGATAGAGCAATCAATGAGAGACATGTTTCCGTCTATCGGCGATTCCGCCGTGTCTCATAGATGGGGTGGAGCACTTGGGGTACATCGCGATTGGTTTACGTCTGCCAATGTGAACCATGAAACTCATGTCGCAACTCTCGGCGGTTACGTTGGTGACGGTGTCGCATTTAGTTTTGTTGCAGCGAAAGAAGTGGCATTATCTATTTCCGCCCGACAACGGGTGACGGCTCCACTTCCAATCGTGAATCACGTATCACCGCGCTGGGAACCAGAACCGTTGCGGTGGATTGGCATCAATGCTCTATTGAAACTAAGCAGCCATGCAGACGAGGTAGAAAAGAGAACAGGCAAGTCCCATAGATTCATTTCGTGGTTTCTCGGAAAGATGATTCCTTAGCGGTGTAGTTCAGGATCAGTTTGCTTGACTCGCAAACGAACACTGAAAGCAGAATCACCAGAGAGAATTCCAGATCTGCCAAAGAGCCGACCGTACTCCCAGTTTGATAATCCAAGCTCGGGTCGCAGTAACGAGAATTGCCCGTCGACCCATCGTGTGAAACCGTCGCCGATAAATGGAGCGTTGGCCATAGACCAAACCAATTCATGTTCGGCATCATCCTGCGAAACAACACTTACTATGAACTGAGGACTGTGTTGATTGAACAGATCGACAGCATGAGTTATCGAATCGACAACAACTAACGCGCACTCTGGGTTCTCTTCCCATTCGTATTCAATAGCAAGGGATGACTCGTCGGATGGAGTTACCTGAAGCTCCTCATGCAATCCAGAAACTCTTCGTACCTGAATTGTTGCTGATGCTGGCAGATACTTTTCGGCTCCGTTAACAGCGTGAATTCGGGGCCGTACGCCTCGCAACGCTGCGGCTTCTTCCAGACCACTAAAAATGATAGGAATTTGAATGTCGGCATGTGAACGCTGGACACAAATGACATTCAACGTATTGCACACCTTTCGGTCCACACTATGAGTCACAACCAAACGCAGACGGTCGTTGTCTGCCGTCCGACCAACGATCATCCACGCTCCGCCCGTGCCATGCAGACTCACTGGTATTCCGGATTGTTGGGCAATCGAACCGAGTTCAGACACAGCTTCACCAGATCCCCGCGCTACAGCCAAACTCAATCGCGAATCTGAAAATAATGCCCACCCCGCAGCATGCTCGGGAGAATCCAGAAGAACCACCGCATCCTCCGGCAGTCCAGACGCACGCAGAGACGGCCTAATCACGTGATTCATCATTGCGTTTGCAGTACCAAGCGCATCACTTCCGATGCGAAATACAACCGTGTTCCCACCCTTCAACACTCCAGTTGCATCAGCAAAAACGTTTGGGCGACCTTCGAACACGAATCCAAGAACACCAAGCGGAGCAGATAGTTCCTCCACCGACCAACCAGTGTGTTCCAAACGTGACACGACCTTGTTGCGCGACATGGGTGCGTCTCGCCACAACGTCAGAGCCGACACCATGTCTTGCCTCATGGATTCAGTGAGTTGCAGTCGCGTTGTTGATCTTCCCCGCCTCTGGGCAGATTCAACATCCGTCAGGTTTGTCTTTCGAATATGAGAGAACACTTCTTCATCAAGCAAAGCCGCAGCTGCCAATTCAAAGAAATGCTCAATTGCTTGGTCCGACACTCGGGACAACTGAGCAAAAGCAGCAACAGCCCTGCCGACAGAACTGTCGACCAAATCAACCACCTGTCTCGGCAATCGACGCAGATCACCAGAACCCGACAGAGCCAATACTTGATCGCCTTCAGCAAGACTTGCGGCGAATTCGGCCGTGACGCGAGTGCGATGTCGCCCTATGGCAACCAAATCACCCGCTTGAAGTAGTGGCTCAGTGGACATTGCTCTATTCTGCTGTATGTGAGCAACCAAGACGACAATCCTTTCTATTTCCGCCAACTCCTGAGCGGACGCGATTTTGGGGCCGGTAACCCAATTGCTCACCAGATGGTGAATTTCGCTTATTTAGTCGGAGACTCAACCACCAAGGAATGCCTGATGGTAGACCCGGCATACGCAGTGGATGACCTGTTGGCAATTGCCGAAGCAGACGGCATGACAGTTACCGGAGTTCTGGCGAGCCACTACCACCCCGACCATGTTGGTGGCTCAATGATGGGCCACACCATTGAAGGAGTGTCCGCGCTTCTTGAGCGAATCAGCGTGCCCATCCACGTGAACCAACACGAAAAACCTTGGGTTCTGAAAACTACGGGTATTTCAGAATCTGACGTGGTGTCTCACGAGGCAGGCGACATAGTTACTGTCGGAAATGTGCAGGTCACTTGCGTTCATACTCCAGGTCACACCCCCGGCAGTCAATGCTTTCTGACTAATGGTTGCCTGATTTCAGGCGACACACTTTTCCTAGACGGATGTGGGCGCACAGACCTACCTGGTTCGAATGTCTCTGATATGTACGACAGTCTGACTTTGCTGGCTTCACTTCCAAACGACACGGTCGTCTTGCCAGGACATCAGTACTCTGCCCCATCTGCTGCCAGATTGTCAGATGTAAAAGAACACAACTATGTCTTCAAACCACGAACACGCGAGCAATGGCTCATGATGTTTGGTCACGACTAATTCGTAAAAGCTGATACAACGACACTTATTGCCGACAAGAGAAGCAACCCAATCACCAGGGAGTTGAAACGTGCTTGCGTGACGTGTCGCCGCGTTGCGTAACCCAGTGCGATGGCTACACCTAGTGAGGGTAAAGCAACCGCAACTCCGGCCAGGTTGTTCGCGTTTACCTTTCCGGCAGCAATAAACATCGCCAAGGCCCCGATGTTCACTATTGCAAAGACAGTGTTGATAGTTGCGCGAAACGTTTCTGGCGATAAGCGACGAGCCTGCATCAAGAAAACAAGCGGAGGGCCATTTGTTGATGTCGAGGTCGAGAGAAAACCACTTACCATCCCAAAAAGCCAATCGAAGTGCCGAGATTCCTCCTTCAAACGAAAACCGCGCATCAACAACACAGCAGCGGTGACGACCACGATTCCAAGAACTATTCGCAGTCCAGTTTCTGAAACAAAAACAAATGCAGCAAGACCAAACGGCATTCCCACGTACGAGGCGACTACTAAACGAGCAGCAATCGCTCGATCTAGGTGTTTACGGTCAAGGAACGACTGGGAAGACGTAGAGATTGTTCCGATAATTGTGGCGACCACGACGGCATCGCGTGGACTAATCACCAAAGTCATGAGAGGAACAGCCAGAAGCGAAAAACCAAATCCCGAGAGAGATTGTGCGAAAGAAGCAAAGGCAATACAGCCAGCAATCCAGGCCAGGTCCGCTCCACTCATCGCTGCCACCCTAGGCACCAGCAGTGAGCCCTCCTTGGTATTTGGTTCCAGCGGGAGGCTTGAGCCCAATCATTCAGGCTTTTGGTCTTTACATTTCGTACACTTTGAGAATGTCCGTTACGACCACCCAGAGCTATCCCCGGATTAACGCTGGTCGTCTCATGAGCAGAATCATGGACCTTGCCAGTATCGGAGCCATAGACGGTGGCGGGTGTGCCCGTCTGGCGCTGACTGACGAAGATGCAGCAGGACGAGACCTAGTTGTTGCGTGGATGAATGATCTGGGTCTCCGCGTCACGACTGATGTTATTGGCAATGTAATCGGCACATGGGAAACAGGCAAGGGATTGCCTGTAATGACTGGTTCCCACATTGACACAGTGCGAACCGGCGGCAAGTATGACGGAAACCTTGGCGTTCTGGCCGGATTAGAAGTCATTCAAACCCTGCAAGAAAACGGATACGAACCCGAACGACCAATCAGTGTTGGAATCTTTACCAACGAAGAAGGGTCACGCTTTGCTCCAGACATGCTCGGCTCGCTCGTGTACGTAGGCGGACTAGCGGTTGAAGAAGCTCTTGACATTGTTGGCATTGATGGTGCTCGCGTCGGAGACGAACTAGAGCGAATCGGTTACAACGGCGCAACTCCCTGCCCTGGCTTTGCACCACATTCTTTTGTGGAGCTGCACATCGAGCAGGGACCAGTTCTTGAACGTACCAACATGATTATCGGAGCCGTAACCGGAGTTCAGGGCATCAGTTGGCAAGAGATAACCGTTCTCGGCCAATCCAATCACGCTGGCACCACACCGATGAACATGCGTAAAGACCCTGGTTATGTGGCAGCATCAATCGCCGTCTTCCTGCGAGACCTTGCCTCGAAATATGGCGGCCATCAAGTTTGCACAGTGGGAAAGATTGATCTATTTCCAAATCTTGTCAATGTGATTCCAGCAAAGGCAGTTGTAACCGTAGATATTCGCAACACTGATGAAAAGACTCTTTGCCAGGCTGAAAAAGAATTTGCCGACTTTTTAGTAACAATTTCCCATAGTGAAGGCGTCACTGTTTCCACAAGATATTTGGCACGGTTTGAACCAGTTGATTTTCACCCGCAAGTTATTGAACTGATTTCTTCTGTTGCAAAAACCCACACACATGCTGTCGTTAACATGCCAAGTGGCGCTGGCCATGATGCTCAAATGTTCGCGCGCGTATGTCCTTCAGCAATGATTTTTGTACCGAGCGTAGAAGGAATCAGCCACAACCCTGCTGAATTCACGTCGCCAGATGACCTAGCGCTTGGAACGAATATTCTGTTGCAAGTGCTTTTGCAGCTCGCTGCAATAAAGGAGTTCAACTCATGACGCGAATCATCACCATCGGTGCTGCACAATTAGGACCAATACAGAAGAGCCATGACCGTCCAGCAGTTGTGAAGCGCCTTATTACATTACTTCAACAAGCACATGCTGCCGGTTGCGATCTTGTTGTATTTCCAGAATTGGCGCTCACCACTTTCTTTCCCCGATGGTTTGTAGAAAATATTTCTGAAACAGATCTTTATTACGAGACGCAAATGCCGTCTCCAGTTACTGCTCCCCTGTTCGACGAAGCAAAGCGACTAGGAATTGGTTTTTGCTTGGGCTACGCCGAACTCACTCCACAGGGCGAAAGATTCAACACACAGATTTTGGTGGAGAAGGACGGCTCAGTCGTTGCAAAGTATCGGAAAGTTCATATCCCCGGACACGAACACAATGAACCGGACAGAGCTTTTCAACACGCAGAACGATATTACTTCACACCTTCAAATGAAGGCTTTGGCGTGTGGAACGCGTTCGAAGCAAAGGTTGGAATGATGATTTGCAATGATCGACGCTGGCCCGAGACATACCGTGTTATGGGTCTTCAAGGTGTTGAACTAATTCTCTGTGGCTACAACACACCCATCCACTACATCCCTGACCCGAGCCAGGACATACTCCAGGGTTTCCACAATGCATTGGTTATGCAATCTGGTGCGTATCAGAACGGCACTTGGGTTGTGGGCGTTGCAAAAGCTGGCGTGGAAGAAGGCGTTGATTCTCTTGGTCAGAGCATGATCGTTGCGCCATCTGGCCAGATTGTTGCTCAGGCTCTGACAACAGATGATGAACTGATTGTGGCGCGTTGCGACATGGACTGGTGCGAGAAGTACACAAAGACACTTTTTGATTTTGATCGGTACCGTCGCCCCGAGGTGTACACCAGAATCACTTCTCAACGCGGTGTGGAATTGAACTAACAATGGCTTTTGAGACCCGCGCGATGGTATGTGCACATCACCATCTGTACTCATCGCTCGCTCGCGGAATGCCAGCACCGAAAAAATCTCCTGACTCATTCATCTCTGTATTGCAGAACATCTGGTGGAAATTGGACGTTGCACTTGACCTGGACACTTTGTATTGGTCTGCCGCCCTCGGTGCCGCAGAAGCCCTGTGTAGCGGGACAACTGCGATCATCGATCATCACGAATCCCCATTAGTCATCGACGGCAGTCTTGACGTAATTGCGGATGCGTGCGCAATGGTTGGCGTTAAAGCCAATTTGTCGTATGGGGTCACTGACCGATGGGATAGCGACACATTGCATTCGCGAGTCAGTCCGTTGTCGGCCATGACAAAAGGCGCACGAGACGGCCTACGCGAGAACGAAAGATTTCTAGCTGGGGGTGGCCGTGGAATGGTCGGCGTCCACGCTGCTTTTACCTGCAGTGACGAGACGCTTCACAGTGCTAGCGAAATGGCCACAAAGTTCGCCACAGGCGTCCATATACATGTTGCCGAAGGACCCGACGACAAAGATGCCGGCGCACGCTTGGAGAAATTTGCGCAGGACGACTGGTTGCTTGTGCACGCAGTTCATCTGGACAGACACCTCGATGGCACTATTGTTCACAATCCACGTTCCAACATGAATAATTCGGTTGGATACGCGAACCCAACTCGGTTTACGAACGATATTGCCATTGGCACAGACGGAATTGGTGCAGACATGCTGGAGGAAGCGCGTCTCGCATATGTACGACTTCGTGAATCAGACATTTCCGGTACTCCTGAGACTGTGTGGGGATGGCTGCACACCGCGGAAAAGTTTTTCCCTGAGATCGTGAACGACACTGCGACGTGGTCGTACGACATGGTTGATAGTCCGTGGCACGCTGCTTTTACGCCAGGTATTCGTTGCACTGACGTAGTAGTAGCCGGGAACACAGTTGTGAAAAATGGAGTCCCTACCCAATTCGACATGTCTGAAATTCGTGCAAAGGCTGCAGAAGCAGCAACAAATCTCCACAAGAAACTTTCCTAAAGGTACCCATGCCAGTATTCATTCCAACGTCACTAACAGAAGCCACAACCCTGCTTGCCGCACACCCAACAGCGCAGTTGATCACCGGTGGAACAGATTTTATGGTTGAAGTTAACTTCAACCATCGCCACCCCGAGACCGTTATCTCCCTTCGCATGATTCCAGAGATGCAGGAATGGAACATTGACAAGACTTCTGGCGTTGTCTATATCGGCGCATCTGTTCCGTACGCCACCATGGAACACGGAGAACTAGCAGGTGCGTTGCCAGCTCTTGCGGAAGCAGCTCGTACAGTGGGTTCGCCCCAAATCCGTAGTGCGGGTTCGATCGGCGGAAACCTCGGAACGTGTTCACCCGCGGGCGACTCATTACCCGTCCTCGCTGCATTGAATGCCTTAGTGCACCTTCAGTCATCTGAATCAGCGCGCACCGTGCCTTTTTCTGAATTTATGGTTGGTCCAAAACGTAATGCCAAGAAACCAGATGAGGTGATTACGGGCGTGTCAATCCCAATGACCGACGGATGGCAGGGGTACGCCAAAGTAGGCGTTCGTAATGCAATGGTTATTTCAGTTGCATCTGTGTGCTTAGCAATACATGACAATGAAGTTCGTGTGGCTCTTGGCTCAGTGGGACCAACAATTATCCGCTGCACTGAGGCGGAATCTTGGATCAACTCTCAGGGCATCAAAAACATCGACCAAGCTATTGCCATTGAATTTGGCAAACGTGTCAGTCAAGAATCTCGCCCTATCGATGATCACCGATCAACCGCCGAATACCGTCGACACGCGGTAGGCGTGTTAGCAACCCGACTTCTTCAAAGAGGAATATCCGCATGAACCAACATGAGTACTACTCCCTCACCGTCAATGGTGAACAACACATGGTGCAAGACGCATGGATCGGCGAAAGTCTCTTGTACGTGTTACGTGAACGTCTCGGACTACCTGGCTCTAAAGGTGCCTGCGAACAAGGTGAATGTGGCAGTTGCACTGTCTACATAGACAACGCTGCAGTCTGTAGTTGTCTCGTCATGGCAGCAACTGCAGTTGGATCTCAAATCGCAACAGTCGAGGGTCTTAATTCCGACGGTTCCCTCACGGACGTACAACAAGCCTTCGTTTCTGAAGGCGCAGTGCAATGCGGTTTCTGCACACCCGGCCTTGTTATGGCTGTACATCACCTGCTTGAACACAACGATTCACCTAACGAACAAGAAGTCAAAGAGGCTCTTTCGGGAAACATTTGTCGTTGTACGGGTTACGGACGAATCTTTGCCGCAGTTGAGTCCGTTATCTCGGTACGAAAGACATCTGCATCATGACCCTCACAAAGACACATCGTGACGTTCTTGGAGCCAGTGCCCTTCGCCCTGACGGCGTAGCAAAAGTAAAAGGTGACTTTTCTTTCTCTTCAGACCTACACGCAGAGAATATGCTTTGGGGTGCAACACTGCGCTCACCTCACCCATACGCCCGAATTATTTCCATCGATGTATCTGAAGCGTGGAAGATTGCTGGAGTTGAGTGCGTCATCACTGCAGAAGATGTTCCCGGCCAATTGACATATGGGCTCATTAGTGAAGACCAACCGGTGTTCGCAAAAGAATTCGTTCGTTACATGGGTGAGCCAATTGCGGCAGTAGCAGCAGATCATCCAGAAACTTGTCGGCGAGCATTAGCTGTAATCCATGTTGTGTACGAAGTGCTAGAACCACTCACAGACCCAGAGCGCGCAATTGACGGTTCACATCCCGATATTCATCCCGACGGAAACATAATTCGCCAACAACGTATTGTCAGTGGAGACATTACGGCCACAGCCCCCATCGTTGTCGAAGGCACCTATGACATCGGCATGCAAGACCAGGCCTTCCTCGGTACAGAGTCAGCCTTAGCGTTACCTGACCATGACGGCTCAGGAATCGAAGTTTTCGTCGCGACACAATGGTTACACGAAGACCGTAAACAAATGGCGAAATGCCTTGGTCTGCCTGAAGAGAAAGTTCGACTTGTCTTGGGTGGAGTCGGCGGAGCCTTTGGCGCACGAGAAGACATCAGTCTGCAAGTACACACTGCCCTCCTCGCATTACGCACCGGGCGTCCAGTGAAGATGCAATATGGACGCGAAGAAAGTTTCTTTGGCCACGTTCACCGTCATCCCGCTCAAATCTGGATGAAACACCACGCAACAGAAGATGGCCGTATTGTAAAAATCGAAGCGCGAATGGTTTTCGACGGCGGTGCATATTCGTCTACTTCATCAGCGGTGTTAATCAATGGCGTCACCCACACACAAGGCCCGTACCAATGCCCTAATGCAGTAGTGGACGGATACGCCGTACGAACCAATAATCCACCTTGTGGTGCCATGCGGGGCTTCGGCGTAGTGCAAGCGTGTTTTGCTCACGAAGGGCAAATGGACAAGTTGGCTGCCGCTACCGGCATTGATGAAGTTGAGATTCGTCTACGAAATATCATTCACACAGGCGACACCATGATTACTGGTCAAGTGCTTGAAAGCGTGGCTCCTGTCGAACGTTGCATTCGCGAGACTGCCGCATTGCCCTTACCAATTGACATGTCCATGAATCCTCATGAACTAGATCTTCCTGGCGGTTCAGGGCGTACCGCAGATAGACGTCACATTGTCAGAGGCATCGGATGGGGTGTCAGCATGAAGAACCTTATGTATAGCGAAGGTTTTGATGACTATTCCACCGCTCGTTGCACACTCAAAAATGGTTCAGTTGAGTTGAAGTTTGCTACCAGCGAAGTAGGTCAGGGCTTCGTCACGCTTGCACCACAAATAGCTCGTTCAATTCTCGGAGTCGATGACGTCACATATGACACCATCGATACGCAGATTGGCTCTGCCGGATCAACGTCGGCCTCACGCCAAACATGGATGAGTGGCGGCGCAGTTGATGGCGCCTGTCGCCTAGTACGTGAACGCTTGTTTGAACATGTCGGCGCACTTCATGGCGTAGACCCATTGCGTCTTGGCATCGACGACACAGACATCGTCGACACAATCGGAGATTTTAGAATCTCGGTACAAGAAGCAAGTGCAGATCTCACTATTTCAGAGACTTTCGAATACCACCACAGACCAACTGAGGATCTTGATGAAAACGGACAAGGTAATTGCCATGTTGCATTCGCGTTTGTCGCCCACCGCGCTGTAGTTGATGTCGACTTGGAACTCGGACTTGTGAAAGTCGTACAAATCGCAACAGCACAAGATGTCGGTCGGGTATTGAACCCGATGTCAGTAGTAGGTCAAATTGAGGGTGGAATTGCACAAGGGCTTGGTTTAGCCGTGATGGAAGAAATAATTGTGAAGGACGGAAAGGTCCGCAACCCAAGCTTTACCGATTATCTACTACCAACCGCTCTCGACGCGCCACAGGTATTGATATCAATGATTGAGGAACCAGACCCTCAAGCGCCGATGGGTGCAAAGGGTGTCGGTGAAGCACCATGTATTTCAGTAACTCCGGCAATTGTTGCAGCAATACGAAACGCCACTGGTAAATCAATTGACAGGTGCCCTGTGCGCCCACAAGACATCTGCTTTTAAGGTTTATTTACCAAATACCGTGTCGGTGTATGCGTTAGAAAAAGTTCGGCCTGGGTCTAGTCGATCACGCAGTGCAATGAAGTCGCTCCATTTTGGGTACAACGTTGACAACTCAGCAGCATCTCGATAGTGCATTTTGCCCCAGTGGGGACGTGCGTTATAACCCCGCAAGATGTCTTCCACATCGCGGAAGAACGGTTCACACTCCATGCCCTTGTATACATGCACTGCGATATACGCAGAATCTCGTCCGTAGGCAGTTGAAAGAGCAACATCATCGCCTTTTGTGAAACGCACCTCAACAGGGAAATTCAAAAGGTATCCCTTTCGATCCACCATGGCGCGAATCTCTTTCAAAGCCGGCACAACTGCCTCAACCGGAAGAGCGTGCTCCATTTCATAGAAACGAACTATTCGTGGACTAGCAAAAATTTTGAAACTCTGATCTACATATTCGCGAGAACCAGACGACGGCAAAGCAGTAGCAAGTCGGGGTATTAGAGAAGGCCGCGCACGACCAATGCGGCACACGGCTCCGAATGCATAGTTCTCCATAAATGTTTTCTCAATCCAACCCTTAACACGAGGCAAAGGGTTCAATTCATCGTCGGTGCGGTTGTTGCGCTTCGTTAACGCCCACTTTGTGTGAGGTATCCAGAAAAACTCGAAATGGTCATGAGCAGCCGCAAGATCATGAGCGTTCTCAAGCACATCGTCCATTCGCATCGGTTGCTCTAGCGCTCGAAGCCGGAATGATGGAACAACTTGCAGTGTGTACTGCGAAATGACTCCAAGAGCGCCCACGGACACCCTGCCCAATTCAAAAATCTCTCGGTTCGATGCCTCAGAGCACTCAAGGACTTCACCATTACCGTTAACCATTGTCATGGCCACAACTTGACCAGCGAGTCCTGTTAGCGCGGTACCCGTGCCATGGGTCGAGGTTGAAATCGCTCCGGCCACTGTCTGGTATGCAATATCACCCATGTTTGCTAGTGCCAGACCCTCAGCATGTAACAGAGTGTTCAATTCCGACAACCGCGTGCCCGCCCCGACAGTCACTTGATTCTTTGCGCGATCAACATGAGATATTCCGCTCAAGTTTTCAAGACGAAGCATTCGTCCGTCAGTTGCAGCAGCCGAGGTAAAGCTATGCCCGGATCCGACAGCCTTAATCTTCTGACCACGAGCAGACGCCTCTGTCACGATTGCAGCTAGTTCAACAACATTTCGTGGAGATTCAATAGATTGAGGATGAGCGACCTGATTTCCGGCCCAATTTCGCCATGTCGCCATGATGCTTCCCTTCCCAAATCCTGAAGAACTGTGACTTCATCTTAGAACCTCATAGTAATTCTCTGGTTCGGTTTTCACCCCCTCTCACGGCATAAGGTAGGGGTTTGCTGATTAGTTAAGGGAAATTATGACCATCACACAAGTTCCATTGGTTGACTACCTTGTCCTCGAGGGCACCCCTCATCTCACTGCCAATGAATGCACCAAATGTGGCGCACGATATTTCGATCGTCGCAACGCTTGTGCATCATGCTTTGCGGTTGACTTCAAGAAAGTCGATATTGCAAACGAAGGGATCGTTCGATCCTTCACCATCGTTACGTTTGCAGCACCAGGAGTTCCAGTTCCCTTCGTTGCAGCCATCATTGATTGCGGTGGCACAAGCGTTCGCGGCAATCTTGCAAACGTGGACCCAACACCAGAAAAGGTAACCCTCGGTATGAAGGTCAAGCTCACTACCTATTCACTAGGCGCAGACGACAATGGCCTTGAAGCCGTCGGTTTCGCATACGAACCTGCATAATTTTTTACAATAATCACTACACAATCAACACATAACGGAGAACACAATGGCTACTGACGACATCTACATCCTCGGAATTTACATGACCAAGTTCGGCAAGTACCCCGACAAAGACACTGTCGACCTTGCATCGGAAGCTGTCATCGCAGCACTTGCTGACGCACAAGTCACCATGAAAGACATCGGAGTGATGGCTGCTGGTTGCCTCATGGGTCAGGGCGGCATCGGCCAAATGATTCAAAAGCAAGTCGGTCAGACTGGTATTCCTGTCTACAACGTGTCAAATGCATGTGCCACCGGAGCAACGGCTCTGCGTACTGCGATCATGGCCATCAAGGCTGGCGAATGCGACATGGGTCTTGCTGTTGGCGTTGAAAAACTTGCAGGTGTTGGTCTCCTCGGCGGCGGCGGAACTCCCAAGTCAAAGAATAAGGAATGGACACCACAAGGTCGTTTCGGATCTGTCACCAATGTTGATGGTCTTATCGGCACTGCAGCAATGCCCGGAACATTTGCACAGGTCGGAATGGAATACGGCCACAAGTACGGCGGTGCAACATTTGAATTGTTCGCAAAGATTTCAGAGAAGAACCATGCGCATTCAACACTGAATCCGCTGGCTGCATACACAAAGCGCATGTCTCTCGAAGAGATCATGAACGACATCATGATCTCGTACCCGAACACCCGCCCCATGTGTTCAGCCAACTGCGACGGTGCAGCAGCAGCTGTAGTTGTAAGTGGAGCCAAATTGAAGACATTGTCTCTTGAGCAACAACGTCGCGCCATCAAGGTGTCAGCTTCTATTCTCACAAGCGATCCGTACCAAGAGGCATGCCAAGTCCTTCCAGACGTGAATACCCTTACTCGCATTGCAGCCAAGCAGGCATATGAACAAGCCGGAGTCTCCCCTTCAGACCTCAACCTCGTTGAATTGCATGACTGCTTCGCAACAGCTGAACTTGTCCACTACGACAACCTCATGCTCTGTGAAGAAGGCGGCGCAGTTGACTTCTTCAATTCAGGCGCAACCTGGCGTGATGGTTCAATGCCAGTAAACGTTTCAGGAGGACTTGAATCAAAGGGTCACCCAATTGCTGCGACTGGTATCGCAAACATCTGGGAAGTGTGTCATCACTTGCGCGGAGAGGCCGGACCACGTCAGATCGAAGGCGCAAAGGTTGGCCTTGCACATGTGATTGGTCTCGGATCAGCGTGTGGTATTCACATTCTGGAGAAGTCAGCTCTCTAACGAAGCTTTCGTCCTTGGTTCTTCAGTAACCGAAAATACAGCCTCATCTGTAACCATTGACACGTGAGTGTAAGTGAAGCGATCCGTCCAGTAGATCTGCTTCGAATAAAGCCTTTTCGACTGCTGTGGTTGAATAGCTTTGTTTTCATTTTGGTTCAAAGTACCCAAAGGTTTGCCTTCGTGTGGTTGGCATTGGGTCTTGGCGCCAAATCTGACATCAGTGGATTCATTCTGTTCGTCATGGGAGTACCAGCTCTACTGATATCTCTCCCCGTTGGCGTCATGAGCGACCACATGAACAGACGCGTGATATTAATGGTCAGTCAAATTGGTGCATTAATCATCACTATTGCCATTGCGGCAATGATCACTCTTGACCACATGACCATACGTTGGGCAATTGTCGGATCTTTCATCTCAGGAATTTTCATTGCGCTCGGTACGCCTGTTCGATCAGCGATAGTGCCGACACTTGTCCCCAGTGAAAAATTGGTAGGCGCAATTGCCATCAGCACTATTGGTAACAACTTTGGACTCATCATCGGGCCGATTGCTGCGGGACCCGCAATTAGTGCTTGGGGAATTGAAGGCGCGTTTTGGCTGCAAGCCGCTCTGTACGCACTCGGTTTTCTAACTCTTATCAACTTGGAACTACCTCCGAGTCAGAACACTGAACGCAGAAAACTGCGCCAAGAAATATTCGGTGGCCTCAGCTTCATTCAGAGCAACCCTGCCGTTCGCTCTTTCTTCGTTCTCCTAGCTGGCTCGGTAGTTTTCATGATGGCGCCGTGGATTGTGCTTGGTCCACAAATTGCAAAAGAACAAGCGGGTGCATCCGGAAGCCAAACGACAGTGTTGTTTGCCATGCTCGGAGTTGGTCAACTTCTCACGTCAACTCTCATCATGCGATACAACCACAAGATGATCAAAAAGGGCTTGTGGTTCATGTGCGGCTTGTGTTGGGGTGGCAGTGTTCAAATCCTGTTGGGGCAATCCACCTCCCTGATCGGGATGGGCATCTTTCTGTTTGCTTGGGGAATGGGCGGAGGCTTTTATATGAACCTCAGCCAAACGTTGATCCAGAACAACACTCCGCCTCAAGTAATGGGGCGAGTGATGGCGTTTCATTCACTCCTCATGAGCGGTCTCGCACCAATGGCAGCGTTGTTAGTGGGAGTCATCGCACGCTCGCTTGATAACGCTCCGCTAACTTTTTCATCAGCCGGAGCCCTAATGCTTCTTCTCGCGTTGTACTTCGTTGCTATCAAGAAGCACCTTCGTCCGATGGCCTGATGTGGACATGAGAACTTCAGCGTTCTCAGAACCTGGACAAAACAAAAGCGGCGCCGAAGCGCCGCTTTTTTAATGGTGTCGAAGGGGGGACTTGAACCCCCACGCCCTTGCGGGCGCCGGCCCCTTAAGCCGGTGCGTCTGCCGATTTCGCCACTTCGACGTGGATGTCAGGATACCGAGATTGCTCTAGGAATCGGACGGACTAATTCAGCAAGAAAGCTAGAGCAATAACAGTGAATAACCAGATTGTCGCAAAGACAGTGGTGATTCGGTTGAGATTGCGTTCTGCAGCTGCTGAGCCGAGTGCAGCCCCACTGGCCCCACCAAACATGTCCGAGAGCCCGCCTCCTTGCCCACTGTGGAGCAAAACGCCCACGATGAGAGACAACATAGAGACAACGTTCAAGACGAGAGTGATGTACATAACAATGGATCGCACAAAGGGAAATCCTATCGCCCTATTCGGGGCTCTGCCCTATGGACACAGGGGCTGCTTCTGGGAAATGGCATGCAACGGCCCTGCCTGTGTCATCGGCTTGCAAGAGGGGCTCTACGGCCGCGCAGAGGTCAGTGGCCTTCCAGCAGCGGGTTCTGAAGCGACAACCTGATGGTGGGTCAATTGGGGATGGTACGTCACCAACCAGGCGGATGCGCTTGTCTGAGTGACGAAGAGATGGATTAGCCACGGGGACAGCTGACATGAGGGCCTTGGTATACGGATGAGCTGGGCTGCTGTACAAAGTGGCAGCGTCACCCACTTCTACCATCTTGCCCAGATACATCACAGCTACCTGATCTGCGATGTGACGAACTACTGAAAGGTCGTGGGCAATAAACACGTATGACAAACCCAAGTCCTTTTGCAGATTCTCTAAGAGGTTCAAAATCTGAGCCTGAATAGACACGTCAAGTGCAGACACAGGTTCATCGGCCACAATTACAGACGGGCGCAACGATAAGGCTCGAGCGATACCAATTCGTTGCCTTTGCCCTCCGGAGAACTCGTGCGGGTAACGGTTGTAATGCTCAGGGTTGAGCCCTACTCGTTGCATCAACTCTTGCACTTCAGTTTTCTCGTTTGTCTTAGAAACTATTCCTTGAATACGCATTGGGTCGCCAATGATCTGCCCAATGGAGTGTCTCGGATTCAATGATGAATACGGGTCTTGGAAGATCATCTGCAATTTCCGACGAATCTCGCGCAAGGACTTTCCTGACAAAGTGGTGATATCAACACCATCGAGAATTACTGAGCCGGATGATGGATCTATTAAACGTGTAACCAAACGAGCGAGAGTTGATTTACCACATCCCGACTCCCCCACGATTCCGAGTGTTTTCCCGGTTGGCAAAGTGAATGACACACCATCAACTGCTTGAACAATGCTTGTGGCACGTCCAAGTACTCCTGATGAACCTGTTGAAAAATATTTAACAAGATCAATTGCTTGAAGCGCGATATCACTACTCATCGCAACGCAGCTTTACGACCAAGAGTCACAATTTGATCATTTGAGAGATGACATGCAGACACCGAACCCTGAGTTCCGACCTCGCGAAGCAACGGAACTTCAGTTCTGCAAATATCTGATGCATGAGCACAACGCGGATTGAATGCGCACCCTGATGGCAAGGCAATGAGCGATGGTGGCGAACCCGCGATGGTGACAAGGGCACCGCGACCACTGCTTTCGAGACTATTGACAGCACCGAGTAAACCCCATGCATACGGGTGCGTTGGCTCTGAGAACAACGCTTCTACTGTGGAGCGCTCAACAATTCGGCCCCCGTACATCACAAGAACATCTAACGCAGATTCAGCAATGACACCAAGATCATGAGTAATCAGAACGATTGCCATGTTGAACTCAGACTGCAATTCCTTCATTAGGTCTAGGATTTGCGCCTGCACTGTAACGTCCAAGGCTGTGGTGGGCTCGTCTGCAATCAGCACCTTCGGATTATTGATAAGAGCAATCGCAATCACGATTCTTTGTCTCATACCACCAGAGAACTGATGAGGATATTCATCAATTCTTTTCTCCGGGTTCGGAATACCAACCTTCTTCAGCATCTCTAGCGTGACCTTGCGAGCATCAGCCTTAGAAGCTTCAGGGTGATGAACTAAATAGGCTTCAGCAATTTGCTTACCAACCGTGTAATACGGGTTTAATGCAGACAAAGGATCTTGGAAGATCATTGCCACTTCGCTTCCGCGAATCCTTCTCACTTCACTTTCATCAGCTGTCAACACGTCCACACCAGAGATGAGTATTGACCCGGTTGTTGAAGCGGTACTCGAGTTGTTGAGCCTCAGAATTGAAGATGCAGTGACAGATTTGCCCGACCCACTTTCGCCAACAATCCCAAGCGTTTCGCCGCTGCGCAGATCAAACGACACATCGTTCACTGCCACCACATCACCATCAGGAGTGTGGAAAACAACAGAGAGATTTCTGACCGACAGAACTACTTCGTGCAACATGACTACTTGACCCTCACGCGGGGGTCAAGGTACCCATACGCAATATCAACTAAAACATTCGCAAGAACGATAAAGACTGCGGCCACCATTGTGGTGCCCACCAAAACTGGTAGGTCAGACTCGACTACTGCGCGGATGGACATCTTTCCCATTCCCGGCAACGAGAAAACGCTCTCTGTAATGATGGCGCCGCCTAATAAGCCTGCGAAATCTAATCCTGCAATAGTGACAATAGGGACCAATGCTTGACGCATCACATAGCGACGCAGAATGATTCTGGTTGTGAGGCCTTTAGCGACGCCCAATCGAACGAAATCTTCATTCATTGCTTCAAGCATCCCGTTGCGAGTGAGCCTCGTGTAGCTGGCCGCCGACAATATTGCTAGCACCAACCACGGAAGAATCATTGTCCTCAAGAACGTAGGAAAATCATCGAACGGCGACTCGTACGACGGGAAGGGCAATATTCGTAGCCAAATCACCACAGAAAATAGAACGAGTAATCCGATGTAAAAAGTTGGAAGACTCACACCAATTGAAGTGAATATAGAAGCTGCACGGTCCTGCCACTTGCCTTTGTGCAAGGCCGCAACAGCACCTGAACTAATACCAATCAGCATCCACAGCACAAATGCACCGATGGATAGGTACGCAGTAACAGGAAAAGTTTGTGCGATAAGCGTCGTGACACACTCGTGTTGCCCGAAGGAGTACCCCAAGGAAGGAGCACCACAACTAAAAGCGGCCGCTCCGGTGCCATAGTCTCGCCCAGCAAAAATTCCTTTCAAGAACAGCCAGTACTGCTCCATGAGAGATTTGTCGTAACCCAATCGAATTCTGTTGGCAGCAATGACATCGGGTTTGCAATTCTTTCCGCACGTTAACGCTGCAGGATCAGACGGCAACATTGCAAAAAGCATGTACGTAAAAAAAGAAACTGCTAAAAGAAGAAGGACAGCGAAGAAAATTCTTCGCACTATAAACATGAACATAAGACCCCTCTCACCTTAATTCTTATAACGACACCAATAGCAAAGGGGGCACCGACCAAAGCCGATACCCCCTTCACAAGGTTCTCTATTTACGACTTAACGTAGAGATCTCCGTAGTTAAACGCACCGAATGGTGCCCACTGGTAAGCATTGCCCACCTTTGAACCCCAAATGCTCTGAGCCTTTGTAAATGTTCCTGGCAATGCCCATAGACGATCAACAACGAACTGGTTCAGTTCTTGCCACATCACGCCTTGCTTTGCGCGGTCCAATTCCTTTTTAGCAGTGTCGACCTTGGTCTGGAATTCCGCATAATCAGGGTCATCAGCATTACGGGTGAGGTTGAATCCACCATTTGTTGAGAACAACTCTGGAATAACCGTTGAAGCGTTAGCCCAGTCAGGCGCCCAACCACCACGAGCAATGTCGTAATCGGTTTCTGGGTTCATAACTGTTGGCCAATAAACACTTGGCTCAACGGGCTCATCCTTGAGTTTGATACCAGCTTTTCCAAGCGAATCAATCCAGATAGCAACAGCCTTGTCCCACACTGGTGTTGCAGGACGATAGAAGGCAAGGCCAGCTTTCGCACGAGCAGCAACTTCTGGACATGCAGTCTCTGCTGCCGTCATCGCTGCTTGTGCAGCTTCAACATTGGCAGTTCCATCAGCGTTCAAGCCATCAGGAAGAGTTGACTTCTTGTAGTCAAGCGCCAGAGCTGGCTTGATGTAACCGTCTGCAAAGTCACCTGTGTATGGTCCGCCACCGGCCTTACGAAGGGCTTCGCGATCGAGAGCCAAGTAGATGGCCTTACGAACTTCAACACAAGAAAGATTCTTGACGTTGAGGTTTGTATAAGTAACGAACGGGTCGTAGTAATCGACACGGCGATCTTTGAAAGCATCGTCTTCAAAGATCGTTTGCAAATTCTCTGGTTGGATACCTGTCGCCACAGCCAACTGATCGTCGCCTGCGTCCTTGATCATGCGCTCATCCATGACAGCTTCGTCGAGACCGAACTCGTATACGAATGAATCTGGGTTTGCACTACGTACAGGGTCTGAATCTTTGCTCCAATTTTCGTTGCGTACAAGCACGAGAGACTTACCAATTGTGTATGACTCAATCTTGTATGGTCCGGATGACACAGGCTTCATGTCGTACTTTTCTCCAGTATCTGCAGCTTTTGGCACAGGACTGAAAGAAAGCAACGTTGTGGTGTAGTTGAAGTCAGCAACAGGAACCTTCAAATTGAAAGTAATTGTCTTACCGTCACAGGAAACAGCCTTGTCGTAAGCAGCTTGCTGTTCAGCAGTTGCCTTGTATGGACCTGGATAATCGCCGGCGTCAATATATGACGATGCATAGGTAGGACCATCGGTGATCACATCTGATGCCCAAGTACGAGACACGCCGTAGGCAACGTCTGCACATGTGATCTCAGAGCCATCTTCGAATGTTCCGCCATCACGCAAAGTAAACGACCACACTGTGCCATCTTCGTTGTGTGTACCAAGGTCAGTAGCAAGGTCTGGAACAATTCCTGAACCTTCATCCCCTGCTGCGTATGCATACGACGTAAGCGTACGATGCATTGTTGAACCAGCAAAAGCAAGGTCATCACCCGTGTAGTTACGTTGTGGATCAAGGTGGGCAATTTGCTCACCGTTGCTCAGAATGTGGATTGTTCCACCTTTTGTTGGCGTGCCACCTTCACTGCCATCACCACTGCTGCCACCGCATGCTGCGGCAACGACTGAAGCGACGAGAGCAAAACCGACTGCGGCGATAATACGACGCTGTTTCATGAGTTTCTCCCCTTCATGTCCTGTGTTTGTACAAGATGTAAAACAATAGCCTCGAATCAAACTGCGACTTACCATTCGGTAAATACAGAATGTCTAACGAGTGTTAGGTATGCCTACTTCTATTTAGAGAAGGTTCTGTCGGTCCGTTTTGGGGTCAAGAGCGTCACGAATTGCATCACCAACCAAGTTGAAGGCCATGACCAACACAACGAGAGCTACGCCTGGAATAAACAAATAGGTCGGGTCTGCTCTGTAGTAGCGAACAGAGTCACCCAACATGACACCCCAAGAGGCAGCCGGCTGCATGAGGCCAAGGCCAAGGAAGGACAAAGTTGATTCTGTGGCCACGTAGCCCGGAAGACTCAATGACACGATCACGATTACGGGCGCCCAAAGGTTCGGCAACAACTGCTTGAAGATGATGTGCCGGTTGGTCGCACCACTTGCCTTTGCTGCTTCCACAAACTCTCTTTCCCGCAGAGAAAGAGTCTGTCCGCGCACGACGCGCGCAACATAGACCCAACCGAATGTTGCCAAAACCAAAACGATGTACGTCATTCGGGCAGGATTGCCTTCAGGCACGCCAACTGATTCCAATCGCTGAGTAAAGGGTCTTGTGAGCGCAATGATCAATAAGAAAGACGGAAAGGCCAGAGTCACGTCCATGAATCGTCCGATTACCGAGTCGACCCAACCCCTTTTGTAACCAGCAACAATGCCTATAACCAAGCCAATTGCAGTCGTTAGAAACGTAGCCAAAATTCCGACCAATAATGAAGTTCGCGCTCCATATATGAGGCGTGCAAAAATATCTCGACCAGTTCCGGGCTCGACACCAAGCCAATGTTCGGTTGAGATACCCCCAAAGGCACCCTTTGGTAACCCATAATCGTTAAGCGCGTCGCCATCTAGCTCGTACGGGCTTATTCCTAGCAGCGCACAAATCACTGGAGCAAACGCAGCTACGAACAAGTAGAAGAAAATTACACCAAGAGCAACACGAGCAAACTTGTCGCGAGACAATCTGGCCCACGCCAGTTCACGTGGTGACTTACTTACAATCGATTCTGTGCGAGGCACGACAGTGCCGTCAACGTGCTCAGACTCGAACGCTGAAGTCATTGTGCTTCTTCGTGCAGACGGTACTGCACGATCCGAGCGAACTCGTCCGGGTCGAGGCTTGCTCCACCTACCAGCGCCCCATCAATATCGGTCTGCCTCATTAACTCAGCAATGTTCGCTGCCTTCACAGAGCCTCCATATTGGATCCGTAGAGTAGCCGCAGTTTCGGCTCCGAATAGAACACCAATCTCCTGGCGAATTGCATGGCACACCTCTTGCGCATCTGCAGTTGTGGCTGTCTTCCCAGTACCGATTGCCCATATGGGTTCATATGCAACAACAATTGTCGCCGCTTGCTCTGGGGTTACTTTTGCAAGACCAGCGCGCAATTGACCGAGCACTTTGTCAAGTGTCTGATTCGCCTCACGCTCTTCCAGAGTCTCGCCAACACACAAAATAGGAATCATCTTGTTTGCAAGAACTGCTGACACCTTTTTTTGCACCATCACGTCATCTTCTCCGAACAACTCGCGTCGCTCGCTATGTCCGCAGATTACGTACTTGACTCCGAGCTTGGCCAAGAAAACTGGAGCAACTTCTCCGGTGAAAGCACCCTTGTCTTCGAAGTGGCAATGCTGTGCTCCGAGCAAAAATTTAAGATCATCAGCATCAATCAAAGTTTGAACACTTCGGATGTCTGTAAACGGTGCATGGATACTTACATCGACTGCAGCAAAGTCATCTTTACCGACAAGGTAGGCAAGTTTCTGAAGACATTGAATTGCTTCATAATGATTTTGGTTCATTTTCCAGTTACCACTTATTAGTGGCTTACGTAGATTATTTGACATTTGGTGCGCCTCTCAGTGCCGCCAAGCCGGGCAAATCGCCCAACTCAAGAAGTTCCAATGACGCCCCACCACCGGTGGATACGTGATCGATTTGATCGTCTAGGTCGAACGCGGCAAGAGCAGCCGCACTGTCCCCTCCACCAACAACAGTGAAGGCCTTTGTCGCTGCCATCGCATCAGCAACAGTTCGTGTACCAGCTGCAAAACGAGGATCTTCAAACATTCCCATTGGTCCGTTCCAAAAGACTGTACGAGCATCCATGATCACATCGGTAAATGCACCAGCAGTTCCAGGACCGATGTCAAGCCCCTTCGCTCCATCAGGCAAACGAACACCGTACGACGCGAACTGACCACTGGCGTCAAGACCATTAATGTCTTCTGGTAAATAAATTGGCTTCGAATTCTCAAGCAACTTTTTGCATGTCGCAATTTGGTCAAGCTCACACAAAGAATTGCCGACTGGGTAGCCCTTTGCAGCGAGAAATGTAAAACACATTCCCCCACCAATCACGAGCGAATCAACAACGCGCAATAGCGCTTCGATAACGCCGATTTTGTCACTCACCTTTGCGCCACCGAGTACCGCAACGAAAGGCCGCTTCGGAGAATCGCGTAACGAGCCCAAGATCTCAACTTCGCGTTCCAGTAGTCGACCAGCAGCCGAGGGCAATGTGCGCGGCGGCCCAACAATAGATGCGTGGGAACGATGAGCAGCTCCGAAAGCGTCATTGACGTACATGTCAATTCCCTTGACAAGGCTGGCTACAAACTCTGGAGAGTTTCCTTCCTCGCCAGCATTGAATCGCAAATTCTCCAATAGTTCGACACCAGGAGCGAGCTCAGCAAGCCGACGCCGAATTGGGTCCATGGAATATTTTTGATCAGGGGAACCCTTTGGCCGACCGAGGTGGCTAGCGCAAACGACAGTCGCTCCTCTACTGGTCAACCATTCAATAGTTGGCAGTGCTGCTCTAATACGGAAATCATCGGAGATCTCGCGAGCATCGTCCGGTCCGTGCATCGGCACATTGAAGTCCGTGCGAACAAGAACACGCTTACCTGAAACATCACCGAGGTCCTCAAGAACTGGGACACGTGCCATATGCAGTGCCTACCTAGCTACGTGTAATGCAAGATCAACGAGGCGGTTTGAATAGCCCCACTCGTTGTCATACCAACCAAGTACCTTCACCAAAGAACCCATGCTCATTGTCAGGTCGCTATCGAAAACGCACGAATGAGGGTTGGTAACGATGTCACTCGACACGATAGGCGCATCCGTGTATTCCAAAATTCCCTTAAGTGGGCCAGCTGCGGCTGCCTTGAATGCGGCATTGATTTCATCAACAGATGCAGGCTTCTTCAAGTTGGCAACAAAGTCAGTGATGGACCCTGTAGGCACTGGCACACGCAACGAGGTTCCGTCCAGTTTGCCCTTCATGGATTCGAGCACGAGGCTCGTTGCACGTGCTGCACCTGTACTCGTAGGAACGATATTGATTGCAGCACCACGAGCGCGACGAAGGTCGCTATGCGGGCCGTCAACCAAAGACTGATCACCGGTATACGCATGAATCGTGGTCATCAGACCATTCTCAACACCAAACGCGTCGTCAAGGACTTTCACCATTGGGACGAAGCAGTTGGTTGTGCAACTGGCATTAGAAATGACTTTGTGAGTTCCGCGTTTGAAATCGTTGTGATTCACGCCGTACACGATGGTGGCGTCTGCCCCGTTCGACGGTGCAGAAACAATCACCAACGGCGCTCCACCCTCAAGATGCATTGCAGCTTTATCGCGGTCAGTAAAAATACCGGTGGACTCAATGACTAGATCGACCCCCAAAGCGCCCCATGGCAACGCCTTTGGGTCGCGCTCTGTCAGTACCTTCAAGACTTTTCCATCAACGCTGATGCCGCCTTCAACGGCCTCAATGTTCTGAGGCAACACACCGAGAACAGAGTCGTATTTCAAAAGGTGAGCCATTGTCTTAAGTGACCCAAGATCATTGACAGCAACAATCTCGATGTCGGCTCCACGAGCAGCTATCGCCCGAAAAAAGTTACGGCCGATTCGACCAAATCCATTTATACCCACGCGTACAGTCACAAAGTGGTCCTTTCATCAAGAATCGTCCGACCCAAGCAGGCCGAAGCGCACCCCACACCTTAGTTCGCCACCTTCGCACCGAGGGTGCCCACTCAAAAAAGCTTGACTTTAGAGGCTGATATCGCGATGGGTGAGGCGCAATTGATATCCCATATCAGCGATACTTTCGGCAAGATTGCCAGCTACGGCAACCGACCTGTGACGGCCACCAGTGCAGCCGATACCGATAGTTAAATAACTTCGGCCCTCTGCAACATAGGCGGGCAAAATCAATGCCAAAAGACCCTCGACGTGTTCTAAGAACTCACGTGCCAAGGGCGACGAAAATACATAATCTTTCACAGCTTGATCAAGCCCGCTTTGAGGGCGAAGTTCTTCGTCCCAATGCGGATTCGGTAAAAATCGCACGTCGAAAATCATGTCAACATCAATTGGCACACCATGTTTGAAACCAAACGACATCACAGAAATCTGTAACGCATCCTTCAAGTCTTCTGCACCGAATAGCGCCGACAGTTGGCTCTTCAATTGATGCACGTTCAGGCCTGTGGTATCGATCACTATGTCAGCTGCAGCCTTCACTTCCCCGATGGCGCCGCGCTCTTTCTCGATCACCTCTTCGAGACCAGAGGTACCATCGCTGAGCGGATGTTTACGTCGTGTTGCTTCGTAGCGACGCACCAACTCACGTGTTGTCGCCTCAAGGAAAACAATTCTGACCCGATGACCCTCATTACGCAAAGTACTAATCGCACCCAACACCCCAGCTTGTTGGCGAGCGTTTCCTACAACCAGACATAGTTTGCTGATTTCACCACCAGCTTCACCCGACAACTCGACAACCTTATCAATCAACACCACTGGGAGATTGTCGACAACAAACCAACCCATATCTTCCAGGCTGTCTGCTGCTTGAGAGCGCCCGCCACCCGAGAGTCCCGTTACTACGAGGATGTCAGTCATAAGGCAAGACTACAGCCTCGGTGTTATTGCTTTGTTGAACGTAGATACAACAATCGCGGGACAGTATGGGCCAGCGCATACTCTGGCGCACGCGCCAGAAACCCAGCAGGAGGAGACGGCTCCACCATTCGATCAAGAGTCATTCCGTTCGCGATTAACGCATTGATATACCGACTAAGAGGTCGATGTATGAAGCGGATGTATACGTCCTTCTCAACTTCTTCTATGGATTCCGTCTCAACCAGATAGGGCCCAATTCGCCAATACTGTTCGGGCGGGTCAATGATGTGATCATCTATCCAACCGCTCCCCGGAGTTTGTAAAAGCGGATGATTGAGAAAAAAGCTGAACTGTCCCTGTGGCTTCAAAACGCGAGCGACTTCAGTCATCGCTTCATCCATCTGATCAATATGTTCGAACACCAGACACGCAACAACAGCGTCGAAAGAATTGTCCGGAGCCGGAATCTTTGTGGCTCCACCGAGGAGATACCGAGGCCCACCACCCCGTTCGATCGCTATATCGATATGCAACTGAGTTGGGTCAACTCCGAGAACATCTGACCCTTGCGCTGCCAATGCTCGGGCGATTTGACCATCTCCACAACCAAGATCGAGAACATGATTGCGTCCAGCTAGTTCTTCTACAGCAAGCGGAATAATCTGCTCTACGTACTCAGGATCTGCACCATTTGTGAACCCATCAATCCACCACTGCGCATGCTCGTCCCACAACCCATTGTCACTCATCACTACACCTTAGATGTCTTGATGAAAATGAGCATGAATAGCATCTGCAACAGCAGACGGAAGCCACGACAACGCTGCCAATTCTTCGCGAGAAGCATTCTTCACTGCGTTCACGCCCTTCAACTCTTTCACCAGGCGTTTTGCCCGAACCTCACCTAAACCGACAATCCCGTCAAGTTGAGAGGAGACCATTCGTTTACCGCGTAATTCCCTATGAAAGCTGTTTGCGAAACGGTGAGCCTCATCTCTGACACGTTGCAACATAAACAGCGCCTCACTGCCACGCGGCACAATGATTGGTTCTTGACGACCTGGTACGAACACTTCTTCGAACTTTTTGGCAAGTGAGGCAACAGGTATCTCGTCAGTCAGTCCCAAATCCGCCAGCACCTGAACAGCCACACCCAATTGCCCTTTTCCACCATCTACTAAAAGCAGTTGGGGCGGATACGAAAACTTTGAAGGCTTTGTGCCGTCAGTTAGTGCAGGCGCATCGCGCGCGTCAACGTATGCCTGCAATCGTCGGGTCAGCACCTCTTTCATTGCTGCATAGTCATCGTTGCCGACAACTTCCTTAATGGCGAACCGGCGATACTCGCGCTTGTTCGGAATGCCGTCCTCCAAAACAACCATCGATCCCACATAGTCAGTGCCATGGAGATGGGCCATGTCGTAACACTCGATACGCAACGGCGCTATCGGAAGATTCAGTAATTGTTGCAATTCTGTCAATGCCTGACTGCGCGAGTTGTGATCAGATGCTCGGCGCAAACGATGACGAGCAAATTCCTCTCGCGCATTAATGGTGACGGTTTCATGCAATTCTCGTTTGTCTCCGCGTTGCGGTACACGAATCTGCACAGCGGAACCACGCAAGTGCGTCAACCATTCGGTGTAGGTAATTGCATCTTGTGGAAGAACTGGCACTAGAACCTGTGAAGGGATTCCCAATGCAGGTTCGTCGCCATACATCTCCTCCAATATTCGATCAACCAGACCGCCAGGAGAAAGATCTTCCACTTTGTCCAGGATGAAACCTTTACGACCAACAACACGTCCCTTGCGCACATAGAACACCTGAACGGCAGCCTCGAGTTCGTCGTCAACTAGTCCGATGACATCAAGATCTTCGTCCCGCTCGCCCACCATCTGTTGCTTTTCAAGCGCGCGTTCAACTCCGCTGAGACGATCACGTATTCGACCAGCCTTCTCATATTCCATGTTCTTTGAAGCTTCAAGCATCTCAGAGCGCAACTGCACCACAACCGAGTCAGTATCGCCATCTAGAAACGCACATAATTGCTTTACGTACTCCGCATAGGCGGTGTCAGAAACCTCACCTACACAGGGGCCAGAACACTTTTCAATATGAAACAAGAGACATGGCTTACCCAGTTTGTTATGTGTATTGAATTTTGACTGGCTGCACGTACGCACGGGAAAGGTGCGAAGGAGCAGATCTAAAGTGTCACGTATAGCCCACGCGTGCGGAAACGGGCCAAAGTACCGGGTGCCCTTTTTTCTAACACCGCGCATCACAACAGCACGCGGCCATTCTTCATCCATCGTCACAGCGAGGAACGGATAACTCTTATCATCGCGTAAGCGAACATTGAACCGAGGTCGATGTTGCTTGATGAGCGAGTATTCAAGAATCAAAGCTTCGACTTCATTACGGACCTCAATCCATTCGAGGGAATGAGCTGCAGTAACCATCGCTGCAGTACGAGGATGCAACTGAGATACATCTTGAAAGTAATTCGCAATACGGGAACGCAGATTGGACGCCTTACCGACATAAATGACTCGGCCTAGCGCGTCTCGGAACTGGTACGAACCTGGCGTCGTAGGAACGGATCCTGTTGCAGGTCGTTCGACTGTCACATCTACTTCTTAGAGGCGGTGGTGCGTTTCACCGCAGCCTTGGGTTTAGACGCCGTCGTCTTAGCAACGGGCTTCTTGGCTATTGCTTTCTTGGCTACAGCCTTTTTCGCCACCGGCTTCTTTGCGGCGTCCATAGGAATGGATTTCAGCCCCAACATCGGTGCCAGATAAAAACCAGTGTGACTGCCCGGGACTTTCGCGACTGCCTCCGGGGTTCCTTCAGCAATTACTAATCCGCCACCACTGCCACCCTCGGGACCCAAATCAATCAACCAGTCAGCTGTCTTTATGACGTCCAAGTTGTGCTCAATTACCAAAACCGTGTTGCCCTGATCAACTAGACGCGAAAGTACGGTGAGCAGGCGACGAACATCTTCGAAATGCAAACCAGTTGTTGGCTCATCAAGCAGGTACATGGTGTGCCCTGTTGACCGCTTTGCAAGTTCCCCTGCAAGTTTTACGCGCTGTGCTTCTCCACCCGACAAAGTAGGAGCAGACTGCCCGAGACGTACGTAACCCAAACCGACATCTACAAGAGTTTGCATGTGGCGAGCAATTGTTGGCTGATTAGAAAAGAACTCAACCGCTTCAGAGATCGGCATATCAAGAATTTCTGCGATGTTTTTGCCCTTAAATTGAATCTCTAGAGTGTCCCTGTTATAGCGCGCACCCTTGCATACTTCGCACGGAACATACACATCTGGAAGAAAGAACATCTCAATCTTGATGGTTCCATCTCCGGAACACGCTTCACAGCGGCCGCCCTTGACATTGAAGCTAAATCGTCCCGGCTGGTAACCACGCACTTTGGCTTCTGGAGACGCAGCAAACAACTTACGAATCGAATCGAAGACCCCCGTATATGTAGCGGCGTTGGAGCGCGGCGTACGACCAATTGGTGATTGATCCATATCAATCACTTTGTCAATTGCCTCAATGCCTTCCACCGTGCGGTGCTTACCTGGGGAATCCTTGCTCTTGTAAATCTTTTGCATCATCGATGGCAACAAAATGTCGCGAATCAATGTGCTTTTGCCACTGCCGGATACACCTGTTACAGCAACGAAGCATCCAAGCGGAATAGACACATCAATGTTCTGCAGGTTGTGTTCCCGTGCGCCACGAATCGTGATTTCATAACCACTTGGCTCTCGCCTCTTCATAGGCACCGGAATACTTGCTTTGCCGGTCAAGTACTTGCCTGTAATCGAATCTGTTGCAGAACCAATTCCGGCCACTGGTCCGCTGTACACAACCCAACCACCATGCTCACCGGCACCGGGACCAATATCGACTATCCAGTCGCTCTCTTTGATCGTCTCTTCGTCATGTTCAACGACCAGAACAGTGTTGCCCAAGTCGCGCAAACGAATAAGAGTGTCAATAAGTCGACGGTTGTCGCGTTGGTGCAAGCCAATACTCGGTTCATCAAGCACATACAACGTTCCGACCAGTCCAGAACCGATCTGACTTGCTAACCGAATTCGTTGTGCTTCGCCACCAGCCAACGTGCCGGCCGGACGCGACAGAGTGAGATAGTTCAAACCGACGTCTAAAAGAAATCCGAGACGAGCATTGATTTCTTTTGTAATGCGCTCCGCGATAATCGAATCACGATTGTTCAGAGTTAGACCTGAAAGGAAAGCTGATGAATCAGCAATTGACATATCGCATACATCAGCGATGTGCTTATCGTTGATGGTTACAGCCAGCGTTGCAGGGCGAAGTCGGGCACCTTCACAGGCTGGGCACGGCACCTGTCGCATGTAGGTCTCGAATTGTTCGCGCGTGTAGTCGCTTTCTGCCTCGAGATGACGACGTTTGATCCAGGGAATCACGCCCTCGTACGAGGTACTGAATTGTCGAACTTTTCCGAACCGATTCTTGTACTTCACTTGCATTGCGCCGGTTTTGCCGTGCAACACCAACTTCTGGCTTTTCGCCGACAATTTTGAGAAAGGCTTGTCAAGATCAATATCTTCTTGCTCAGCTAATGACACCAGCATGCGATGGAAATATTGGGTATGAGCAGTGCGCCATGGAGACAGGGCTCCTTCACGCAGCGACATTGACATGTCTGGAATTACCAGATCAGGGTCAACTTCAAACTTCGTGCCGAGTCCTTCGCAATTTTCACATGCACCAAATGGTGAGTTGAAAGAAAAGTTTCGAGGTGCAGGTTCGTCATAACTGGCCCCACATTTTGGACAACCAACGTGCTGGCTAAAAGTGAGAATCTCACCCTCTTCATCACCCTTGGCAACAAGCTCTACTCCGGCAACACCATCTGCCAGACGAAGCGCTGTTTCAAGAGAGTCTGTTAAGCGACGCGTAATGTCGTCACGCCGAACGAGACGGTCAACAATGATGTCAATCGAATGGTTCTCGTACCGTGCCAACTTTTCACCCGAAGCCAAAAACTCGGCGATATCGCGCACCTCGCCGTCGATACGGGCTCGCACATAGCCCTGACCAGCCAACTCAGACAAGAGAGTGTCATATTCGCCCTTGCGTCCGCGGACAACTGGAGCCAGCACTTGAAAGCGGGTTCCCTCTTCAAGAGTCATTATTCGGTCAACAATTTGTTGCGGTGTTTGGCGCTCTAGCCGAGTTCCGTCGTTCGGACAATGTTGAATACCAATACGTGCGTACAGCAAACGCAGATAATCATAAATCTCGGTAATGGTGCCGACAGTAGAGCGCGGGTTACGACTAGCTGATTTCTGGTCAATAGAGATTGCCGGAGACAAACCCTCAATAAGGTCGACGTCGGGCTTATCCATCTGACCAAGGAACTGGCGCGCATACGCAGAAAGACTCTCCACATAACGACGTTGGCCCTCTGCATAAATTGTGTCAAAGGCAAGAGAGCTCTTACCGCTGCCCGACAACCCGGTAAAAACGATGAGTTTGTCACGAGGCAATTCAATGCTGACGTTCTTGAGATTGTGCTCGCGAGCTCCGCGCACGACTATTTGGTCAGCCATATATAAAGGCTACCGAACGCCTATCGTGCGTCACGAAGTTCACGACGTAAATCATTTATTTCGTCTCGCAATCGAGCCGCGTATTCAAATTTAAGGTCGGTTGCGGCCTCGTGCATCTCCTCTTCCAACGTCTGGATCAGACGGCCCAATTCTTGTTGAGGAAGTGATTTCAGATCATGCTTAACTTTGTCGCGTTCATGCTGACGGCGTCCGCCTTTTCCAGGCAAGGCCGAGTCCTCGCCAAACCCGTTAAGGAAGGACAAAATGTCACCGACAGCCTTACGAATGGTTTTCGGCTCAATCCCATGTTCAAGGTTGTAGGCGATTTGAGTCTCACGACGGCGTTTAGTCTCACCAATCGCACGCTCCATCGAGGGCGTGATCTTGTCTGCATACATGATTACTTGGCCCGATACGTTTCGAGCAGCTCGACCAATCATCTGGATCAGCGCCGTCTCACTACGAAGGAACCCTTCCTTATCGGCATCCAGAATTGCAACAAGCGACACCTCAGGAAGGTCGAGACCTTCTCGTAACAAGTTGATACCAATCAATACATCAAACTCGCCAAGGCGAAGTGAACGAAGAATCTCGATTCGTTGCATGGTGTCAATGTTGGAGTGCAGGTACCGCACCCTGAGACCTTGCTCAAGAAGGTAATCAGTCAGATCTTCTGACATCTTCTTTGTCAACGTAGTCACGAGAATACGGTCACCATTCTCGATACGTCCACGAACCATCTCGATGAGGTCGTCAATCTGCCCCTTCGTCGGTCGAACTATTACCTCTGGGTCAACAAGACCTGTTGGTCGCACAATTTGGTCGACCACGCGGTCGCTGTGGTTCAGTTCAAACGGAGCAGGCGTTGCTGACATGAAGATGCACTGATTGATTCGCTCCATGGTCTCTTCAAATTGCAAAGGCCTATTGTCGCGCGCACTCGGTAAACGAAAACCGTGTTCAACAAGTGTGTTCTTACGGCTACGGTCGCCGGCGTATTGGGCGTGTAACTGCGGAATAGCTACATGACTTTCGTCGATGATTAGCAAGTAGTCCTTTGGAAAATAATCAAGCAGAGTGAACGGAGGCTCCCCAGGCTGGCGATCGTCAATATGCATTGAGTAGTTCTCGATGCCATTGCAATATCCCATCTCCTGCATCATTTCAAGGTCGTAGCTTGTGCGCATACGTAGCCTCTGCGCCTCTAACAGCTTTCCTTGGGATTCAAACATTGCAAGCTGCTCTTGCAGTTCCTTTTCAATGCCCAACACGGCCCGACGCATTCGCGCATCACCTGTCACGTAGTGAGTAGCCGGGAAGATAACTATCTCGCTCGGCTCAGACAATGTTTCACCCGTAAGTGGGTCAATCATTGTGATCCTGTCGATGGTGTCGCCAAACATCTCAATTCGAGCAACTGACTCTTCATAGGCAGCATGCACTTCCACAGTGTCGCCGCGCACCCTGAAATTGCCACGGCCAAGTGTCATGTCGTTTCGCCCGTACTGCAAGTCGACTAGTCGCCTCAACATGCTTCGTTGGTCGTAATCAACACCCACATGAAGCTCAAGCAGTTGCCCGCGGTATTCCTCGGGGTCTCCCATTCCGTAAATACAAGAAACGCTGGCAACAACAATGGTGTCTCTGCGAGTTAGCAATGCTGCGGTCGCCGAATGACGCAATCGATCAATCTCGTCGTTGATGGACGAATCCTTTTCAATGAAAGTGTCACTTGACGGAATGTAGGCCTCAGGTTGGTAATAGTCGTAGTAACTAACGAAGAACTCAACACGGTTATGCGGAAAAAACTCTCGCATTTCCTGTGCTAACTGTGCCGCCAAACTCTTGTTTGGAGCAAGTATCAATGTTGGTCTTTGGGTGGCCTCAATAGTCCAAGCAATCGTTGCGGACTTTCCCGAACCGGTGATTCCGAGCAGTGTTTGAAATCTGTCGCCGGCATTGACGCCCTCAGTTAGGCCGGCGATCGCCTTTGGTTGGTCTCCGGCGGGCTGAAAAGCGGAAACAACCTGAAAATCTGGCACAAAAGAATCGTACTTCCCGCGTGTTACGAGGCAGGTACGCGCTCTCCTGCATCATCAGCAGCTGGTGGCAAAGCGATGGCCCATTGCCACACTTCTTCTACTTGGTCGCTCAAGGCGGTCATACCGCCCGAATTATCAATTACTTTGTCAGCAATCGCCCGACGTTCTTCTCGCGTTGCCTGTTTAGCAATACGAGCCTTCGCATCTTCTTCAGCCATGGATCTGAATTCAACCAAACGTGAGACCGCAAGATCCACCGGAATATCAACAACCACCACTCCGCTTAATCCAGCACGCGGATTCTCAGCGAGAAGTGGAATATCCAAAATCACAACATTGTCTGTTGACCGCTGAGCAGTCAGGCGCGCATCCATTTCCTTAGCAATTGCTGGATGCACAATCTTGTTGAGATCTTTCAGGGCTTCAGGATCAGAGAAGGCAATAGAGGCCAAGGCTGCGCGATCAAGTGCTCCATTTGCATCGATGATTGAAGAGCCGAACTTCTCCGCAAGCAGAGATAGTAAAGGTGCACCTGGTGCTTGAAGTTCACGGGCTATCGCGTCGGCGTCAATTATTACGGCACCACGAGCAGCCAGCAGTGCTGACACTGTTGATTTTCCAGATCCAATTCCGCCGGTAAGGCCAATCAGAATCATGATGTGACCGAAGAAGTTTCCTAGTCAGCCTCAGGAGCAGCTACTGCTTCAGCAGCAGGCTCTGCTGCAGGTGCATCGGCTGCAGCGACTGCACCCTCTTCGCCTGGCTGGCCATATTCCTTGTAGTACTCAGCCCATGCAGCTTCACGCTCGGTGTCATCGCCACCAATCCAGTTGCCGTTTTCGTCAACTTCGAACTGGCCCTGGTATTCAGCAGCAAGTTCGCCACCTTCAGCAGCTTGCTTGACAGAGATAGAGATACGACGACGAGCGAGATCGAGATCAATGATCTTGACCCACAATTCTTCACCTGGAGTTACGACTTGTTCAGCAGACTCAACATGGTGTGCTGACAATTCAGAAATGTGTACGAGGCCTTCAATGCCGTCACCAACCTGAACGAAAGCACCGAATGGAACGAGCTTGGTGATACGTCCGTAAACAAGTTGTCCAATCTCATGACTTCCAGCAAATTCCTGCCAAGGATCTTGCTGTGTTGCCTTGAGGGACAAGCTGATGCGCTCGCGGCTGAAATCTACTTCCAAAACTTGAACAGTTACTTCGTCGCCAATGTTGACGACTTGAGATGGGTGTTCCACATGCTTCCACGAAAGTTCTGAAACGTGGATGAGACCATCCATACCACCAAGGTCTACGAAGGCACCAAAGGCGACAACAGAAGAAATCTTTCCGGTGCGAATCTCACCAGGCTTGAGATTTGTCAAGAAGTCATCGCGAGTTTCTTTCTGATTCTCTTCAAGGAAAGCACGACGCGACAGAACCACGTTGTTGCGGTTGCGATCAAGTTCGATGATCTTTGCATCAATAGGCTGACCCATGTACGGAGCAAGGTCGCGCACGCGACGAAGTTCTACAAGTGACGCAGGCAAGAAACCACGAAGTCCGATGTCGACAATAAGTCCACCCTTGACAACTTCAATAACGGTTCCGTGAACGACTCCGTCTTCTTCCTTCTTCTTCTCAATGTCGGCCCATGCTTTTTCATACTGAGCGCGCTTCTTGGAAAGTACAAGGCGACCTTCTTTGTCTTCAAGAGTCAAAATGAGAGCTTCAATGCTTTCGCCGAGCTTTACAACATCATGAGGGTTGACATCATTCTTGATCGCCAGTTCGCGAGTCGGGATGACACCTTCGGTCTTGTAACCAACATCTAGCAACACTCCGTCGCGATCAATCTTGACAACTATCCCGGTAACAAGCTGCCCATCTTTAAGTTGAACCATTGTGTCTTCAATGGCTTCGGCAAAACTTGGAATATCACGTTCTGTGATTTGGCGAGGTGTGTAGTTGTTTTCCGCATCAAAGGTGCCCATGGCTGCGGAAGTAAGATTGGTATCGGACAAGGAATTGATCTTTCGAAAAGGATAAGTAGAAGTATCGGTGAGCTTGTGTTAGCAAGCACCTTCCGGTTTGGAAGACGAAGGAAACGCTATCACCAGATACTCCGAAGTCTCCAAGGACGGAGCCGCTTCGCCGTAGGAACCAGGGTCGACACTGAAGATGTCCCGAACGTTCATCCCGGCTTTCTCCAGCATTAACCGCAGTTCACGGGGCGTGTAGCAGCCAGTCCACAGGTCGGCTTCCAGCACATCACCGTCCTGATTGCGAACTTCAGTCCGTTCATGGGTGACCCCGAGGTCAGCATCAAAGTCGGCACGCTCGAAATACTTCACCGCGAAATAGGCATTGAAGGCAGAAAGCGCCAAGGCTCCGGTCGGCTTGAGAGCACGTCGGATGCCAGTCAAGACCTCAATGTCGTGACCACCAGCCGTCATAAGACCGAATGCCCCCTGACACAAACAAATCACAGCGTCGAATTCGCCGTCGAACGTCAGGGATCGTGCATCCATGCGTTCGAAAGACAAGCCATCAATTTCTTGTGCGCTAGCCAAATCAATGAACGTTTGGCTGATGTCTATTCCGTGGACGGGTATTCCGCGACGAGCCAACTCATGTGCATGACGACCCGGACCGCAACCGACATCCAGCACACGATCACCGGGTCGAAGGTTTAACAGCCGAACAATGGAGTCGACCTCATTGACAGTTCCCTTAGTGAATGAGTACCGCAAGTATGCAGAACCCATATGGTCGGCCAATGGTTCGAACCAATGCTCCCCAATCGCTTCGTTAGGCATAGAGCAAAATCAACCCTTTGCCGCAGCCCACGTAGCGCCCCACGCAGCGTGCACTTCGAACGGAACGCTGAGGTCTGCTGCGCCGCGCATTGTGTCAAGAACAAGTGGGCCAACGACGTCACGTTCATTTTCAACGACTTCAACGATTACTTCGTCATGAACTTGCAAAACTATTCGCGATTGAAAAGAACCTTCTTCAAGAAGCTTGTCTATTCGGACCAGTGCAATTTTGAAGATGTCAGCAGCTAAACCTTGAATGGCCGCGTTCATTGCTTGGCGTTCGCCGGCCTGGCGAACCCGGAAATTATCGCTCAACAACTCTGGTATCTGACGCCGACGACCGAACAATGTTTCCGTGTACCCAGTTTGACGTGCCGTATGAATCGCGTCATCCATGTACTGCTTCACATTCGGAAACGCCGCAAAGTAGGCATTCAGAATTCCTGACGCTTCTTCAACACCAATAGCTAGGCGCTGACTTAGACCGTACGCCTCCATGCCATATGCGAGACCGTATGAAACCATCTTTGCTTTTGAACGTTGATCATGGGTGACGTCTTCAGAGCGCACGCCAAATACACGCGCTGCCGTTGCCTGGTGAATATCTTGTCCTGCCGCAAATGCACCGACAAGTCCAGGGTCGTTAGCCAAATGAGCAATACAACGCAGTTCGATTTGGTTGTAGTCCGCGACAAGAAGCGAACTTCCCTCTTTGGCGACAAAGGCTGTACGAAACACTCGCCCTTCATCAGTTCGCACTGGAATGTTGTGCAAGTTCGGCTTGTCACTGCTGAGTCGGCCAGTTCGTGCCACGGTCTGATTAAACGTGGCGTGAATACGACTATCTGCAGCAACTTCCCCAAGAAGTCCTTCGCCGTACGTTGAACGAAGCTTTTCTACCTCTCGATACCGAAGCAACGGATCAATAAATTCTGGCCACTGGTCACGAATCTTTTCCAAGGTCGCGGCATCAGTACTGAACCCGGTCTTGGTCTTCTTCCCTGGAGAAAGACCATGTTCGGTGTACAAAATTTCGCGTAATTGCGTGGGTGAGTTCAGATTAAAGGTTTTTCCAGCTATGCCATGCAACAACTGGGTGAGTTCCACCGTTTCAGCAGTTAGGCGATCACGAATGCTTTCCAATTCTTTTCGGTCTACCGCAATCCCTACGTGCTCCATCTTTGCAAGAACGCGCACTAGCGGATTCTCGATATCCGCATACAAAGACTCGTTGTGTATTGATTCCAGCTGCTGTGTGATTATCGGCGCTATCAAAGAAGTAAAGAACGCCTCTTCTGAGCAAGCCCTTACCGAATCATCTGCACCACCAAAATCAAACTGCCCGTCCGATTCAGACGAGCTTGTGGGCTCACGGCCTAACACATCAATCGAAACTGCAGCTAGTGAGTAACTCGAACGCGAAGGGTTGACAAGGTACGAAGCAATTGCCGTGTCAAGAGACAAATGAAGAAGGTCCACCGAATCATTAAGCATTGCCCGCATGAGCGGCTTCGCATCGTGACACACAATTGGTGTTCCGGAGTTGAGCGCTTTCAATACGTCCGCATCAAAAAGCAGTCCACGCGAGATGTACATCACGGCACCAGCGGCCTTGTCAGTCACAACAGCCAACCCTGCAATCGCAGAACGGCCCGGCTCACCATCAAAGTGCGCAGCAATAACGAACGACTGCAACGTCTTCAAAGCGCTTACGACCTCACTGGCCGAAGCTGCAACCACAACTGGACCAAGAGCTTCATTCGAGTCTGGCATTACAACACCCGGAATTACGGGTGCAGCTTCTCCCCGCGTGTCCCAGCTCAACGACTTAGTTACATCCGCCAGTCGCTTTGCCATCGTTTTGAATTCCAGGAGCTCAAACATGCGCGCAGCTCCAGCAAGGTCTGGATGCGGTGATAACTCAGTCAGATTTATTTCGAGTGGAACATCACGGCGCAAAATCATCATCAAGGCATTGCGCTTTACACGTTCACCATGTTCAAGTAGCCCGGCTTTCAATTTAGGAGTCTGAGCTTCAGCAGCTGCAAGAACAGCGTCGATATCGCCATACTGATTAATCAACTTTGCTGCGATCTTTTCTCCCACCCCTGGTATTCCCGCCAAGTTGTCGCTCGGATCACCGCGTAATGCTGCGTAGTCGGCGTATTGCGCCGGCGTCACCCCGGTTCGCTCAAGAATCCCAGCCTCGTTATACAACGCGTAATCACTAACGCCTCGTTTGTTGTACAGCACACGAATATGAGGGTCACGAACCAATTGATAGCTATCACGGTCGCCGGTAACAACAATGAGATCGTGTCCTGCTTGCTCGGCATGTTCGGCAACCGTGGCAATTAGGTCATCACCTTCGAAGCCAGCCTTTTCCCACCACACAACACCGAGCACATCAAGCAACTCGCGAATCATTCCTAATTGCTGAATCAAAACGTCCGGAGCTTTTTCACGCTGCGCTTTGTACTCAGGAATAGCTTCGTGCCTAAAGGTCGGCTCGGGCCTGTCAAAAACCACGACTACACCATCAGGCTTATGATCACGCATCAATGTCAGAAGCATCGTGGTGAAGCCGTACACCGCGTTAGTAACTTGACCACTTGCATTGGCCATGTCTTCCGGCAACGCATAAAACGCACGGTAAGCCAATGAATTGCCGTCGAGGGCCATGATCAACATAGGAAAGGACTCACATTTATTCGGGTCGTAAAGTGCCGGCAATAACCATGTCAGCTACTGCCTTCATAGTTGCACGATGATTCATGGCTCCACGTTGGATAAAACCGTACGCATCAGCTTCAGACATTGAGCACTGATCAATCAGAATGCCTTTAGCGCGATCAATTGACTTGCGAGCTTCCAACTGTTCTTCCAACGCATCAACTTCGCCATTCAAAGCCTGCATTTCGCGGAAACGTGCAATTGCAACTTCAATTGCTGGCACAAGATCTGTCTTCTGGAATGGCTTCACGAGGTAAGCCAGAGCACCAGCATCACGCGCCTGTTCAATAACTTCACGTTGGCTAAATGCCGTTAAAACTAAAACGCCACAGATTCGATCCTTCGTTATCAAACGAGCAGCTTCAATACCGTCCATGCCGGGCATCTTGATATCAAGGATGGCCAAATCAGGCCGAAGTTCTCTCACTAGGTCGACAGCTTTATCGCCTCGACCAGTTTCGCCGACAACTTCGTAGCCCTCTTCTTCAAGAGTCTCTTTTAGGTCAAGACGAATGATGGCCTCGTCCTCAGCAATGACTACACGAATGCTCATGCGCTCGGCTCCTTCATACGGTCTAGAAGACTATTCATCCGACGATCAAGATCAGCTAGTTCAGCGATTATCTGCTGATGATGACGCTGAATAACATCAGCGTGCTTCTTCGCATCGCGGTACTCAAAAGCCGCGGACGGGGTTTCAGAGACGAGAGCACGAAGTGACTTTTCGTCAGCTTCATCGACAATATGACTCATCTGGTCTTCGACAACACGGAGCTCTTCAGTGAGTTCTCGCATTCGAGCCGACACCTGAGACAAACGCCTTTGTATTAGTCGATGTCCCATACACCAACAGTGTATGGATTTCCTGGGTGCCCGAGGTGGGACTCGAACCCACACGCCCTTTCGAGCAACGGATTTTGAGTCCGTCGCGTCTGCCATTCCGCCACTCGGGCCAGGGTCAACCATGGTACCGCCACATGACTCAAGAGCCATACTGAGCAGGAGCACGCTTCACGAGCGATACGCCGTCTAAGGTTTTCCAAGTGCTTGCCTTTACATTTCCCGGTCAAGGGTCGCAACGCCCCGGAATGGGTCGACCTTGGATTGACAACGAGAGTTGGGAGTTGGTTGATGAAGCTTCCGACGTTTCAGGTCGCGATGTAGCTTCATTGCTCCTCGATGCTGATGCCGAAACCTTGCGCGACACTCGAAATGCACAGCTCACCACATTCGTGTCAAGCCTGATGGTTCTTGATGCAGTTGAACGACTCGGAATTGAACCAAGTTTTTGTGCTGGTCACAGTTTGGGCGAATACACCGCTCTCACAGCTACAGGAGCATTGTCATTCGAAGATGGCGTTCGCTTAGTTGTGGAACGTGCCGATGCAATGCACGAAGCTGGTCAAGCTTCGCCAGGCACGATGGCAGCAATCCTTGGTCTCGATGACGACCTCGTAGAGGTTGCGTGCAGACGCGCCGACAGCGATGTGTGGGTTGCGAACTTCAATGCACCGGGTCAGGTAGTTATTGCTGGTTCACCTGCCGGAGTTGCTGCAGCCGGAGCAGTAGCTAAAGAACTCGGCGCAAAAAAGGTGATGCCGCTTCAGGTAGCCGGAGCTTTTCACACGCCTTTCATGACAGCGGCACGAGATCGTTTACGGATTGCTATTGCTGCAGCAGATCCTCGCGATACAGAAGTACCAGTTGTCTCTAATGTTGACGCCCTCATGCACGCAACAGGGGAAGAATGGTCGTCACTACTGTCGGCTCAGCTGTCGAATCCGGTTCGCTGGAAACATTGTCTTCTCACACTCGCCGAAGCCGGCGTTACCGGTTTTGTGGAATTGGGACCAGGCGGCGTTCTTACGGGCATGGCCAAACGAACTGTTCAATCAGCGCGAACTATTAGCGTTGCTACTCCCGACGAACTAGACAAACTCATTGAATGGGTGGACGCTTCTGCCCCATTGGCTGCAGGCCAGCATGAAGGCGAGCATCTTTTCGCCATTGAACGCTTGGTGGTAAGTCCATCTGCCGGAGTATTCACGCCGATAGGCGGAATAGCAAACGGCATGTCAATAGAGGTCGGACAAATCATTGGTCATGTAGGAGAAACTGAAGTTCGCTCAGCATTTGCAGGCATCGTTCAGAGTTACATCGCAGTTGAAGGCGAACGTGTCACATCACGCCAGCCCATTGCATGGTTGCGAACAAAGTAACTTCGGAAAGACCTATAGGAAAACATGCCTCAGATACCTGACAATGTTCGCGGTGCACGCTTTATCGGCTGGGGAACATCACTTGGTCACACCATAGTCACCAATGATGACCTTTCAAAAACCATGGACACAAATGACGAATGGATTCGTGAAAGAACAGGGATTCATCGCAGGCACATTGGCGGATCAACTGCCGAGATGAGCATCGCAAGTGGCCGCGCAGCAATTGAGATGGCCGGAATAGACCCACTATCAATTGACGCTCTCGTTCTGGCAACAACAACTCCTGATCGTACGGTTCCAGCTACGTCAGCAACCGTGCAACATGCACTTGGTTTGCGGTGTGGGGCTTTCGATGTCAACGCTGCCTGTTCAGGTTTTGTGTACGCCATGATTGCGGCTCACGGACTTATTGCAATGGGTTCGCAACGCATTCTCGTCATCGGCACTGACAGCTTGTCTCGGATCGTTGATTGGACTGATCGCAATACCGCAATTCTGTTTGCAGATGGTTCAGGAGCAGCGGTCCTTGAACGCACAACAGGACATGGACAATTGCTCGGGTGGGACCTTGATGCCGATGGAAGTGCCGAAGAGATTCTCTTCAGCGAAATTGGCGGCTTTGTTAAAATGGACGGAAAAGAAGTGTTTCGTCGTGCCGTTCGAATCATGGTTGACAGCGCTCAAAAATCAATGTCCGCAGCTGGTGTAACTGCAGATCAACTAAATGTTGTTGTCCCACACCAAGCGAATATTCGTATCATCACTTCAGCTTGCGACAAGCTAGGGGTTCCTATGGAGAAGGTGGCAGTCGTTGTTCAAGAAACTGGCAATACTTCCTCAGCGTCAATCCCCCTTGCACTATTTGGTGATTTCGGACAAGTGAAGGCCAAAGATGGCGACCTTGTTCTCATGGTTGGCTTTGGTGCCGGCATGACCGCAGCTAGTGCTGTCGTACGATGGAATGCACAATGAGCAGAGTTGTTTTAATCACTGGTGGATCACGCGGCATTGGGCTTGCATGTGCCGAGCGTTTCGCTGCTTTGGGCGACAAAGTAGCCATTACATACAACACGACTCCTCCGCCATCGCAGTTCTTTGGAGTTAAGTGCGACATCACTGACACCTCTCAAGTAGACGCAGCCTTCGCAGCTATTGAAGAACACTTCGGACCAGTGGAGGTTCTTGTCTCAAATGCGGGCGTAACGAAAGACACTTTGTTGTTGCGAATGAGCGAAACTGACTTCTCAAGTGTTATTGACGCAAACCTCACCGGCACATTTCGTGTTGTTAAACGAGCAACTCAAGGCATGTTGCGCGCACGAAAAGGTCGCATCATTCTTATGTCATCCGTTGTCGGCATGCTCGGTTCTGCCGGACAAGCAAACTATGCGGCTTCCAAAGCTGGCCTCGTAGGGTTCGCGCGTTCCCTCGCAAGAGAACTTGGTTCTCGCAGCATCACTGTCAATGTTGTTGCACCTGGTCCTGTTGAAACAGATATGACCGCAAGTCTTGGCCAGGACAGACTCGACCAACTCACTAGCGCGGTACCACTCGCCCGAATGGCGTCACCCGACGAAATTGCAGGAGCAGTTGTGTTTCTCGCTGGCCCCGATGCTGCCTATATCACTGGGGCCATTCTCCCTGTTGATGGCGGTCTCGGAATGGGCCATTAACCCCCAAAGGCCAAGCCAGAATTTCTAATGGCTGGCTCACAGCACACTTTGTGAGAAACTAGACCACCTAACAAGGAGAAACACCCCATGGATCAAGAACTATTTAGCCGCTTTGTCAAGTGCGCAGTAGAGACCCTTTCAGTCGACGCATCACAAGTTGTCCCAACAGCTAATTTCGCAGACGACCTTGATGCAGACTCACTCGACGTCGTTGAACTAGTCATGGCGCTTGAAGAAGAATTCGGCATTGAAGTGCCTGAAGAAGACCTCGCAGAGGTAAAAACTGTTGGTCAAGCGTTCGACGTCATCGTCGGCAAGCTCTAACCAAAGATTTCCCACACCATGAAGGGCGTCGGACATCGCGTTGCCATCACCGGTCTCGGAGTCGTAGCTCCGTGCGGAATCGGAAAAGAAGCGTATTGGAATGGTCTCATGGGGCCAGGAATCACCAATTCCCGATCCCTTGAGATAACAGACTGGGACCCACAGCCGTATTTCGATTCCCCAAAGGAAGCCCGCCGCGCTGACCGCGTCGAGCAGTTAGCTCTCGCCGCCGCAGCCGAAGCTTTCGAACAAGCCGGAACTCTGAACGTTGATCCATCACGTTTCGGCACCATCTTTGCAACCGGTATCGGCGGCCTCCACACACTTGAAGAACAAGTCATTGTTCGTGTCGAAAAGGGCGAACGTCGCGTGTCGCCGTTTCTTGTACCAATGATGATGGCCAATGCTTCGGGTGCAGCCATTTCAATGAAGTACGGACTACAGGGCCCGAACGAGACAATTTGTACTGCATGTGCTGCAGGCACACATGCCATTGGTTATGCGGCGCGCTTGATTGCCTGGGGTCGTTGTGACGCAGTCGCAACAGGGGGTTCAGAATGTGCCGCAACACTCACATCTCTCGCTGGCTTCGGCAATATGACTGCCCTATCTTCGACTGGCGCATCTAAGCCGTTCGACACAACTCGTGATGGTTTCGTCATGGGCGAAGGTGCTGCAGTGTTCATTCTCGAGCGCTACGACCTTGCAGTTGCTCGTGGTGCCACAATCCTTGGTGAAATCTTGGGCTCTGCAAGCAACGCCGATGCTCATCACATCACAGCACCCGCACCTGGCGGAACCGGCGCCATTGCGTGCATGAATCTCGCACTTGACGACGCAGGCATTTCAGCTAGCGATGTAAAACTTGTTAATGCACATGGAACTTCTACACCACTTAACGATGCAGCTGAAGCTGCCGCAATGACTCATGTCTTCGGCGCACGTGGCGTTGCTGTAACCAGCGGCAAGGGTGTCACTGGCCACGCTCTCGGAGCTGCGGGCGCTCTAGAAGCAGCTCAAGTAGTTCTTTCTATGCAGCACAAACTGATACCACCAACAGCCGGCACAACAGAGCTTGATCCGTCAATGAGCATTGACTTGGTGATGGGTGCTGCTCGTGCGTGGGTTCCTGGACCCGCCATCTCTAACAACTTTGGTTTCGGTGGCCATAACGGCTCCGTCATTATTGGCCCACCCGAATAACTAGTCCGTTCGTTTCTTTTCCCAGCGAAACATCACGCCGCTTTCACCAGCAGCTTCAGGGTCTCTATTCCCAGTTAGTACGTGTTTGAATCCCAAGCGGAACGGAACATTTCCGGACGCAATATTGGCTTCGTCATGAATTATCACCACGGTGTCTATTTCCGGCCACATAGCAAACGCAGTCTTCGTCAACTGTCGTGAAACTTCAGTTGCAATACCTTTACCAACGAAGTCAACATGCAACCAATAACCGATATCAATCGTGTTGTCGTCTCCGCGCAGGTGAAGCCCCGTTCCGCCAACCACTCGGTCCCCAATAAAGATTCCCATTACAAATTCGCGGTGATCATTCCATGCTTCGTTCCATGTATTGATTAGCGCTTCCCGCTGGGCAACAGATTGCGGTTCGAATTTGATCCAGGGCATCCACGGCCGTAGGTGTTCGCAACTTGCAGTGACAGCATCAACTAACGCTTGTGCGTCAGATACCTCATACTTGCGAACAACGTATGCACCTACTTGTAAAGGTTCCGGAGCGACAGGCATCCGTCTCATGGACTTACCGATCAACAAGGACGAACATCAGGTCGCATTCGCATGCCACCTTTCCGTTCAACAAAGCCCGGCCAGAGCCTTTGCCACCGCGTGCACTGATGTGACCCAACGTTGCTTGAAGTTCCAACTCATCACCGGGGCCAACTTGGCGTCGGAAACGAGCATTATCTAGTCCACCGAATAACGGAAGTTTTGACTGATGCACGGGGTCTGTCAACAACGCGTACGCACCCAACTGTGCGATCGCTTCACACATCAAGACTCCGGGCAGTGTGGGACGACCAGGGAAATGTCCTGGGAAAAACCATTCGTCCCCTGTCAGTTTCCAATGCCCTATTGCGGTCACACCCACATCTAGAGATGTGACACGGTCGATAAAGAGAAATGGTGGCCTGTGCGGCAACACATCAATTGGTAACGGAAAAGATGTCATTTCTTCAGTGCCTTCAGAAGATTGGCAGGAGTATCAGCCGGTGAAATCTTGTACCACGCGTTGAGAACGACTCCCTCTTGAATCAGAAAAGCGGAGCGAACGATCCCCATGTATTTCTTTCCGTACATTGACTTCTCCTTCCACACATCAAAGGCTTCAGCAACAACATGTTCAGTATCTGCCAAAAGTGTGAAACCTAATTCGTACTTATCGTCAAACTTCTTTTGCTTCTCTGGCTTGTCTGGACTGATTCCAACAATCATGGTGCGGCCTATATCGTCCTTGATGTCGCGCAGACCACATGACTGTGTTGTGCAACCAGGCGTGTCGGCCTTCGGGTAAAAGAACACAAGAACCTTCTTCTTGCCTAATGAAGCGAGCGAGAACTTCTTTCCGTTCTGATCAAGCAGTTCAATCTTCGGTGCTTTGGATCCGTCAGACAGCATGTTGTAACGGTAGTTCTTTCACTAGACAGGTTTGCGCATTCCGTGGCCAAAGAATCCTTTTTTTGGTCGAGCATGGGCGTGATAATGATCTGGGATGGTGCGCATGTCGTCATCAATGCGCATTTCGAACGTAAAGAACTCAGCAACAATCTCTGACAATCTCTCGTGAAGGCGGGCCTTCACATCCTCACCAGGGAAGGCATTGTGTTCACGCCACACCACCATTGGCACCGAGCAACTCTCGCATTCGGCTATCCAGCATTCGTCATCTTCGTAAAACCATTCGGACATTTTGGCTGCTTGACACAACTCGCAGATGCCTTCGCCGAAGATATTCACCAAGAAGCACCATCTAGCGCACTGCGAACTTCCGCTACGAACAACCCGACAGCCTCTGCGCCGCCTTCGATCATGCGATTAACAACTGATGCACCCATGATGACGCCATCAGCGACGCGACTCGCTTCAACAGCTTGCGCTGCATTGGAAATACCAACACCGATAAGCACTGGCTTCTTCGTAATCTTCTTTACCCGGGCCGCAAGAACAGTTGCCGTTAATGCCAACTCCGCACGTTCTCCCGTGACTCCGAGTAGGCCAACGGAGTACACGAAACCGCGCGCACGCTCTGCAACACGGGGAAGCCGATTATCAGGGGCTGTAGGCGCAGCAAGCATCACAGTTTCAATTCCAGCTGCATCAGCTGCCGCACACCAATCCCCTGCTTCTTCGAGTGGTAAGTCCGGAACGATTGCTGCCGAGACTCCGGCGGCAACAAGGTCGTTAGCGAAACGTTCATGCCCTGCATGAAACACCGTGTTGTAGTAACACATGACCGCCAAGGGCACACCTACATCAAGCGTGCGGATGTCTTGGAAAATTGAAACAGGAGTAGCGCCCGCTTCCAATGCAATTTGCGAAGCCTTTTGAATTACCGGACCATCCATTACGGGATCAGAAAAAGGGATTCCAATTTCTATTGCATCTGCACCATTGGCTGCGCATGCCCGAACGGCATCAACCCAGCCCGGGTAACCGCCTGTGATGTATGGGACAAGACATTTGCCACCATTATCAATTCGGGCGCGCAGAGTGGCTTCAAGCCGACCGGTCACGTGAGATCTTTCAAGATCGACATCATTTGACCAACATCCTTATCACCGCGACCAGACAAATTCATCAGCACAGTCTTTCCTTGCATGTTCTTTGCTTCGCGACTGATCCATGCCATTGCATGTGCACATTCGAGAGCAGGAATGATTCCCTCTGCTCGCGCCATCAATTGGAATCCAGCGATGACCTCGTCGTCTGTAACGGTCGGATATTCAGCACGACCAATAGATGCGAGATACGAATGTTCAGGGCCGACACCGGGGTAATCGAGTCCGGCCGAGATGCTGTGAGCCTCTGCGACTTGACCGCACTCATCTTGCATAAGGAAGCTCTTCATACCATGTACGACACCTGGTTGACCACGAGACACTGCGGCACCACCGGCTGGTTCCACGCCAATTAGACGAGCAGGAGTGTCAACAAACCCTGAGAAGATTCCCATTGCATTGGATCCACCGCCTACACATGCGACAACGAAGTCAGGAGTAGTGCCAAGAAGTTCCTGTGTTTGTACGAAGGCTTCGTCGCCAATTACACGATGAAACTGGCGAACCATGTACGGGTACGGATGAGGCCCCATGACAGATCCAAGGCAATAGTGAGTCGTTTCGACAGAAGCCACCCAGTCGCGCATTGCTTCGTTTACTGCATCCTTCAGGGTTCTGCTTCCAGAGGTAACAGCCTCAACTTCAGAGCCCAACAAACGCATGCGGAATACATTCAATTCCTGGCGAGCAACGTCAACCTCGCCCATGTACACCTTGCACTCAAGACCAAGCAGTGCCGCAGCTGTCGCCGACGCAACACCGTGTTGACCAGCACCAGTCTCAGCGACGATTCTTTTCTTACCCATACGCTTTGCCAACAACACTTGGCCGAGAACGTTATTGATCTTGTGTGATCCGGTGTGATTCAGATCCTCACGCTTCAAGATCAGTCGAATACCTAATTGCTCACTCAAGTTGTGACACTCAGTGATCATGCTCGGCCGTCCCGCGTATTCACGTAACAATTGGTCTAGGTCAGCACGAAAAATCGGATCATTCCATGCGTCTTCAAATGCCGCTTCCAATTCTTGACATGCTGGGACCAAAGTCTCGGGAACAAAGCGGCCCCCAAACTCGCCGAAGCGGCCGTCGGAACCTGGGGTCTGCAGAATTGACATCTTCTTATTCCACCACGAAATTGTTGAATTCACATCACCAATTGGCGGGACATGTCATTCGTCACGCCAGTCATACGGCACAAAACCACCACCGTTATATTCCTTGGGCGCCGCCGCCTTCGCATTCTCTATAAAACGCTTCATCAAAATGGGATCTTTGCGTCCGGGACCTAACTCAACACCACTACTGACGTCCACTCCCCAGGGCCGCACAATAGATATCCCATTCGCAACATTTTCTGGGGTCAAACCGCCGGCCAAAAGAATGTGAAGACCTTCTGGCAACTCAGCCGCCATCTTCCAGTCAAAAACTGCACCAGAGCCAGGCTCGGGCGCATCCACCAACACCATCTTCGTACCAAAATCATTGGCACGAGTTGCATCGACAGTGCCGGCAGCGACCGCTTTGATAACCGTACGCACATGCAATGACACGGCAGCCACATCCGCCGGAGTTTCGTGACCATGAAGTTGAGCCGCTTTAACCCCACTCGACTGCACAAGTTCAATTACTCGCTTCGGATGTTCGTCTCGAAAGACCCCTACAGTCAAAATTTCAGCAGGAATTCGTCGTGTGATGTCGTAGACCTTTTGAACTGCAATCTGTCGCACTGAAGGTGCAAAAATGAACCCGATTGCATCGGCTCCTAATGCGACTGCGAGAAGGGCATCGTCTTCATTTGTAATGCCACAGATCTTTACGAACATGACCCAACGGTAGTCCTGTTATGAACTACGACGAAGGCTCTTATTCGACACACAGCTCGGTAAGAGCCGCCCCAGGGTCAGAGGCTGTCACCAGATGCTCCCCGACCAAAATCGCGTCGTATCCAGCTTGTCGCAGTGCCACAGCATCTTCTCGCCCCCGGACGCCAGACTCCGCCACTGACACCACATGGGACGGGATGAGCGGAGCCATCCGTACGGCACGTGCTTGGTCAACTGCAAAAGTCACCAAATCACGCTGATTCACGCCGACCATCGTTGCGCCAGCTTGCATTGCTACTTCTAGTTCGGCCTCATCATGTATTTCGACAAGAGCGTCAATGTCGACCTCGCGACAAACTTCAAGATACGACGCCAACTCCGACGACGTAAGTACTGCTGCTATTAACAAGACACAATCCGCGCCCATAATGCGTGCATCGCAAACGTCTCTTGCATCCACGGTGAAGTCTTTGCGAATTACTGGAACAGTGCACGCCTCACGAGCCACTTGCAGATCCAACACCGAACCACCGAAGTGGTTGCTATCCGTCAAGACTGACAAACACGCTGCTCCACCGCGTTGGTATTGCGACGCCAACTGGGCCGCATCGAGACCAGCATTCAGGTCGCCTTTCGAAGGTGACCGACGTTTGATTTCAGCAATCACCGCCAAATGTGGCGCAGAACGAATACTGGAAGCAAACCCACGCGTGGGCACACAGTTTTTTGCCTCAGAAAGAAGTTCGTCGAATGAACGAGTGTCGTTCTGAGAGCGCAGGCGATGCCACGCAACTATGTCATCGAGGTACGTGCGCGTCATTTCAGTTCTGCACTCGCACCAGTCTGGTTAGAGACCCTTGCCGCCAAGTGGCGTGAGGAAGAACATTTCTGGACGCCCACCAATGAATGGCGCCAGCGTCTGGCTAAATGGACCAAACCAATCAGCTGTCATGTGAGCGTTCATTGCATCTTGGTTCTCATAAATCTCATAGACCCAAAGAATGTCAGCGTTTGTCGCGTCAGCATGAAGCACGTACATACGTGTACCGGCCTCTTTATTGACGTGCTCGAATGCAGCCTTAAATGCTTCAGCGAGTTCTGCACCCTTTCCTTCTGCGGCGGGAAGTTTTGCTAGCAATGCAACTGTGCTCATGATGAACCATTCTTTCTGGCGTTACGCCAATCTGATGTGACGATATTACACGTCACTATCGCTGGCCTAAAAGCCAAGAATTGAGGTGACTTCTGAGAGCAGGCTTGAGATTGGCACTCTCACCTGTTCAGTGGAATCACGATGGCGAATCGTGACCGCATTGTCTTCCAACGATTCAAAATCGACCGTGACACACAGCGGTGTTCCAATTTCGTCTTGTCGGCGATAACGGCGACCAATCGCCTGGGTCTCGTCGTAATCACACATGTACCTCTGGGACAAAGTGCCATAGATTTCGCGAGCCAATGGCGACAGTGTGTCCTTTTTCGACAAAGGCAAAACCGCCACCTTGTACGGAGCGAGGCGAGGATGCAAACGAAGCACGGTGCGCGGTTCATCGTTCACAATGTCTTCATCGTACGCAGCAAGAAGGAATGCGGCCATGGTGCGGTTTGCACCGGCGGCGGGTTCAACTACGAACGGCACATATCTCTCGTTAGTGGCTTGATCAAAGAAATCAAGTTTCTGACCGGATGCATTTGCATGCTGGGTTAGGTCAAAATCAGTTCGTTGCGCAATTCCTTCTAATTCACCCCAACCCCATGGAAACATAAACTCGACATCACTCGTACCTGCTGAATAATGGGACAACTCATCAGCATCATGCGCACGAATTCGCAACATCTCAGCTGGAATACCCAATTCGACGTACCAATCAAGACGGGCCTTGCACCAGTATTCGTACCACTTCGGGCCGTCAGCTGGCGGAACGAAAAACTCGAGTTCCATTTGTTCGAACTCACGTGTGCGAAAGATGAAGTTTCCAGGGGTGATTTCATTTCGGAAACTTTTTCCGACCTGCGCGATACCAAACGGTGGCCGCTTGCGACTTGTCTGCAAGACATTCGCAAAGTTGAGGAACATTCCTTGAGCGGTCTCTGGACGAAGATACACGTCAGCACCAGATCCTTCAACGGGCCCAGCCGTTGTCTTAAACATCAAGTTAAAGGCGCGTGATTCAGTAAAGGCACAACCCTTCATGCCCTGAGGACAATCACGAGTCTCAATGTGGTCCTCGCGGAACCGACGCTTACACACCGTGCAATCGACAAGAGGGTCCGAAAAGTTTTCCAAGTGTCCGGACGCTTCGAATACTTGGGGCGGACCGAGAATTGCGGCATCAATCAGAACTGTGTCGTCGCGCTGTTGAACCATGGTGCGAACCCATGCTTCCTTAACATTGCGCAACATTAGTGACCCAAGAGGGCCGTAGTCGTACGACGAACGAAAGCCTCCATAAATTTCGGCGCTCGGGAAAACGAATCCACGGCGCTTACACAGATTGACAATCTGGTCGAGGTCTTTAGCTGGCATAGCCTCTCAGCCTACAAGTGACGGTCGAACACTCCGAGGCTTCGCAAGCGACGCTCTAGATGTGACTCCATAGCCTCCATCGCCAATTGACTCACTTCATGCACTGCTGGGGACTCTGGCAAAGCAAGCGCCTCGTTCATACGTCCACCGAGCACCATTCGTAATATGTCGAGAGCTTGTTGCGATATGGGGACTCCAGATCGACACGCGGCGCAATGGCCACCACCTTCCAGAACATCGAAGGCAACAATGTCGCCTTCCTCGCCGCAGCGCACACATGCGTCAATTTGTGGCCCATGGCCTTCTATTGACAAAAGACGCCAGTAAAAGGCACCAAGCATCAACGGTGAATGCCGTTCGTTCAATGCATGAAGAGCCCGAGACAGAACCTCAAACAGATGCGGGACCGGCTCTCGGTCCGGCGTCAACTTATTCACAGCTTCCAACATTGAAAGACCTTGGTTCAAGCGATCAAAATCTGTGCGCAATGCTGAGTGAGTGTGAATGAGTTTGACTTCAGCAATCGTGTCAAGGTTTTTTCCTGTACGAAGCGAAACATCAACATGACTCATTGGTTCAAGACGTGCACCGATTGATGACTTTGTTTTGCGAACACCCTTTGCAACGGCGCGTACTTTCCCATGCTCTTCAGTAAGCAGAACAACCACTCGATCAGCTTCGCCAAATTTGTACGACCCAAGCACAACGGCTTTATCGCGATATGTGCTCACGAATCGAGCCCGCCAAAACGCCTATGACGGCGATTGAAATCGTCGATAGCAAGTTCCAAATGATTCGCGGTAAACGCAGACCAATCAAGATCGAGGAAAACGATTTCACAGTAGGCCAATTCCCACACCATAGATTCGGGCATTCGATCAGGAGGACCCAAGATGACGGCCAAATCTGCATCCTGCGTGGCAGGAGACAACAACGCCTCAGTGAGCGAGTTTTCGTCAAGAGTGCTCGGATCAACTCCCTGCACACGCATTAGTTCGACGATTGTTGCAAACCTGCGATGCCCATCAGAAGACGGGTCAACAATGATGCTTTGCTTTGCGGTTCGATGCCAGACATGTCGCTTGCCGTAGCCGACGTCTTCAAGAACCACTTTGCCCGTTTGCAGCAGTAACTCTGAAAACTTTGCAAATTCATGCGGTGATAGTTCAGTCCCGTGATGTGGCAACAACGTGACCCAGTGCGCTCCACTGCTCTTTACCCCCGCAGCCAGTGCATCAAGTCGTTGCGTCCAATCAAAAGAAGGCATCTCGGCCCATTGAGCTGGCGTTCCGCCCGAAACGACTACGTGATCAAGTCCGGGGAAAGATGGCGAAGCATTGTTGGGCACGCTCTAGTCTCCCACGCACCCGCCCCAGAAACTGTTGCACGGCATAATGGCGCACGGAGAAACTAGGGTGCAGATGCCATGAATGTCTCTGCCGCTCCGCTTCCAATCCACGTGGCCTGCATTATGGATGGCAATGGCCGTTGGGCTAGCCGTAAGGGTTTACCTCGCACAGACGGACACACCGCCGGCGAAGAAGCCCTTGCCGGGGTCGTTCGGGCGTGTGCACACAGATCCGTCGGGTGGCTCACGGTGTTCGGATTCTCAACGGAGAACTGGGTGCGTCCGCGCACCGAAGTGCGCCACATTTTGTCTCTGCACCGCAAACTATTCGGACGCATCAATGAAATGAACGACAACAATGCGCGCACCCGCTGGATAGGCCGCCCGTTTGCAGAACCAGGTGCCCGTACCCCGGTCTACGTTCAAAAGGCAATTCGCAAAGCAATCTCTGACACCGAACACAACACAGGCCTTGTTGTCACTGTTGCTTTCGATTATGGCAGTCGTGCTGAATTGGTTCGCGCGTCACAACGAGCCATGACAGCAGGTCCTGTCACGCCAGACAGCATCACCCAAAACTTGTACGACCCAACGATGCCATCTGTAGATCTACTTGTCCGAACCTCCGGTGAATCGCGCATCTCAAATTTCATGTTGTGGCAAATCACCGGCAGCAGAGTGTTTTTCACTGAACGAACATGGCCAGACTTCGACGCTGCTGAACTTGATCTTGCTCTTGCCGCCTATGCCGACGGCCTCTCTTCATGAGTCGGTCACTTGCTGGTACCGCATCCATCGAGGCACTGCGCTCCGTTACATCCTCGTTTGAAGGAGCAGAAGAACGGCAAGGACAAATCGACATGGCTCATGCCATCGCCGAAACCCTGGCAGCCGGAAGATCAATCATCGTGCAAGCCGGAACCGGTACAGGCAAGTCTCTTGGATATCTAGTACCAGCACTTCTCAACGGCAAGAAGACAGTAGTTGCCACAGCAACAAAAGCACTCCAAGATCAGTTGAATCGCAATGACCTTCCACTTCTTTCCAAACACCTCGGTATTGATTTTTCTTGGGCTGTTGTCAAGGGTCGTAACAATTACGTATGCCGCCAACGCATCAATGAACTGAGCGAAACGGCCGGACAACTTGAGTTCGAAGAAGTCTCAGGTTCTACAAAGCGCGAAATCGAGACCATCGTTAAGTGGGCTGGCAAAACTCGCACCGGAGATTTCGAGGAGTTACCGCTAGTACCTAGTGAACGTGCGCGCATTGCCGTGTCTGTCAGCAGCGATGAATGTCCCGGAAAACAAAAATGTCCCGTTGGTAATGATTGTTTCGCAGAAAAGGCTCGCGACGCAGCAGCCTCAGCCGACGTCATAGTTGTCAATCTCCATATCTATGGTCTTCATATCGCAAGTGGGGGTTCATTACTGCCAGAGCACGAAGTCGTCATCTTCGATGAAGCACATCAATTGGAATCCGTCATGAGCGACACAGTCGGAGTTCAGCTTGGCTCTGGTCGGCTTGCTTCCCTCGCATCTGCGGTGAGAAAAGTTATTGCAGACCCAACCGTCACCAGCGCGCTCGAATCCCAAGGAGCACGACTCACAGCAGCCCTGTCTCCCATGTCTGGTCAGCGACTTTCAAACCCAATGCCAACATCAGTCACCGAACCACTGTCACTAGCGCGCATCGAAATCAACTCAATTCTTGGTGCACTTCGCGGCATCACCACCGACAACGAATCAACTCAACAAAAGAGTTACCGCGCTCAAACTCAAGCCACCCGACTAGCAGAGGCACTCGACTTAGCCCTCGGAACAATTCAGGGGTACGTCGCATATGTTGAAGGTTCCCAAGATCGCCCGCAACTACGCATCAGTCCCTTGCATGTTGGCGAAGTTATGTCAGGTTCTGTGTGGGGAAACGTTGCAGCCGTTCTTACCAGTGCAACCATCCCGGCATCCCTTCCCGAACGGGTTGGGCTTCCGCTAGACGGAACAGAAATTCTCTCGGTTGAAAGCCCATTTGACTATGAACGCAATTCACGGCTGTATTGCTCCCCCACGTTCCCCGATCGCAATGCTCCGAACTTCACGGAATTTGTTCACGACGAACTGGAAGCTCTTATTACTGCTGCAGGTGGTCGTACTCTTGCACTGTTCACCAGCAATAAAGCCCTGCACGCCGCAACAGACGCAATGCGTGAACGACTAAGTGTCCCAATTCTCAGCCCCGCGGACTATCCGCGCCAAAAACTAATCGAGATGTTTATGGCCGACGAGAGCTCCTGCATTTTTGCTTCTCAGGCGTTCTTTCAAGGAATTGACCTGCCTGGACGAACCTTGTCACTTGTCGTTCTTGACAAGCTGCCATTTCCGCGACCCGATGACCCTCTTCTCGAAGCACGTAGAGAAGCGATTGGGCGCGATACGGCATTCAGTCAGATCGACTTGCCCATTGCCGCCACCTCGTTAGCTCAGGCTGCAGGCCGACTCATTCGTACCGCGGAAGATAAAGGTGTAGTCGCCGTTCTTGACAGGCGACTTGCCACGGCCGGATACTGGCGAACACTTATTGCCGCTTTGCCACCCATGGCACGCACACGCGATCGGGCTGAAATAGAGCAGTTCTTGCGCGACATCACGACAGCGCAATAGATCTACTTAGTAGCCGAAACGCTCGAGTCGGTCAGCTTGTTGTTGCCAGTCTTTGTCAACAACCACATGTAGTTCAATAAAGGCACCTTCAGGCATCTGGGCACGTACGGCAATACCGACCTGCTTCAGAAGTTCTCCGCCCTTACCGATGACCATTCCTTTTTGGCTTTCGCGCTCCACATAGATCTCGCAGCGCACTCTCGGCCATTCCCACTCAGTCACTTTGGTTGCAACGGAATACGGAAGTTCATCTTTCAGTACGGCAAGCAATTGTTCCCGCACCAGTTCAGCTATCCACTGAGCATCCTCTGTGTCTGTGACCATGTCTTCTGGGTAATACGCAGGGCCTTCTGGCATAAGTGCCTTTAGTGCGGCCAACAATTCAGGAACACCTTCGCCTGTCCGTGCCGACACAGGAAAATATTCAGCAGCACCCAACGATGAAACAGCTTGCAACTGTGCAACGACTTGTTCTCTTGTTGCTTTGTCGGTCTTGTTGACGATGACGAATGCTTTCGATACATCAATATGATCTGCCACCCACTGGTCACCGCGCCCAAAAGGTTTTGTTGCATCAACAAGGAGACACACAACGTCGACATCCTTGGCACTTTCTAGTGCGGTTGCATTTACCTTTTCACCCAAAAGAGTGACGGGCTTGTGAAGTCCTGGCGTATCGACAAACACGACTTGACAGTCAGCGCCGTGGTGTATTCCCCGAATTCGAGTTCTGGTGGTCTGAGGCTTATTCGAGACAATCGAGATTTTGACGCCACAAATAGCGTTGACAAGGGTCGACTTACCCGTGTTGGGTCGACCAACAAAGGTTACAAATCCGCTACGCACTCTTACAGAGTAGTAATAAATATCGCCGACTGTGCAAAAAAGAATTTTGAACTCACGAATGAGCCGCAAAAAATCTTTTGGTCACCATTTCACTTCACGTGTCCTGCCAAACTATGAATATGTTCTCTCGCGCCTTTACTGACCTCGATTCTCGTAAGTGGATCGACCGAATGCACCCACAGACACTCGCCATCGGCACATGGCTTCTGTATTTCGATGGTGTATTTGCTTCGCTTCAGTTTCTCGGAAAGACAAACGAGTTTGGTTTCCTAAGAATCATCGGCCCGATAACCGGAATCTTCGCCCTCGTATCGTGTCTTAGCTTTTTCGGAGCCGGATTTCTGATGGCTAATGGCAAGTTGCTGGGTTGGTATCTCGGTATTGCAGCTTCTTTCAGTCCTTTGCTGGCCCGATTCATCATCTCCGTCCATCAGCAGAACCTCGGCTATTCCATTCCACTCATGGATCGCATCACGGGCGGCGACCTTATTGGCTTTATGTTTGAAGCCGCTCTCGTGGTTCTACTACTTCACCCCATGAGTCGGTCATACGCACGTACGTGGCTGCGTTAAGCCCACTGCTCTCTGGTGTGCAACACTTTGACCATGGCAACACGACATATTGAATCAATCGAAGCACTCAAAGGTCTCATCGGGGAACATCTCGGTTATTCCAACTACATGACCATCTCTCAAGAGCGTGTCAACCAGTTTGCAGAAGCAACTGGGGACTATCAGTGGATCCATATTGATGTTGAAAAGGCAAAGGCTGGTCCTTTCGGCGGCCCCATCGCCCACGGGTACCTCACACTCTCCTTGGGACCTGTGTTTCTGCCAGAAATCTTTTCTGTAGGCGGCGTCTCAATGGGTGTCAATTACGGCGCCAACAAAGTCCGCTTCGTATCGCCAGTTCCAGTCGGGGCCAACTTGCGCGCCGGAATCAAAGTTCTTGCAGTTGATGACACTCCAGGTGGAGCACGGGTCACTCTTGAGACAACATTTGAGTGCGAGGGTGCTGCAAAGCCATCCTGCATCGCCGAAGTTATTTTTCAGTACTTCTTCTAGTTGAGAGAATGCTCAACGAAAGTTAGGAATAACTTTCTTGGCAAACAGTTCCAAGGTTTCCGTCGACGGGTAATCGGCAACCCATGGGATAAACCCGGTGCAACCCGCATCAACGTATTTCTGAATCTTTTCGCTCACTTGTTCAGGTGTACCCACAAGAGCTTCTTTACGCCATTCGGCAGCATCTTTACCCCACACATTGAGACTTCCAGCAGCCAATATCTCAGCTTCCGTTTCGCGAATAAACACTTCACTTGAAATTGTTTTTCTAATGGAGTCCTCGTCACGTCCCACGGTCACGCAATGCTGTTGCAAAATGGCTCGCTTACGAATGAACTCATCAACGGAACTACCGAAGTTGGCCACGTCTGCATGTTCCGCAACAACCCGAAGTGTTAGCTGTTCACCGCCACCGCCAATCCAGACTGGAGGAGTTGGTTGCTGTAGTGGCTTCGGGTCACAATTCGCCCGCTGCATCTTGTAATACTTGCCGTCGTAATTGGTCTCTGCATTCGTCCACATTGATTTCACGATCTCTACGGTCTCGCGCAACATGCCAATGCGGTCGGATGGCTTGGCGAATTCGTAGCCATAACCCTTGTATTCACTTTCGTACCAACCGGCGCCAATGCCCCAGTCAAGACGACCGCCGGAGATGACATCAACAGTGGACGTGATCTTGGCTAGCAGTCCGGGGTTGCGGTAACTATTACAACCGACCATCTGGCCCAACCTGATTCGTGTTGTCAATTGACTGATCGCTGCAATTGTGGTCCAGCATTCAAAAACAGCTTCTTGTGCTGGCTTTGGCACATTGTGGAAATGGTCGTACACCCAAATGGAGTCGTAACCCAGATCTTCTGCCAGGACCGCAATGTCAACAGCTGTCTTCCATTGAGCAGCAGCACCAGAAATTCCCGACAACTCCATTTTCCAGCCCTGCGGAATAAAAACGCCAAAAATATTTTTATGAGAATCGTTCGACATGGTTCCCCCTTGACCGTCGAGGTTATCGTTCTTCAATGTCGCAATTCCCACCAGCCGTATTAAGCATCGCAGAAATTCACGAGGCCATCGCCGCCACTCGCCCTGACGATGAGTGTCTCATCTTTAGAGACAAACGCTTTACGTGGTCTGAGATCACAAACCGAACTCGTCAACTAGCCAACTACCTAGCGTCACAAGGCCTCGGTTGTCATGTTGAACGCGACCAGTTACAGGGTTGGGAAACAGGTCAAGACCACTTAGCTATCTATTTGCACAACGGCAACGAGTACCTAGAAGCAATGCTCGGTTCATGGAAAGCCCGTGTTGCACCGTTCAACGTCAACTATCGGTATGTCGCAGAAGAGTTGGAATATCTACTGCGCGATTCGCAAGCAACTGCGTGTGTTGTCCATTCCCAATTTGCCCCATTGCTAGAAGCGGTCAAAAAGAACCTTCCCAAGTTGCGTGTCGTAATTCAAGTTCCAGACTCCTCAGGCAATCCACTCATGACAGGTGCCATCTGGTACGACGATGCTTTAAGCATGTCGACCACGGATAAACCAGCAGGCGGGTATAGCGGAGATGATCTCTACATTTTGTACACCGGTGGTACTACTGGCATGCCGAAGGGAGTTCTGTGGCGTAATGCCGACGCGGTAGTTGAGTGCTTCGGTGGTTCTAAAACGGCCAGTACTGTCGACGAATTTGTAGCAGAAGCAGTAGGCAACCTTCGAGCGCTACCGAGTCCTCCCTTCATGCACGGAGCTGGCCATTGGATTGCACTGCGCACATGGCTTACCGGGGGCACCATCATTGTGCAATCACAACCCGACCGACTTGACGCAGACGACATCTGGGGCCTCATTGAAAAGGAAAAGGCAAACTTCTTGCTTATCGTTGGCGACGCTTTCGCTCGCCCACTTCTCGATGGTCTTGTTGGTTCAACGCGTGACTTGTCGTCGCTCCTCTCAATTCTTTCGGGAGGCGCACCGTTATCTGCTCACCTAAAAGTTGAGTTCCATCAACACCTTCCCTCTGTGATTGTTGTTGATGGTCTTGGTTCCTCTGAAGCGGGCGGACAGTTATCGCAGGTGGCTACCGGAGACAGTTCCACAACCGGATCATTTCCGTACGCGCCACAAAACCACATTCTGTCTGAAGACTTGACGAGCGAGCTACTGGCTGGTCATGAAGGACTCGGGTGGTTAGCTAAGAGCGGTCGACTCGCGCTCGGTTACCTCAATGACGAAGCGAAAACGAAAAAGACATACCCCGTTGTCGGAGGAATTCGATACGTAATCCCCGGTGATCGTGCGCGCCTTACAGCCGACATGATGATCGAGGTTCACGGTCGAGATTCAGTCACCATCAACTCAGGCGGGGAAAAAATATTTGCTGAAGAAGTAGAAGCGGCAGTCAAAGCCCACCCAGACGTTTACGACTGTGTCGTCACCGGCCGTCCGAGCGATAGGTGGGGAAACGAAGTTGTCGCAGTTGTTCGCCTTAAGACCGGCACAAACACCACTGAAGAATCGCTACGTCAAACAGCCGAGCAACACATTGCCCGATTCAAACTGCCAAAACAATTTGTTTTCGTTGATGCAATTGTTCGCTCTCCCGCAGGAAAAGCAGATTATCGATGGGCAAAGCAAATTGCCATCGACGCATTGCCGTAACTAGATCGGTAAATCACCAGTAGCTGTGCGAGTTGTACCAGTATCAGTAAAAGCCTTGATGGTAATTTCAGCAATTCGCATCTGATGAATCTCATCTGCTCCATCAGCAAAACGAGCCCAACGCGCATTTTGCATCATGCCAGCAAGCGGTGTGTCAGTTGAGTACCCAAGCGCACCGTGAACTTGAATTGCCCGGTCAATGATGCGGTTCAAACTGTTAGCTACGAAATGCTTTGCCATCGAGACTTCCTGACGGAAATCTTGTCCAGCATCAATCTTTGAAGCCGCGTGAAGAATCATCAACTTGCATTGGTAAATCTCCATTGCCGAATCAGCTATTAGCCACTGAATTCCTTGCTTCTCGGCAAGAATCGAACCATGTGAATAGCGCTCAAGCGAACGAGCAACCATCATGTCAAGAGCAGTTTCAGCCTGCGCCACCCAACGCATGCAATGTGCAAGCCGAGCTGGCCCCAAGCGGTATTGGCCAAGTCTGTGGCCATTTCCACGACCACCCAAAATTTGTGAATCATGAACTCGAAGATCTTCGATCACGATTTCAGAGTGGCCCGTAGCGCCATGCATAGTTTCAATCTCTCGAACGTCGTTCCAGCCCTTCATTGGAAGGTCAATAATGAAAGCTGTGTTAGCACCGCGTGAACCTGGCGGAACATCCATCTCTGTGCGGGCAATCAGGATTGCAAAACGTGCACGACGAGCACCAGAGATAAACCACTTGTGGCCGTTGATAATCCATTCATCACCATCTTTGATGGCGTTCGTACGAATAAGCGTTGGGTCAGACCCAGCTACTTCAGGTTCTGTCATTGCGAAACAAGACGACGACACTCCGTTAAGAAGAGGCTTTAAATACTTTTCCTTCTGATCATCAGTTGCCCAATGAAGCAAAGTGTGCATATTGCCTTCATCAGGCGCTTGACAGTTGAACACCCATGGTCCAACACGTGTTTTTGCAGACTCGGCTTGCACCATTGCTAGGGCCACGTGACCAAGCCCCATGCCGCCCCATTCCTTTGGCATATGCGGCAACCACAGCCCAGCCTCAACGGCTTTCTTTCGCAACCCAATCAACTCACGCACATACTCAGCATGAGCTTCAGGCGCCATGTCATCGCGGTGACCAAAAGGCTCCATGGCTGGCTTAATAACGTTGTCTACGAAGTCGCGCACACGCGTACGTATCTCTTCGTGCTCCGGAGCAAGAGTAAAATCAATCATGAGGGTCCTCCCAGCGGACTCGGCGTGTGACCATTCTGCTGTGCCATTTGCGAAATTTACGAATCGTGCTTGGGGTACCTGTATTTACGCCCATAGCCTTGCTGTGTGAAGCCATCTGAGTCCCCCATGCCCTCTTCGTGGGACTCTTCGTCTCTCCCAGAGGGAACCGAAAAATCTCGTATGGTGCGAAGCATGTTCGATGCAATCGCTCCGCGGTACGACCTAGTCAATCGCATCATGACATTTCGCCTCGATACCCGGTGGAGACGTCGCGCAGTACGTGATCTAGCACTACCTCCTCAATCCGTAGTTCTCGACCTTGCAGCAGGAACAGGCGATCTGTGTGTTGACCTAGCTCGGGCCAACCTTGTACCCATCGCGTTTGACCTTTCATTTGGAATGCTCTCTAACGATCACAGCGGAGCACCTCGCGTTCAGGCCGATATCTTGCAACTGCCAATCCCTTCAAACTCTGTAGACGGCATAATTTGTGGCTTCGCCTTGCGCAACCTTGTTGACCTAGATCAATTCTTTGCCGAATGTGCACGCGTCATTCGCCCTGGTGGTCGAGTGGCACTACTTGACGTGGGCGTACCTCATAATCCCCTGATTCGCTTTGGCAACAAAATCTATTTCGGCAAGATCGTCCCAAGAATCGGAGCTCTTTTTAGTGACGCTGCGGCCTACAGATACCTTCCTCGAAGCGTTGCCTACCTTCCCGATCGTGCGACGTTGGAAAAGATGCTGCAAAAAGCTGGGTTCGCTGACGCTGTTCACACTCAATTGTCAGGTGGCCTCACCCAACTAATGGTCGGAACCAAAGATCGTTCATGATTTTTCGAACGATTAGCTGTGCGGAATCATTCGACCTGAACACAGTGTGTCGTGGCGACGGATTTCTGTTCGTACGCGACGGAATTGGCGTGGCAGGTCGCGATTCAATGTGTGAAGTCTCAGAGGCTCAAGCGTCAACTTTCTTGCAATCGCTCACGCCAAGCAATTCAACCGACACCACCCTCGCCCACCGCGGGCCAATTCTCTTTGGGCTCGTTCCGTTCTCTCCGCAACAACCAGCGGAATTCGTGCTGCCTCGTATCACGTTTCAAAAAGTTGATGGTGAGCGACCTTCCGTCACATTGATTGGCAACAACGAAGAGGATGTATCAGATGCGAATTTTTCTGTCGCTATCGCTGAAGCACTCTCCGCTGCGCCGCCGCGCCCACACAGCAACTCATATCGCGTCACGCCAGTCACGGCAGTTGGCCATTATCTCGATGCGGTCACCACCGTCAGAGATTCTGTTCGTGCCGGCCTATTACAGAAAGCTGTTATAGCCAGAGATATTGAAGTACATGCTGAAGACCCCATAGATGTGCACGCAATCTTGCTACGGCTTCGTTCATCCTTCGGCTCAAGTTACAGATACTGCATAAGAAACATGATTGGCGCATCGCCAGAACTTCTTGTCTCGGTTCAAGACTCAATTGTTCGCAGCCATCCACTCGCCGGTACAGCCCCCCGTACAGGAGACCCCGCAGCAGACGCAAAACTTGCAGAAGAACTAGTAGCGAGCACCAAGAACCAGATTGAACATCGTGTCGTCATAGACATGGTGCACGACACCCTGTTGCCGTACTGTTCCTATCTCGACTGGGAAGCGGAACCTTCAATAGTCACCGTTGCAAACGTGCAGCATTTAGGCACAACAATTGAAGGCGCACTGACTGAACCGCGTGCTCATGTCTTTTCCCTTGTTCGCGCACTGTGCCCTACTCCCGCCTTAGGGGGTTCACCTTCTTCCGTTGCCCTTCCTCTCATCGAAAAAGTTGAAGGCTTAGACCGCGGTTATTACGGAGGCGCAGTCGGCTACATGGATGCTCACGGCAATGGTGTTTTCGCAGTCACCATACGATGTGCCGAAATGTCAGCCGATAAGCGCACTGCACGGCTATTCGCTGGCGGCGGAATCGTTGGAGACAGTGATCCGTATGTGGAACTTGCCGAGACTCAAGCCAAATTTCAGGCAATGCTCTCTGCGATTGTTAGGCCATAGCGTCTAGCGCAGTAACTACTGCTGCTTGCAAAGCTTCATGTTGGGAAACATTGACTGATCTGTCAAACGGAACTTCTATAAGTCGAGTTCCACCTTTGCGCAGAATCTGTTGCAACTCTTCGGTGGTTGTTGCCCGTTGATACGCAATTCCGTGTGCAGATGCAAGATGTTCAAAGGAGACACCGTGGGGCGTTCCGTATAGAAGCTCAAACGTTGAGTCACTAACAGCGGCAGCCTGAGGAAGAAAAGAGAAAATACTTCCTCCATCGTTATTGGTTACAACAACGGTCAAATCAACATCACGGCGGTTCAAAGCCCATAAACCGTTTGAGTCGTGAATGCAGGCAACGTCTCCGATTAGCAAGGTGACCGGAGCACGTGTTGCGAGGGCAATTCCCACGGCCGTGCTAACCACGCCGTCAATACCATTTGTTCCACGATTCGAATACACACGCACACCAGCAGTTGCGGTGCCGTACCATTCCACATCGCGAATCGGCATTGAAGAGGACACCACTAAGTGAGTTCCAACAGCCATTGAAGACGTCACAACACGAGCCACAGATGGCTCGCAGAAATTTTCAGAGACCCATGAATCAATAGTCCCTTGTGTCTTTTCTTCTGCAGAAGCCCAAGCTTCACGCCATGACTTCGCACATGGCCGTACAGATGACGCCAACACACTGACTGCTGTATCAATATCCCCAATAACGGTCATCTCAACAGAATGATCAGGATCAGAAGTCATGTCGGTAGCACTCAACTGCACCACACGCGTGCCGTGACGCGTTACCCACTGAGACAAAACTTTTGAGGCTGGTGCGGCACCGATTCGAAGAATTACCTCTGGCACATGTGATTCTTCAAACGATGAACAACGAAGAATGGAATCAAAACCGATAACCACCGAGCGATGATCTTCACGAACTCCGCTCACTGGGTCTGCAAATATTGGCCAGCCCAAAGCCTCTGCCAATAACAACACATCACGCCCTGCACCTTTGCCCGCGACAATTACTCCGGTGCGTTCATTCAGAACTGCTGCAACTTCAGCGAGGCTTCGCTCGCCAGATGGTGCAAGCCGAAGCACTGATGACCATTGTGGCGCACGAGGAGCCGGAATATCGCCAACAACGCCCACCAACGGCTCACGAAACGGCAAATTCAGATGCACCGGTCCTGGCCTGACACCTGTTGCAGTATGAACACTGCGGGCAGCCAACGAGCGCCACGAAGAAGACGCATCTAATAAGGGCACCCCAGGATCATGAAACCAACGAACCGCAGTTCCAAACAATTGGGTTTGGTCAATTGTTTGTGGTGCGCCAACATCACGCAATTCCGGGGGCCTGTCTGCGGTACAAACAATCATCGGGACGTTGCTCTGATTAGCTTCAACGACTGCTCCGTGGAAATGCGTTGCTGCGGTTCCCGATGTACAGAGCAACACGGCTGGCGATCCGGTGGCTGCACCTATGCCCAATGCCGCAAACGAAGCGCTCCGTTCATCGTGAAAGATGTGCACCTGAACTGCATCCGCCCCAGCGAGAGCCAGGGCCAGAGGGGTACTTCGACTACCAGGAGACACGACCGCATGAACAACCCCTTGGCGAACCCATTCGTCGACCAATGTTGCGCAAAATGTGGCTGCAATGTCGCCAGAAGAACTCATGTCTCCTATCGTGTCACCTATGCGTGTGGAAATCTGGTCTGATGTCGTTTGCCCTTGGTGCTTCATAGGAAAGCGCCGGTTTGACAATGCGCTAGAAGTGCTCCGTCAGAAAGGTTTTACAGAACCTATTGAAGTGGTCTTTAAGGCATATCAACTAGACCCAACTGCCCCCCTTGGTAGCCCGTCCCCTGTTGTTGACAGCTACGCAAAGAAATTTGGAGGACGCGAGCGGGCCGAACAGATTCTTCACCATGTCACATCGGTAGCCGCCGCAGACAATATTGAATTCAACATGGATATTGCCCTGCGCGCGAACACCATCCTCGCGCATCGTGCGTTGCATTGGGCGCTGACACATCACGGTGCACAAGTTCAAACCGTTTACAAAGAACGACTCATGAAGGCATACTTCACAGACGGCCTCAATGTCGGCGATGCAGACGTCGTCGCCAAATGCGCTACAGAGATCGGACTCGATGGTTCGTCATTACGGGTCTGGCTTGATACCGATGAAGGCAATTCTGAAGTTCAAGCCGACTTAGACGGTGCAGCCATGAGAGAAATCACTGCAGTCCCTTCGTTTGTCATTGATGATCGTTTTCTTATTCCCGGAGCCCAAGACGTTGATGTCTTTGTCAATGTCTTAGAACGTGCATTAACTCGTTGATCACGCAAAACGCCACCTTCCTCCATGGGTTCACCCAAACAGGATCATCATGGGCTCCCGTCCTTTACCAACTCACGACGCCACTTGTGCCTTCGTGTCCCGATGCTCCTGGGCACGGCCGCAACCCAAACGGAAAACGTTCACTTTCGCAATATGCCTCTGACATTGCGTCAACCATGGAGCCAGGAATTTTGGTCGGCTACTCAATGGGAGCGCGCATGGCTCTACATGTCGCACTCGAACACCCGTCACGAGTAACAACACTGATACTGATTAGCGGTACACCAGGGCTACGAACAGAGACCGAACGCACAACTCGTCGCGACAGCGACAACGAGTTGGCAGACCATATTGAACAAGTCGGTACGGAAACCTTCATTGATGAATGGCTGGCTCTGCCAATGTTTTCAGGTCTCAACAACACGACCAATGGCCGATCAGAGAGGCTGGCCAACACAGCCAATGGTCTCGCAGATTCGTTGCGCTATGCCGGAACCGGCACACAGCTCTCTTTGTGGAACGACATCACCCAACTGCAAATTCCAGTGCACCTGATAACCGGACAGCATGACGAAAAATTTACAGACATTGCCCGTCAAATGAATGACATCATTCCATCTTCAACTCTGAACATTGTGCCTGATGTAGGCCACACTGTGCATCTTGAAAATCCAATCACCACAGCAAGACTGATAGACGAATTATTTCACAACAGTGAATAAGCAATGCCTGCTGCAAAGGTAACGCCCATCACCAATTGAGCGCGACCCACATTGCCGAGCACAATAATCAAATCGCGTCCCTTTGCGCCCCGAGAGACTGCCTCTATTGCCGGGCGAACGGCAACTATTCCTACGAGACCGAACAACGCATAGGCCCCAACCATTGCAGATGTCGCACCAATTGAAATCACAGCAATAACAACAATCAATGCAAACATCTTTCGCGTGCGGGCATCGCCAAGTTTTACAGCCAAAGTGTTCTTACCAGCAACAGTGTCTCCCGGTATGTCGCGAAGGTTATTGATAACAAGTAACGCGCAAGCGAAACATCCGACAGCAACACTTGCCACCAAACCAGCGCCAGTAAATCTCTCAGACACCACATATTCAGTGCCTACGGTTGCGACGACTCCGAAGAACACGAACACAAACAACTCACCCCAACCCGCGTATCCGTATGGTCGTGGACCACCTGTGTACGTCCATGCCGCAATAATTGCTGCCGCCCCAACAGCCACAAACCACAACGAGGTCATCAATGCAAGAGCCAAGCCTGAAACTGCTGCAACACCAAACATGATGAAGGCAGCACGTTTCACATGCCCTGCAGACGCAGCCCCGGAACCAACCAGTCGTAGTGGTCCAACGCGCACTGCATCTGTGCCCTTCACGCCATCTGAATAGTCATTTGCGTAGTTCACGCCCACTTGTAACGAGAGACTCACAACTCCGGCAAGAACAGCTCTCCACCAAGTCGTCACGTCTGCCCCACTGGCACAGGCAAGACCCACCAGCACCGGAACCACGGCAGCAGGAAGAGTGCGAGGGCGTGCCCCCAGAACCCATTTTTTCCATCCAAGAGTTGCGGGGTCAAGAGGAATTGTCATACCACTAGTGTCGCACGAGCCGTACGCTGTAGACGTGAACGAGTTGGTCTGCCTTGACATGCCAAACGGCCAAATGCTCGTTGACCGTCTGTCTCAGGCATGGGACAACGACGATGCCGTGTTCCCCTTAGATCAACGACTGCCAGCACCCGCTCGCAAACAGATACTTGACATTATTCAGCCCACAATCATGGCGACGCACGCCGGAGACAAACAAGTGTCGGGGCGACCAGTCGAAACTGGCGATGCCGTTGTCGTTGCCACAAGTGGAACAACCGGCACCCAGAAGGCCGCAGTGCTCACAATGTCGGCAGTCGAAGCGAGCGCACGTGCAACGTCGGCCTATCTCAATGTTTCACTTCGAGACCAATGGCTGGCATGCCTGCCCGCATCTCATGTTGGAGGACTCTCGGTCATCACGCGCTCCCTCATTATGGGAACATCCCTCGTTGCGGTCCCCTCTTTCTCCAAAGAGTCGTACGAAAGCGCTGCTCAAGATGGCGCAACTCTTGTCTCGCTTGTCACAACAGCATTCCAACGCATCGACCCATCTCTGTACCGAAAAATCCTTCTCGGTGGCTCACGTACACCCAAAGACCTCCCGAACAACTGTGTCACTACATACGGAATGACAGAGACCGGAAGCGGCATTGTGTACAACGGCATTGCGCTTCCAGGCGTAGAAATCGAGATTCGCGATTCCATTGTTTACGTTCGCGCCCCCATGCTTCTCCGTGCGTACCGTGACGACACATGCCCGCTTGATGAAGATGGTTGGTTACGCACTGGTGATCGTGGCGCACTAACAGCCGAAGGCGTCTTAACAATTGAAGGACGCGAAGGCGATCTCATCATCTCTGGTGGCGAGAACATTTGGCCAGAACCCGTAGAGGAATCTCTTCTCACCCATGAATCTGTTGCAGAGGTTTGTGTTGCTGGCGTACCTGACCCCGAATGGGGCATGGCAGTTCATGCCTGGGTAATTGTGGAGGGTTCGAACAACGTCAGCCTGGAAGACCTGCGTAATCACGTCAAGCTAGTGATGCCTGCTCATTGTGCACCCCGTGAGATACACATTGTTTCAACTATTCCACGAACAGCTATTGGCAAACCACAACGAACGTTGTTAGTGAGCAGCTTGCTGAAGTCTTAGCTTGCGCCAGATGTTCCGAGACCAGCGCCACCGTCAATTACGTACGTTTCGCCTGTAATCCAACTAGCTGTATCTGAAGCCAAGAACGTCGCAAGGTTCGCAATGTCTTCGGGCTCACCAAGTCGCTTCAGCGGAACAGTTGCCGCAATCTTGTCTCCGAAATTCTCTACCAAAAATCCGGCAAAGTCTGTCTTCACCAAACCTGGTGCAATACCGATCACTCTGTTCGGACCAATTTCACTTGCCAACTGGCGTGTGAAATGTATGAGAGCAGCCTTCGTGAGGTTGTAAATACCAAGACCTCCGCCATCGGTACGCAAACCACCAACCGACGCAATATTTATAATCACTCCCGGCTTCTCCTTGAACGAAGCTTCATACGCAGCTTGTGTCCATTGCAATGGAGCCTTCAAGTTGATCTGAAATGTCTTGTCGTATCTGCTCTCATCAACACCCATCGTTGGCCCGTAGTACGGGTTCGTGGCCGCGTTGTTAACCAAAATGTCTAACCGACCAAACTTGGCAATAGTTTCGCGCACCACATCTGCAGCTGCAGTTGGGTCACCAACATTGGCAGGCCGAATAGCGACTTCGCCATCAATGCCATCCATTGCAGATTCGTCAATCTTGCGAGACACCATCATGACGCTTGCGCCTGACTCTGCGAAAGATTTCGCGATAGCTAGCCCGATTCCACGAGATGCCCCTGTAACGAGCGCGACTTTACCTTTGAGTGAAACTTCCATGCGGCTAACTTACCGAACAGGACCAGAGGTCGCGTTACTCAGTGTCTATTAGTGGCATCAGCCTGACTTCAGTGATGCGACGCCCCTCGAGTGCCTCGACAACGAATCTCCAGCCTTCAACTTCAACGGTCTCGCCCACAACCGGCACGTGCTCAAGAACGCCGAACAAAAACCCGCCAACTGTGTCGAACTCTTCGTCGGCTAAGTCAACATGGAAGTGTTCGTTGAAATCAGTGATTGACATACCTGCGTCAACAAGCGATTCCCCGTTAGGAAGCGTTCGCACGTCTGGCACTTCGTCGTCGTGTTCATCAACAATTTCGCCAACCAATTCTTCAAGGCAATCTTCAAGAGTTACTAAACCGGTGATACTTCCGTACTCGTCAGCAACAATCGCCATGTGGAAGTGATCGCGTTGCATTTCTCTCATCAATTTCGCAACCGGCTTGTTCTCGGGAATTACCACGGCGGTACGCACCAGTGTGTCCACTATCTCAGCACCTAGTCCGGCACGGATGCCCTTCATTAGGTCCTTGGCATACACGATGCCCAAAACGTCTTCGTTGTCTTCTTCATCGTTACGCATTACCGGCAAACGACTGACGCCATGTTCGAACGCTTCGTCAAGAGCCATATCTAAAGTTTCACCAGCATCAACACTGACCATGTCAGGTCGAGGCCGCATGATTTCTCGAACAATCGTGTCGCCGAACTCAATGATGGATTCAATGAGAGCGCGTTCTTCATGCTCAATAACTTCGTCTTCTACGGCGGCTTCCACCATGCCTAGGAATTCTTGTTCACCTATAAACGGTCCCTGTTCAAGACCCTTGCCCTTAACGACAATGTTTGTCAGGCCAATCAACGCTTGAGAGATCATTCTCAGCGGATAGAAACCAACAAGAAGTGCAGTCATGCGAGATGTTGACAATGCAGCTCTGTCTGAGTGCAAAATTGCGTACGTCTTTGGCACTGCTTCAGCAAAAACAAAAAACACCACGACGTTCAAGACCACTCCAATTGCAACTCCGGCCGGGCCGAACAGTCGCCCAGCCACCACACCTGTCAATGTGGCCTGCACGGTTTGACAAACATTGACCGACAACAACAGCGGATTCACCCAACGTTCCGGATGAGTTACTAAGCCCAAAAGAGCAATGCCGCCTCGCGCACCAGAATCAGCAAGTGCCTGGGCCTTTGGCTTCGACACCCGAGACAAGCCCATTTCAGCAATGGAGAGCACAATCAGAACGCCCATCAGAATGAATATTCCGACAAACATCCACCAATCAGCAGATGTCGGTGTTGATGAAATCATTCGTCTTGTTCCTGTCTAAATGCCAACGGTGCCGGACCAGCCCAATGGTGTGTTGTCAAAATTGCCAGCTCATGTGCACGCATGTCTGTGGTGGTCGGTTCATCATGATGATCAAAACCGAGCACATGAAGAATGCCGTGCACTAACAACAGAGCAATCTCATCTTCGAAGGTTCCTGCGTGAGTACCGAACTGACGTTCCGCCACAATCGGACAGATAACAACATCACCCAACAATGTTGGCACATCGTCGATGTCTGGCGAAGGACGCGCGGGGCCTCGGGTCAATGCGCCAGGCCCTTGAGGCTCCATTCCGTCCACAGCATCTAATGGAAAAGCCAAAACATCAGTCGGACCAACCTTGCCCATGTGTTCTGTATTCAAATCTGCCATGGTTGCTTCGTCTACAAAAAAGACTGACAACTCGCAGGCGCCATGAACACCTTCGTGCAACAACGCCGCAACAGCTAGCTGGCGCCAACGAGCAAGATCAACAACTTTGCCCGATTGTTCATCAGAACAAAAGACTTCAGGAACTCCATCTCCGCCTGCGCGACGGGGTGAATGAATACGCGGTCGAGAATCACTCATCGCGTGCAGCCTTACGCGCAGAATGGCGTTTTGCCTCGGCGTTAGTAAACCGCTCATACGCAGCAACAATGTCAGCCACAATCCGGTGACGCACAACGTCTGACCCGTCGAGATACACAAACTTCAAAGAATCGATATGACCTAGCTTTTTCTCTAAGCCAACCAAACCGCTACGACCATCCGGCACGTCAATCTGCGACACATCGCCAGTGATAACAACCTTTGATCCGAACCCAACGCGAGTCAACAACATCTTCATCTGTTCCGGAGTGGTGTTTTGCGCTTCGTCAAGAATGATGAAGGAGTTATTCAAAGTTCGACCGCGCATGAAAGCTAGTGGAGCAACTTCAATGGTCTGACGTTCAATAAGTTTCACAGCAGCTTCTGGGTCCATCATGTCGTACAAGGCGTCATACAGAGGTCGCAAGTACGGGTCAATCTTTGCCATCAAATCACCAGGCAGGAACCCGAGTCGTTCTCCGGCTTCCACTGCTGGCCGTGTCAAAACAATTCGTTGTACTTGGCGCGCGTGAAGTGCCTGTACGGCCATTGCAACAGCCAGCCAACTTTTTCCCGTTCCAGCAGGTCCCACACCAAACGTGATGGTGTTTTCTCTGATGGCATCTACGTACCGTTTCTGACCAGCCGTTTTTGGCCGCACCATCCGGCCACGCGAGCCCTTCAAAATGTCATCAGTCAGAACACTGCTAGGTCTCTGTTCTGCACGCACCATCACAATGCTGCGATCCATCACAGATTGGTCAAGTCGCTCCCCGCTTTGTAACAACAAAACCATCTCTTCAAACAGGCGGCCTACTTGATGCGCTCGAGGACCAGAGCAACCAATTTCATTACCGCGCACCACAACAGCGACATCAGGGAAAGCGTCTTCGACTCGACGAAGTAGTTCATCGCGCTGGCCAAGCAGCTCAGCCATGAGATGTGCACCTGGCACAACGACCGTAACGGTAGGGGCAACGGTGGTCATGTGAGTTCAGACTATCTTTCCAACGCAGGTCTACAGGCTCCCCAGCCACCATCTCTTGTCGTAGTACCGTCTTTTTGGTTCGATTGGGCGGTCACCACATGCAGAATTCCCGACACAATGGCACGTAGAGCACTATCTGCATCCGCGTGGACCTTTGCCGCCGCTTCCGTTGCCCTTGGCGCTCTTCACTCAATTAACGCCCACGATCCGACTGCCCCTACCGCGTTGGCAACTGCTGGTATTGCCGTCCTCGGACTTCTTATCGGACTTACAGCAAACAAGGCTTCGCGAGCCATCGTCGGAGTTGCTGCTATAGCCGGAGCCGCCGTCATCTGCGCCCGGCTTCTTGAAGACCAAAATGACGCTAAACAACTTGTCTCTACCGAACTCGCATGGCTTCTTTCTTTAGTAGCAATCACAGTCAGCCTCATCATGCTTGTTCGGCGCCGTCTCATCGGGCAGGCAAGCAATGTTCTGGCTGACGGACTAATTGTCGGCATTGGCGCATGGCTTTTTGTCTGGGTGTATCTGATTCAACCGTCAATGGCATTAAGCAGTCAAACAACAACCCTCACGGCACTGCGCAGCATCACTCTCGCAGTCGCAATGATTGTGCTTTTTCTCTTAGTGACATTTCTTTTTTCAGATTCAGCACCGTCACCCGCCAATGCATTTTTGGGGACCGCCATTGCTCTGTGTCTTACAGGCCTCTTGTTACGAGCCATATCAATGCGTGGCGATGTCACCATCTCCCCTGAAACCATTGACGCCGCACTACTAATGGCGGTCGGATTACTAGGAGCAGGGTTCTGCCATCCCTCAATCCACAATGTGTCAGTACAAGGCGCCCACACAATTTCACCAGCGCTCATGACCAGGCTTGTAACCACCACGCTGTCTCTCGTAGCTCCCATCATTGTCCTAGCCGTTGACAGTCCTGCTAACAACAACGACACACTTGTCAGAACAATTACAGCGTGCGTACTTGCAGTAATCGTGATGACTCGAGTTGTCCAGTCTGTTCGACTTAACGCAAACACTCACGAACAATTGGTTCGCAGTGCGCTTACGGATTCATTGACCGGACTGCCTAACAGAATTCTCATGTTGCAATACATCGAATCCGCAATCAATTCCGCGTGGCGCACACCTCGCCAACCAACTGTCTTGTTCATTGATGTTGACAGATTCAAAAACATCAATGACAGTCTGGGTCACTTTATTGGTGACGATGTCCTCACCGAGATAGCTGCTCGTCTTCAATCAGCTGTCCCTGCTTCCGCAACCGTCGCCCGTATTGCTGGCGACGAGTTTGTTGTTCTTGACCCAAGCACCGAAAGTCTCACCCAATCAGTACTCCTTGCTGAACAAATTCTTGATTCCCTGCGCAATCCCATCGTCACTCGTGACGGTGACATGTTTGTCACAGCAAGTATTGGTGTTGCGTATGCGCCAAAGAATATTGAACTTTCAGCCACAGATCTCATCCGCCATGCAGATACCGCGATGTACCAAGCAAAAGATGCTGGGCGAAATTGCATCGCATTGTTTGATGATTCCATGTTAGAAAGCGTTACCAAGCGTCTAGACGTAGAGACAGCGCTGTACAGGGCACTTGAACGAAACGAACTTCACCTCGTTCATCAACCCATCGTTGATATCGACCTCGGCATTGTTGTGGGCTTTGAAGCACTCATGAGGTGGGATCGCGGCGAATCAGTCACGGTGCCACCCGATGAATTCATTCCTATTGCAGAAGAGACCGGCATCATTGTTCCGCTCGGCTCGTGGGCTATCAACGATGCCCTTACCCATCTACGTGCATGGATCGACGCTGGCCAATGCGCACCCAGCACAACCATGAGCGTCAATGTTTCCGTGCGTCAATTACACGACCCTCAGTTCGTCACCGTTGTCTCAGATGCTCTGGCCATTTCCGGAATCCCTGCCGAACAACTATGGCTAGAAGTAACTGAAAGCGTGATGATTACAGAGCCAACACAGGCACTCGCATCACTGCATCGCCTGCACGCGTTAGGTGTCCGTATTGCTATTGATGATTTTGGTACCGGATATTCATCTCTATCTTTGCTACAAAGATTCCCTATTCAATGCATCAAGATTGACCGCGCCTTCGTCAACGACATTGATTCAGAACCAGCAACTCAAAATATTGTTCGCACAATTATCGCTATGGCAACTGCAATGGGTGCAGACATCGTTGCAGAGGGTGTCGAAAACATCGCACAGTTGTCTCAACTTTCCAATCTTGAGTGTCACCGTGCTCAGGGTTACTTGTTCAGCAAACCCGTGCATGCAACTGATGTCCCCCGCGTTGTTCAGGCCATTCAAGACCCATCTCATTGGCGCGAACTAACCGGTAATTAATTACGCTTCCGCCGACTCAACACGCCAACTCTTTGCCACAATAGAGGAGTGCCCGAATTGTCCCGACGTCCCCTGAGATCAGGACCTATTCCAACAATTGGGACAGCCCTGTTGGTACTTGCGCTGGCAGTCATTGCGCCAATATCTGGGGCCACTGCCAAACCTCTGTCAATCAACACGAATGGCCAGGGAAACCTCTTGATTATCGGCGACAGTCTCACATTGGGCGCCGACGCGTTCGGATCACTTGCAGCAAAGGTTCGTAAAACAAATAGGTGGACATCGGTTTCCATAAACACCCGAGTGGGGCGCAAAGCATCAGTTGGTGCCGACATGTTGCCCGACAAAATTTTGGACAACACAACTGCAATTGTTGTCGCACTCGGAACAAACGACATGATGTCGCGAACAGAGTCGTGGTATCCACGTTGGGTCATCGATGAAGTTATGTCCACCACACTCGATATCCCTGTGTTGTGGGTGAATTTGAAATTTTCCGACACGAGGCTCAACTGGAAAAGTCGCGGCAATAGATTCAATAGAGAACTACAAAAAGCAAAACTCCGCTACCCCACGTTGACCGTCGCAGACTGGAATTCCTCCTTCATTCCAAAATCAGGAAGCCGCTTCATTGCTGATGGCGTTCACCTCACCGTGAAGGGGTATCGCACCCGAGCTTCATTTCTTATTCCCACTATTGCAAAATTCGGTAGAGCAATTGTTAATGCCACAAGTACCACCACAAGCACAACTAGCACGACCATTGAATCCGTTACCACCATCGTCGCGCCTTAGTTCCATCAACTAGCGTGACGCCATGCGCGCTGTCACTTCTTCCCAAGGTTCCGTATCAGTTATCGATGTCGACGAACCAGTAGGTGAAGGTGAACTCATCACAGTGTCTTCATCGGGCATTTGTGGCAGCGATCTTCATCTCATTGCAAACGGTCTCTCAGGAATAATCCTCGGACACGAATTTGGTGGCTACACGTCTGATGGCACTTTGGTCGCAGTTCGCCCCACCGGGGAATGCGGTACATGTCCGCAATGTCATCGGGGATTTCCCAATACCTGCTCTCAGGCCTCAGCTTCACTTCATGGCACCTCTATTAATGGTGGACTCACAGAAAAGGTACTCGTCGACCCTTCCCGCCTGTTTCCAGTGCCTAAAGGAACTAACCCCGCTTCAGTTGGCCTTGTCGAGCCTCTTGCCGTGGTTATCCATGGCATCAACCGGCTCTCTCTCGTGCCTGGGCAACGGGTTTTGGTCGTTGGCGCGGGCTCAATCGGCTTGCTCTGTGCTGCGGCCCTTATTGACCGCCATATAGAGGTAGACATCCTCACCCGCCACCCCCACCAAACCAAAGCCGCAGAAGCCCTCGGGGCTACCCCCGTTTCCCAAGCTGGGCGCCACTATGACGCCTCTTTTGACGCCGTTTGCACCCAAGAATCCTTCGATACCTGCGTTTCAGCCACTCGCCCTCGTGGCGACTTGGTCGAATTTGGAGTCTTCTGGGGCCCCGTTTCCATCGGAAACACCCTTCTCATGAAGGAAATCACCCTTTACCCCTCCATTTTCTATAGTCACGACCATGCCCACAACGACTTTGAAGAGGCAATTGACCTTCTTCATCGGGTTCCAAACATCGTTACTCACCTAGTTACTCATCGCTTTCATCTTGAAGATGCCGAAGAAGCATTTCGCGTCGCCAACGACCGCCAATCTGGGTCAATCAAGGTTCATCTTTTCACAAGCCTCTGACCCACGATCTGCCTTCGTCAACACTGAAATTCTGGTTGCACAACACAAGAGTTTTCTTAGGCATCAACTTGACAGGCCGTGCAATTCCCCTGTTACAGTGTCCTCTGTCACACCATTGTGGTGCGTCAACTCTTGGAGGGTAACCAATGACACAAAGTCAGTCCACACGGTCACGAGTGTTACGTCGGGTAGGTGTAGCTATCGCTGCTGCTGTCACGATGTCCACTATGGCCACAACGGGCGGTAGCGCAGCAGCAGCTGATGTTATCGATACCAATGCAACAGCAAAGGTTGCTATCTACGACACCTTCTCCGGATGGTGCTTCGCAAACAACCTTGCGAACTCAGCCCTCATGGCTGGTCGCACCATTTACGAAACATTGTTTGAAAAGACACCAACCGGCGACCTCGCTGGTCTCCTCGCAGTAAGCGGAGAACCAGTAGCCGGTTCTGGCCTGAAGACATGGAAAGTCACTCTTCGTGAGGGCATTAAGTTCCACGACGGCACACCCTTCAACGCAGACGCTGTTGTTACTAACTGGCAATATGGTTCAGCTGGAGACGGCACAGACCCGAACACTTTGTGGGGAGCTATTGCCAAAGAATTCCAGAGATTGTCTGGACTTGGTGAGGGTGTTGGAGCAAAAGCGGAAATCGTGGCCAGCGCCAATATCACTGAATTACAGGCTAAAACATACAACGCGGTGTACAAGAAGGAACAAGACTCCAAAGATCCGGACCGTATGGCTGCTGCAGCCGCTGGTCTTAAGGCGTCAGTTTCAGCTGCAAACGCATCCACGGATGTCTCTTCAAAGGGTTACATGGCCAGTACAGCGGTTGCTTTTGGATCCAACATCTTGGCTGCGGTCAAGACCGGTGAGTACGAAGTTACATACATACTTGATCATGCTCAGAACGACTTCCTTGGCACAACATATGCTTCAGGTCGAAGCTTCCAGCGCGCACCAAGTCAATTCACCAAAACTTCCAAGAAGTGCGTCTCTACTCCAATCGGTACCGGACCCTTCAAGATCAGTGGCAAGTGGACAACCAACAAGTTGACAGTTGTACGAAACGCTAATTATTGGCGCAAAGATGCTTCAGGCAAAGCCCTTCCTTACCTTAAATCGATTACTTTCGAGAACGTAAAAGAAACTGCTCAACGTGCAAACGCTGTAATCAGAGGAACTTACGATGCAGCAATGTTCGGTTCAGGTGATGGAAAATTCAACCAGTCTCTTCGTAAGAACAAAGCAGTCAAGGAAATTATCTCGGACACCGAGTACTACCCTTCACTCTGGTTGAACCAAGGCAAACCGAAATCACCATTCGCTAACAAGAATGCACGTCTTGCAGTCATGACTTGTCTTGACCGTGCAAACTTCTTCAAAGTGCGCACAGCAAGTGAAGGAGCAATTGCTAAGTCCTTGGTTGGACCAAAGAGCATCATGTACAGTACAAAAGGCTTTAGCGACAAATTGCAATTGACAAAATCGAAAGCATTCGTTGCTGCATACAAGGCAGACACCGGAAAGAAAGAACTCAAGTTCACAATTCCGAGCGATACCTCGTCAACTTCTGTTGCGAACATCGATTTCTTGGTAGCACAGTGGAAGAAGTGCGGCATTACAGCTGTCCGAAAGACCTCTGAAGCAGCCGACATCATTGCCAAGACCTTCAATGCATCTCCTGATACGGACGCTGGTGAGTACTACAACGCATACGATGCCATCATCATTCTCTTGATGGAAGGTTCTGACGCAACGTTCAACATGCCGTTCGTTTTGACCAACGCATTTAGCACTGGAACCTCAGGAAAAACCTTCGGAGCCGGACTTAGTGCCGCATACGAATCCATCAACGTAACAGAACCCAAAAATGGTGCTTTTCCTGCTGGAGCTCTCGCGGCTTTGAAAGCAAGAATTTTTGGACCATCATTGGGATCAGTTCTTAGTTTGAACCATCATTCAGATAAAAAGGTTGATGATTTGTTCTACGCCGCCGAGGCAGAACCAGACGCAGCTACTGCGAAAACAAAGTTTGCTGCGGCAACTGAGTACTTGCAGGCGTCAGGAACAATGACATCATTGGTTCATGGTTATTACAACATGTTCTACAATGTTAAGAACGGTCTCCAGGGCTTTACAAAGCTCACTCTTCCAGGTGCCGCTGATAAAACGGCCGGAATGTCGAACACGGGCACAACCAAGCAACGTGCGATCTCCAACTGGGGAGTCGACTGGACAGGCGTTTACAAGAACAAGAAATAATCTTGTGAACGTTCCGTCGTAGACGGATTACAAAAGAAGGCGGTGTTCATTTTGAACACCGCCTTCTTTTATGTCTAGACTCTTCCTGTTGCTAAGGGGGCACATGGAAGTCATACGTATGATTATCAAGCGATTGATACTGATGAGCACCGTTGTTGTCATCGCAACGTTTCTGCTCTCACTATTGATGTGGATTCTGCCAGGTGACCCTGTGCAAATGATGGTGCCAAACGCCATCGATACGCAACGCGATGTGATTCGCACAGCAACAGGACTCGACAGAGGTATTTTCGGGTATTACTGGAAATGGCTTCAAGACATTCTCACCGGAAACTTCGGTAGTTATTATCTCAATGGCGGAACGCGTGAGGTCTCTGAGGTCTTAAAGAGCTCTCTTCCCGCGACTCTTCAATTGATTTTCTATACGCAGATTGTTGCATTGTTGATCTCCATTCCACTCGGTCTGATCACTGCCTATAAAGAAGGCAGCAAATTCGACACTGTTGTTTCATCAACAATGTTCACCTTGGTGTCGTTTCCAGGTTTTGCATTGGCGCTAGTTCTTTCACTGGTGTTTGCCGTGAAACTTGGGTGGGTTGACCCTGTGGGGTATGAACCATTTAGTGGCGATCTTGCGAAGCACTTCCGCCAGATGATTCTGCCGGTTGCCAGCCTCGCTGTAGGTCTCACCGCTTCTTATACGCGACTGCTCCGCAACGATGTGATTGCCACTCTGAAAGAGGACTACGTCACCATGGCAGCGTCAAAAGGTATCTCTGATCGGCGGGTACTGTGGAAACACGTGTTCCGCCCGTCCAGCACCACTCTCCTTACGTCTGCTGCCCTGAACATGGGCGGACTGATTGGTGGAACACTGATCATCGAAACTATCTTCACGATTCCTGGAATCGGTTTTGAGATCTACTACACAATCGGCGCACGCCAAGTTGTTGCAATGCAAACGATGATTGCACTCATTGCTTTTGCTTACGTATTCTTTAACTCAACTGTTGACCTATTGACCAACATCACCGACCCACGAACAAGAGAGCGCCGTAACTAACGTGACTACAACAATCGTTACAACAGTGCCGACCATTAAGTCAGGCAGAAAACGCCCCATCGGTTTTTATATCGCTGCGTCTTGGTTGGGACTAATGGTGTTCTTCGCCATTTTCGGTTCCTTCTTGCCTTTGCCAACCTGGAACGAAGCCCAGTATGACTATTTGGGTGTTGGTCCATTCTCGGCTCCAGGCCATCTACTAGGAACCACAAACGATGGATACGACATGCTGTCTGGCCTGGTCAACGGTGCCCGCATTTCAATCTTTGTTTCTGTGGTGTCAGTAACAATTGGCGGGCTAATCGGTGGAGTCATCGGCATCACGTCTGCCTATTACCGAGGCAAGTTTGATTCCGTTGTACAGATGGCATTCAACATCATGCTCTCTATTCCGAACTTGGTTCTATCGCTAGCACTTATCTCTTCCTTCGCGGCAGATACAGATGAGCAAACAGCAACGGTTGCTCGCAGGATGACAGTACTTATCTTTTCTCTCACCATCGTGATTGTCCCCATTGTTGGGCGAATCGCACGCGGTTCTGCATTGCAATGGTCAAGCAAGGAATTTGTACTTGCCTCAAAATCAATGGGTACACCAAACCTCATGATTATTCGCAAGCACATTTTGCCGAACGTGGCTCCTGCCATGTTGGCAATCGCTTTCCTTGCAGTTGGCTCAGTCATCATTGTAGAAGGATCACTTGCATTGCTCGGCGTCGGTATCCCAGGTGGAGCCAGTTGGGGATCCATGTTGTCCACTGGCCGCAACTACCTAGAGTTCTCCCCGCACGAGGTCTACATGCCTGCTTTGGCAATTGCTTTCACAGTTATTTCTACGAACTACTTCGGCGATTACGTACGTAATCAACTCGACAAGAGAGAGTCAAAGATATGAGCACCGTCATCAAGGTAGAAGGCCTCTCAGTTTCGTTTGCTACTCCCCGCGGAGAACTAAAAGCTGTACGCGATGTGTCGATCGAACTACAAGAGGGCGAAAGCCTCGGAGTCGTAGGCGAATCGGGCTCAGGTAAGACCGTATTGTCACGTTCCATCATGGGACTATTGCCCAGCACCGCCACCCGCACCGGCAAAATTTCATTTCAAGGAAAAGTAATCTCAGAGCTTCCGAAAGACGAAGTTCGCGAACTTTGGGGTACCGGAATGGCCATGGTGTTTCAAGACCCAATGACAGCCCTTAACCCCGTACGTCGCATTGGTGACCAGCTCACAGAGAGCCTCACGGTTCGTCTTGGTATGTCAAAGAAGGACGCGAAGGTTCGCGCAACAGAGCTTCTCGAGCGTGTTCGTATTCCTGACCCACAGTCAATGATGCGCAAGTTCCCATACCAGCTTTCCGGCGGTATGCGTCAGCGCATCATGATTGCAATTGCAGTTTCATGCAAGCCAGACATGTTGTTTGCCGATGAGCCCACAACCGCTCTCGACGTAACTGTGCAGGCCCAAGTATTGGAACTCATTTCTGAACTTCGTAAAGAGTTCAACATGGCCATGATTTTGGTGACTCACGACCTTGGTGTTGTTGCTGGTCATACCGACAAGATCGCAGTTATGTACGCCGGCGACGTAGTGGAATATGCACCGACTCGTGAGTTGTTTGCAAACATGAAGATGCCGTACACAGAGGCACTTCTCAAGTCGATCCCTCGTCTTGAGACACCAACAGGCACTCGCCTGCCGGTCATTGAAGGACGTTTGCCAGACCCAACCAAGAACGAGCCTGGCTGCCCATTCGCAAATCGTTGTGCATACGTCACCGATAAGTGCCGTGCAGAAAAACCACCACTAACCGATGGTGGTAATAACCACTTCTATCGTTGTTGGTTCCCTATCGGAGGAGCAAAGTAATGGCTGGCACAGGAAAAGCACACATGCGCCCAGACGGCGATGTCATCTTGACAGTTGAAGACCTCACAGTTGAGTTCAAAATTGGCAAAGACAAAATCGTTAAGGCAGTTTCCGGCGTCAGCTTCGACCTCATTCGCGGAGAAACACTTGCAGTCGTCGGTGAATCTGGTTGCGGTAAGTCAACTCTTGGTAAAGCGATTCTTCAGTTGCCAAAGCCAACTAGTGGTTCTGTGAACTTTCTTTCTCAGGAACTCACAACTCTGCCAAAGAAGGAACTGCGCGACGCTCGTCCTGCAATGCAGATGATCTTTCAGGACTCGATTAGTTCCCTTGACCCTCGCCTGCCAGTCAGCGAAGTAATTGCAGAGCCATTGCGCGTGTGGAACAAGGGAAACCAAGTAGAGATCGATGCAAAGATCGATGAACTGCTTAATGCCGTAAACCTTGACCCAGCAGAAGTTCGTGACCGTCGCTCATACGAGTTTTCTGGTGGACAATGCCAGCGCATCAGTATTGCTCGGTCCCTCACACTTGATCCGACCATGATCATTTGTGACGAACCAGTTTCGGCACTTGACGTATCTGTCCAGGCACAAATTCTCAACTTGCTGCAAGACATGAAAGACCGTTACGGCCTTTCACTGATCTTCATCTCTCACGACCTTGCAGTTGTGAAGGCTGTCAGCACGCGCGTGATGGTGATGTACCTCGGCAAGGTATGCGAAGTTGCTCCACCTGACGCGCTGTACCAGAACACTCGTCACCACTACACCAAGGCCTTGGTGGGTTCAGTGCCTATCCCCGATCCAGACCGCCCAATTCAAGCTGGTCTGATTCAAGGTGAGCCACCGTCGCCGCTTAATCCGCCGTCAGGTTGCCGTTTCCGTACGCGTTGCCCGGCCGCAACTGAGAAGTGCGCTGCTGAAGAGCCGCAACTGCGCGAAGTAGCAGTAGGCCATTTCGTGGCCTGCCACCACCCCATCGCCTAGGTCTACTTCTCTGGCCATCCCGGAGTCTGTGCATCAAGTTCAACGCCCATGGTGTTTAGGAAGCCCGACACTAAGCGGTACGTGCCTGCCACCATCACTAGTTCGATCAGTTCGTCTTCTTTCCAGTCGCGTCGTAACTTTTCCCACGTGTGTTGACTCACGCAATTATCTGCGCACAAGTCGTCACTCATTTCCAATAGTGCAATATCGCGATCATTCCAGTTGTGTTC
>JBIISL010000089.1:0-3260 GCA_044341035.1 Ilumatobacteraceae bacterium | reverse complement strand
TAATGACATCACCAGTCGGAGCTGTATCAGGTGCAAAGTGCGGACACAAAACAACTATGGGCCGCTTCATCGAATGCCTCGCGCTGCTGCAAGCACTAAGTCATATTGCTCTACCAGTTCAGTAGCAGATATCTCAGATGTAAAAGCTCGGGCCCGATCTTTGCCGGCAGTCACAAGTTCTTCTCGGCGCATCTTCACAGCTTCCAATGCACGCACCCAAGCATCATTCTCTAGCGGACACACAAGCCCGGCATCTCCTACTACTTCTGGCAAACTGCCGCGGTCACTACACACAACGGGAGTACCACATCGCATCGCCTCAATTACTGGCGCGCCAAAGCCTTCGTATTCACTTGGGAAAACCATTGCTTCTGCCATTGCTAACAATCCATTGCGATCAGTATCTGAAACTCGCCCAGCCATCACCACACGATTACCAAGGCCCAAGGTTTCAATCAATTGCAATACTTCTTCGTGTGCCGAACCGTGTGAACCCATGCAGATAAGACGCAGTGCAGGGTCTGCCCAACGCCCTTCTCCACTCGCCATTAGCTGCAGCAAGAAGGCATGATTTTTGTGCGGATGAGTAATAGCCGGATACACAAGAACTGGCCCGCCGCCAAGACCAAATTGACGGCGCAACGCATCACTACTGGTTGTCTCACCATCAAAGGCTGCTTCTAAACCGTGACGCACCACACTGATTTTCTTCGGAGCAATGGCGAACGCGCGCACCAAAGTGCCAGCCACAAAACGCGACGGGACGGCAATACGCACAGCACGTTCCAAAGATGATGGAACCATCTTTTTTAGATATTTCAATTTTACTGGTGCTACATAATGCGGATAATCGATCCACTGAACGTCATGAACCGTTACCAAAGTGTGCTTGTTGCCAAAGCGAGGAATAGAACCGCCGCCATGATGAACCACTTGGTACTTGCGTGTATGCCACGCGAGCCACGTATGTTCCAGAAAAATGCGCTCCGCACGACGCGTGCATGAACTTGGTGCTTCATACACCGTGAACGCCGATGCAATGCGCGGATGTCTTTCACAAAATCCTCGTGGTGCAAAAACATCCACCTGATAGTTGTGTTTGATTAATGCAAGACCATCAAGTTGACGCAGCAGGTATTCCTCGCTGCCGCCAACACCAGGAACACACCACAGTAAATTCATGGCTGCATAACGCGTAATCATGACCCAGCACCTAGAACTTCTTTATACGCACTTACTGTCGCAGCCGCGGTAGCAGACCACGGTACTTCTGCTGCACGTCGAACCCCAGCCGCCCGCAATGATTCGACATTTGCTAGTGCTTCGGAAATTCCGGCCGCAATTGAGTCAACACTGAGCGGATCAACAAGTACCGCTGCGCCACCTGCAACTTCTTCAGTGGACGTTCCACGTGATGTCACAACCGCTGCACCGTGCGCCATGGCTTCAATGACAGGCAATCCGTAACCTTCCAGAATTGAAGGAAATGCAAACACTGTGCAAGCTTCGTACAAAGCAGGCAAGTTATGTGCCGGCACAAACCCCGTGAACCGAACGTCATATGCGGTTGACGGCGTGTGGTCTCCCCACCCTTCCATGCCAACAACGACCAACGGCGGCGCACCACGAATTGAATCGAGAGCAGCAATTAGGCGCGCCAAGTTTTTTCGTGGCTCAAGCGTGCCGACGAACAGTACGAACCGTTCCGGCAGGTCGTACGTTGCACGGACTCGAGCCCTGTCTGCATCGGTAATGGTCTGCGAAGTCACGCCAAGTGGTACAAGACGCAATCGATCAACATCAATTCCCGCTGCTTGACAATCATTAAGCGTGGCTTGCGAAGAACACAACACCATTGCTGCCTTTTCACGAATGATGTCAAGACTGCGACGAAACACTTTGTTGCCACGTGCGGTAAAGAAATCTGGATGCCGCAAAAATGCCAAGTCATGAATTGTGACAACTAACGGCAACGATGTCGCTGGAGGAATGATTGTGGTGGAATGCACAAGATCTGCATTGTCGACCACGGACTCAACTTTCGGCCACCCAAGACGCAACCAGGACTCATAGAGAATAGGACCACCAATTGGTAGCGAGTTCACAGCAATCGGCGGAGCAAACCCAGCCGTCGGCGGGTGACGGTGTCGACCAGCCACCCCAATGAGCTCTACGTCTGACCGCAATGCCAGTTCACGAGCCACTTCAATGGCCGCGATTCCGGTCCCTCCTGGGACTCGGCCCCAGCATTGTTCGAGGGTGTAGGCGATGAGCACCCCTACATTGTGACCGTTCCAGTCGTACTATGGCATCCATGTCGGAATTTTGGTCAAATCGCAGTGTCGTGGTCACAGGGGGTAACGGCTTTCTCGGACGGGTGGTGGTTGCCCGTTTGGCTGATCTGGGGGCTCGCGTAGTTGCTCCCACCCATGATCAATATGACCTCACGGTCCTTGGCGCTGCTGACGCAATGTTGGCTGCTTACACGCCTACCCACGTCATTCATTTGGCAGCTCGCGTCGGAGGTATCGGATATAACCAAGTTGCCCCAGCTCCTTTGTACCTCGACAACCTCATGATGGGCACGCATGTAATTGAAGCTACGAGGGCTGCTGGCACAGAAAAAACTGTCTTGCTCGGCACTGTGTGCTCGTACCCGAAACTCACTCCGGTTCCCTTCAAAGAAGAATCACTGTGGGACGGCTATCCAGAAGAGACAAACGCTCCATACGGAATTGCAAAGAAAGCCCACCTCATTCATGCACAGGTGAATGCAATTCAGTACGGCCAAAAATTTGCGTACCTCATCCCAACAAATCTCTACGGACCGGGCGACAAATTCCATGAGTCGGTTTCACATGTGATTCCTGCATTGATTAAAAAATGTGTTGAAGCAAAAGAATCTGGCGCAGACCACATTGATGTGTGGGGCACAGGCTCTGCCAGTCGCGAGTACCTCTATGTCGAAGATGCAGCAGCTGCAATTGTGCGTGCTGCAGAATCTCATGAAGGAACAGAACCCATCAACCTTGGTTCTGATAGCGAAATCACCATTCGTGAAACCGCAGAAACCATTGCATCAGTCATTGGATACACCGGGACGCTTCAATGGGATGCAACAAAGCCAGACGGACAACCACGCCGCCGCATTGACGCAACGCGCGCAGAACAATTGCTCGGCTGGAAAGCTGCCATGAATTTTCGTGATGGGTTGAAAGCAACCGTCGACTGGTATCTCGCCAATCGCGAGGCTGCCGAGG
>JBIISL010000015.1:0-34373 GCA_044341035.1 Ilumatobacteraceae bacterium | reverse complement strand
CTCCAGCAGGTGACGACAACGAACCTCTTGTTCAACGCACAACAACCGTTGAAGTCAATGGCCGTCGTTTTGATGTGAAGTTGTGGGTTCCTGAATCTGCAGGCGTGGCTTCACCAAGCGCAAAGGCCAAGAAGCCCACTCGCAGCGCAGCTGCATCTGGTGGAGCCGGTGGCGGTAGTGGAAAAGTGTCTGTTCCTATGCAAGGAACAATCGTGAAGATCCTTGTTGAAGTTGGTCAAACTGTTGAGGCTGGCCAAAGCGTTGTCGTACTGGAAGCTATGAAGATGGAAAACCAAATCGAAGCTGACAAGTCGGGCGTTATTAAGGCAATCAATGTCAAGGCCGGCGACACTGTCGGTGCTGGCGATGTCGTTGTAATTATCGAATAACTATTCTGCTGCGTCAGAAAGCGCTTCGGCTAGCGCCGGATGAACCAGTAATGATTCTTCAATATCAGTGACTTTCAGGTTCGCTGTTACAGCAAGTGCAATCACGCTGATCAGTTCTGCAGCGTGTCGTCCCACGATTGATCCACCCAATACTTCGCCTGTTGCTGGATCACTAATGATTTTGACAAACCCACGTGAATCGTTATTGATAAGTGCTTTAGCCGTGGTGGAAAAAGGAACCTTTGTGACACGGATTTTTCTACCCGATGCAAAAGCTTCTGCTTCAGCTAAGCCCACATCAGCAATTTCGGGTTCCGTAAAAATGGCGGAAGCCGCTTTGTCATAGTCCAGATGACGATGCGGGCCTTTCGGACCACCCACTACCTGTTCAGCAACTTTGCGTCCTTGCATAGAAGCAACTGATGACAAAGGCAGTTTTCCGCTGACATCACCAGCTGCATAGATGTGTTCGATATTGCTTTGGCAGTGTCGGTTGATAGGGATATACCCACCGTCGGTAACGACGCCCACTTCTTCTAGGCCAAGACCTTCAGTATTAGGCAGAGAACCAATTGCAAGAACAACGTGAGAAGTTTCTGAGACTCGCCCATCATCGCAAACGACGCGCACACCAGTCTCTGTGCGCTCAACAGAAGTTGCACGTGCACCTTTAAACAAACGCACACCGCGCTTCAAGAATGAATCTTCTAGAACTGCTGCAACTTCAGGATCTTTGCTCGGAAGAACTTGTTGACGACTAACGACAAGCGTGACCTTTGCCCCAAACGAAGCAAACATGTGTGCAAACTCAACTCCTGTTACACCTGAGCCAATGATGGTGACGCTCTCAGGGAAAATTCGTGGCGGGTAACAATCACGGGTTGTGAGAATACGATCGCCATCAGGTTTGACAAATTCGGGAATTCGGGGACGCGACCCTGTTGAAATGAGAATGTCACTTGCTTCAAGAACGTGCGTCGAGCCATCTGCGGCATCAATGTGAACAGTGTGCGCAGAGGCAAGACGTGCTGTGCCAAGAATGACCGTCACTCCTTGACTCTGCAACAAAGTGTGTACGTCATTCGATAGGTGATTCTTAATGCTTTCAATGCGCGCTGTGAGAGCCGCGACATCAACTTCTGATGTGTGGTTCTCTAGTCCCATGCCAGACAAATTGTCAGTGAAACTCATCGCTCCGCCCGTCGCAATCATTGCTTTAGAAGGAACACAGTCGAGAAGATGTGCTGCTCCACCAAGAATCTCGCGCTCAATCAAAGTTACAGAGACACCCCGACGAGCAGCAGCCGATGCCGCTGCATGGCCTGCAGGCCCACCACCGATAATGACTAATTTTTTATCGACGTTCACGCTGGTCAGGTTATCGGTGCTGTCGTGGTGGTGGTGGACACTTTGGTAAACCTAGGCACAACAGGGACTACGACCGGAACAAGATTCGGACAATACTTCGATGGAAAACCGATCTTGTCTCGACGTTCTCCCACGTATTCAAAATGCATACCATCTGCCCATGGGAAATTTCCACCCCAGGCAAAACCCCATTTTCGGAATATTCGCACTACAGAACAATTCATCTGAGGGATACTTCCCTGCGCATTGGTGACTGTATTGATGTCAAAGGCCATCCCCCATGCATGACGTGCAGGCGATCCGAATACACCGCCTCGTCGGTTATAGCGAGCAACAAAGCATCCGCCGTACCTGTTGGAATTAGCAACATCAATAAAACGCGCAAGGCCCGCCTTACTAATCTCCGTCAGTGCGCCTTGAATCGAGGCAATGACCTTTTTGTGGCAGTTGTTCTGTAAATCAATGTTTGAATACCGATTACTCCACACAATGTTTTTATCTAGCCACGCGGAAGAGATCTGAATTCCGGCACCGGTTGTGGGTCGATATGAAAACTCCCCCAGTAATGACTTCGTTTTGGCTGTACCAATTTGAGCATCAGGGTCTGGCGTATCCCATGAGTTACGAACTCGATATGCGGCGCCGTGTTGAATGCCACGTGCACGAAGAGCCTTGGTCACGGCGGTCAGCGAAGTGATATCTGTCATCATCACCGTGCCGATTGCAAGATTGCCCAGCAGTTTGGCTGATACGTCTGACATAGTGATGTCGCCTTCATCAACAAACACATCAGGAACAATGGCACCAACCACGAATTGATGTGGAGAGAACTTCGAGTCCCGCAATGTGATGACATCTCCGACCCGCGCAGAGCGAACCTTGGCAGATGTGACTCCCATCAAAACCTCGCCACGCTCGAGAGGCTTCGCTATTTCTAAACCACCAATGGCAGATATGAGCGACACAGGCGTCACCATGGTGGCAAATGATATTCGCCACCTATTCTTCAGTCGAAGTAGGACCTTGCCATCACGAGTGTGCGCCGTTAGCGGGACAAAAGGAAAACTAATTGCAGCAGCAGTAGCACCAGAAGCGCGGGCTGCCTGAGAAATCAGACTGACCTGTCGACGAGACATTGATGCAGCCGACACCGAAATAGAAATCACCGGCTTGATGAACGCATCGGGGAACGGACTAGCTGACTTTGCCTGTAGTGCTGGAGCCCCAGAAAAAAGAATTGAAATAGCAAGCCCGATCGACCCCAACAGAGATAGCCACCGACGCACCTATTTCACCGTAGTGGACAAATGGCTTCCCCATTAGGTAGCTGAGCGAACTACCGTAGAGAGCCTGTGAGTGATGAAATTGATGACCTAGGAACGAATGGCCTCGAGCTGGAAAAAGCGCGTCGCCTCGGCGCGCTCGATGCGCTGCGCGCAGAGGGCACGAACCCATATCCGTATCGCTTTGATCGCAGTCACACCCTGGGTGAAATTCGCAGTGAATTTGGCATCCTCGAAGCGGGGTCTGAGACCGAAACCCATGTCACTGTGGCGGGTCGAATTCTTTTGAAGCGCGACCAAGGAAAACTCATTTTCGCCACATTGCAAGATCGCGAAGCATCAATTCAATTGTTTGTGTCGAAAGCAATTGTCGGAGACGATGCATTTGATGCCATCAATAATCTGGACCTCGGCGATTGGGTAGGCGCAACGGGCATTGTGATGACAACCCGAAAAGGCGAACTCTCTATCAAGGTTGATTCCGTCGTTCTTCTCTCCAAAGCTGTTCGTCCATTGCCAGACAAATGGCACGGACTCACCGACACTGATACGCGTTATCGCCAGCGCTACGCCGACCTCATCGGAAACGAAGAATCGCGACGCATGTTCGCTGTTCGTCATGCAGTCATCGCTAGCTTTCGACGCACACTGCACGAACGCGGTTTTATCGAAGTTGAGACTCCTGTTCTGCACGTTGAACCAGGCGGCGCACATGCACGACCTTTCGTTACTCATCACAACGCGCTCGACATGACCTTGTACCTGCGCATTGCTCTCGAACTCCACCTGAAGCGACTCATTATCGGCGGAATGGAACGTGTGTTTGAAATTGGCCGCGTGTTCCGCAACGAAGGGATATCGACTCGCCATAACCCGGAATTCACCATGATGGAGCTGTACCAAGCATTTGCCGACTACAACGACATCATGGACCTCACTGAAGTGTTGTTCGTTAATGCCGCAAACGATGCCACCGGTTCTTCCACTGTGCTCATTGATGACATCCCCGTCGACCTTGCAAAGCCATGGCGCAGAGCGCGCATGATCGACCTTGTTACAGAAGCGACAGGCATTGAAGTGCACCCGTCGCAACCTCGTGAACAACTCGTAGCTCTTGCCGAAAAGTATGGCGTCAAAGTTCTGCCACATTTCGGGCCAGGAAAAATAATTGAAGAACTTTTCGAAGCAACATGCGAAGCGGCGTTGCGGGAACCCACATTTGTCACTGGCCACCCAGTCGAAATCAGCCCGCTTGCTCGCGTTGACCGTAATGACCCGCATCTCACAGAACGATTCGAACTATTCGTTGGTGGTCGCGAATTGGCTAATGCCTATTCAGAACTCAATGACCCTGTTGAACAACGTCTTCGCTTTGAAGACGAACAAAAGTCGAAAGAAGCCGGCAATGCTGAAGCTGGCACCGTTGATGAAGACTTCTTACGCGCCATGGAATACGGAATGCCACCAACCGGTGGCCTTGGTATCGGCATGGACCGTCTGGTCATGCTGATTGGCAATGCACCATCAATTCGAGATGTCATCTTGTTCCCCACACTTCGCCTGGAGGCTTTCTAATGTCAGATCACGCATGGGGTGTTGGTATCGCAACACTCGATTCAAACGGAGCAACACTTGAAGTTCGCTTTCGTACAGTCGGCCTCGGGAAGTTCTCCCCTGCTGATGCACCATCACATCAACCAAGCGTCGATACAGACCGTGATCGTGGCGTGGCGTTTGAAGCCGTCACCGTCGAGATAGAAATCTCTGCGGCACCAACAAGTGCAGCAGATGTCTATCTGCGTCTCAACTTGCTGTCACAACGCTTTGTGAAGCCGCGCACCATCAACCTTGATGGCGCATTTGGGTTACTGCAAAATGTTGCTTGGACATCGCGTGGCCCCGTTGCTGTCGAAGCGCTTGAATCTGTCGCATGGAACCTCGCACAACGTGGCGAGCACTTTGTCGTACACGGTGTTGACAAATTCCCTCGCATGACTGACTACGTTGTGCCATCAGGAGTTCGCATTGCAGATGCAAGTCGCGTGCGTCTCGGTGCTCACCTTGCTCCGGGCACCACAGTGATGCATGAAGGATTCTGTAATTTCAATGCCGGAACATTGGGCGCATCAATGGTGGAGGGTCGTATCTCTGCTGGCGTGATTGTCGGTGATGGTTCAGACATTGGAGGTGGCGCATCCATCATGGGAACACTCTCTGGCGGCGGAAAAGAAATGGTCACCATTGGCGAACGATGCTTACTCGGTGCAAACTCCGGCATCGGAATCAGTCTTGGTGACGATTGCATCGTGGAAGCCGGCCTCTATGTAACTGCTGGCACCGTTGTTATTGACCCTTCGGGCTCAAACGTGAAAGCCAAACTTCTTTCGGGGCAGTCGAATTTGTTGTTCCGCCGAAACTCATTGTCTGGCGCTGTTGAAGTCATTGTTCGCTCAGGTTCATGGGGCGGCCTCAACGCCGATCTGCACAAGAACTAATGACTGCAGACGAACTCGAGAATCTGATTGCTGCGCGACGCAGCAGCATGCTGATTGATGTGTCTCTCGAGGTTGACCCTGAAATTGTTGATCGAATTGTTGCGTCCGCTCAATGGGCCCCCAATCACAAACGAACCTGGCCGCTTCGCGTAGCCGTAGTTACTGGAACTTCACGAAGCACTCTTGGCAATGTCATTGCCGATGCGATGGCCGTCCACGGTGACGACGACATGAAAGTCTTGAAGACTCGCGGCAAATACATGCGATCACCAGTTGTCATTGTGGTTGCAGCCGCCATAGGTCATAGTGACAACGAAACTGAAGAGAACAAGTATGCAGTTGCAGCTGGTGTTCAAAATATGTTGTTGATGGCAGAGTCCTTCGGACTCGCAGCACTATGGGGTTCTCCGGCCAAAGGCGCAAACTCGGCCATCACCTCTTTCTGTTCCATGGAACACACTGACCATGTGATGGGCATTGTGTACCTTGGCTGGCCAACACAGTCAGTTGCTGCTCCAGAACGACCTACCAATCAGGTCACTTACCTCACATAATGCAAATTGGTTGCACCGATCAAATGCAAACTTTTAGTGAACGCAAAGCAAATTGCCCTGACATAATGCCGGTTACACCATGGAATATTCGAAAAGTTTTTTAGACTTGTGTAAGTGAATCATGCCAAAGTACTGGAGAAATTAGAAACTTCTCCGCGCGACGTAGCACTTGACGGACTCCGCGCAATTGCAATCATTCGCGTCATCACATGGCATGCCAGCGGTTGGGCCTGGACAACGTGGTTCGTCTCTTCCGTGCCCGCAATGTTTGTTGTCACCGGGGCTCTTCTAGCTCGGTCACTACAGAAGTCCTCTGCAGTTCATACACTTCGCAAGCGCCTCAAACGACTCTTGATACCACTATGGGCCTATTCACTAGTCGTGATTTCTATATCCGCCTTTCATGATTCTCGTACATCGGCAATATGGACATTCCTGTTGCCCCTCAATCAGCCAACCTCGTTCATTGCGAGCCAGTGGTTTACGTCAGCATTGTGGTACTTGCGGGCATACGTGTGGATACTTCTTCTCGCGCCTTTCCTGTATGCATTGACAAGTCGATTGAAGTCACTAATTCCCATTCTTGGCATGATCGCCGTCATCGGACTCGGTGTATGGAATATCGACACCGATGGATTTGGTTGGGCTGTCGGAGACATTGTCCTGTACTCCACGTGTACGGCAGCCGGAATGGCATGGCTCTCTTCTGGCAGGCCGTCACTGCGCAATCTTCGCACGGCCACCTTTCTCTTCTTTGTAACTGCAGGCGCATGGTTGATGTTTCGTCAGCCACTTGACGGCGTCGTCAACAACGATCATGTGTTGCATCTTTTGGTCGGCAGTTTTTGGACTGCGCTACTTCTTCAATTCCCAAGCGTTCTCTCTTCATTCTCTACTACTGCAGTTTCTCGATACCTAAACAGATTCCCGCTTAGCATTTACTTGTGGCATTCCATGACCGCTTGGTTCTTTTGGCAATTAGTTCCGCGCGGAATCCCAACTAACCTGCGGATTCTCGTAATTGTCGGCCTCACCTTTACTGCATTGCCTGCGGTTACTTATGGCATCGGCCTTTTTGAAGAACGAAACAACGACTGGTTATCAATTCGTGAAATTTTTTCACGTGTCGCACTCATCGGCGCAGTCCTACTGCTCGCCAACTTCGGGCCCGTTAGTAACCGAATTGACTTTGTACGCACACCGTTGAATCAACCACTTCCGCCTTCTGCCGCTCCGAAGGTCGTCAAGATCAAGATCTCAAATCATGTAAGGGATTTTCTTGACTCATCTGCGTTCAAGGATGACATCCGGTCCGTACGCCAGCCAGAAATGCAGAAGATCTTGGATACCCGAACCAAAGATATGGGACTAAAGCAAGCACGAGCAATTGTTGTAACGCGCGACGGGGTCGTGTGGCGCGGAGTCTCCGGAGGAATGAAACCGTTTAGTGAAACAAGCCTGATCGGAAGTTTGACGAAAACATTTACCACCACGCTGACAATGCAATTGGCAGAAGAAGGAATTCTTTCTCTCGATGATCCTATTGGTGACTTGGGGCTCGGATTCAAACATGACCAAATCACTATTCGCCAACTTCTTACCCACACGTCAGGACTATCCAGATACAAGAACAACAACGGGAGCGGGTATGTCGCAAAGGGCACGACACCGATCGATGTTCTCGCCTACATAAGCGATTTGCCACTGAAATTCTCGCCAGGTTCGAAAATTGATTACTCAACATCAGGCTTTGCAATCCTTGGTCTTGTTCTAGAACAAAAGACTGGCAAAACATTCGAGGACCTCTTGCGAACAAGAATCACAGAGCCACTGGGTTACAACGTTTTAACGTTCCGTGGCGACTACGGAAGTATAGGTTTTTCTACAGGTGGTATCGCAATGACAATGGACGACCTGGCTGATTGGTCTCGACGGTATTTCTTTGACAGAAATACAACCAAGAACACGTGGGACTGGTCAATGAGAGAGACCACCGGGGTGGGAACGCATGGCTACTGCCCATGTCGCAACGCCTCATTCATGGCACTCGGACACATCGGTGGCCGCACCTTTGCATCTGTTGACGGTGATGGGACTGTAGTAATCATTGACACAACTGGAATTCTTGTTAATGAAAACTACAGAAGTACGCAAACATTTGCGCAAGAACTGCGTCTCGTCGCTGGAGGTGGCAAACAGTACCTATACCCGTGATGCGGACTGCAGAATTGGGACACTCTTGAGGAATGTCAATAATGGAACCTAACGCCCTGGCTTATATGTCCCGTACACATCACGAAGTGCATCGCTGACTTCGCCAAGGGTTGCGTGTGCACGCAATGCCTCTTTCATCGGAATCAGAATGTTGTCTGTGCCGCGAGCAGCTGCACGAACTTCTTCAAGAAGCGCTGCCACTTTGGCGTGATCACGATTCTCTTTGAACTTCTTGAGGCGTGCAAGCTGACCAACAGCAAGAGTTGGATCAATCGGGAACACATTTGGCTCCCCTTCACCTTCAACGGTGAATTTGTTAACTCCCACAATGATGCGCTCATCATCATCAATTGACTTCGTGTACTCGTAAGCACTTTGTTCAATTTCATCCATTTGGAAGCCAGCTTCAATGGCATCAACAGCACCACCCATTGCGTCAATGCGCTCGATGTACTCCCACGCAAGACGTTCCACTTCATCAGTCAATGTTTCAACAAAGTATGACCCTGCAAGCGGGTCTGGGGTATCAGCTATTCCGCTTTCGTACCCAATTACTTGCTGTGTGCGTAATGCGATACGTGCAGCTGCTTCTGTAGGAAGACCAAGTGCTTCGTCGTAACCGTTTGTGTGAAGACTTTGTGTTCCACCCATCACTGCTGCCATTGACTGCAGTGCAACGCGCACCACGTTGTTCAACGGCTGCTGAGCTGTCAGCGTACTTCCACCTGTTTGCGTATGGAAACGCAACAACTTGCTGGATTCCTTCTTTGCACCAAAGCGCTCGGTCATGATCTTGTGCCACATGCGACGGCTGGCACGGAATTTCGCTACTTCTTCGAAGAAGTTGTTGTGGCCATTCCAGAAGAATGACAACCGTGGAGCAAAGTCATCAACATCAAGTCCAGCATCAACTGCTGCCTGAACATATGCGATGGCATTGGCCAACGTAAACGCGATTTCTTGTACAGCAGAACTTCCCGCTTCACGAATGTGGTAGCCAGATATAGAAATCGTGTTCCATTTCGGAATGTTCTGCGCGCAATACGCAAAGATATCCGTGATGATGCGCATGGAAGGGCGCGGTGGGTACACATACGTACCGCGTGCAATGTATTCCTTCAACAAATCGTTCTGAATTGTTCCGCTTATTGCTGACGAAGGCACGCCTTGCTCTTCGGCAACCAATTCATACATCAACAACAGAACTGCAGCAGTTGAGTTGATAGTCATTGAGGTTGACACTTTGTCGAGCGGCAAATCCTTCAACAACATGCGCATGTCTTCAAGAGTGTCGATAGCAACGCCTACTTTGCCGACCTCGCCTTCACTACGGGCATGGTCTGAGTCGTACCCCATTTGCGTTGGCAAGTCGAACGCACATGACAAACCTGTCTGGCCCGCCTCAAGCAGAAATTTAAACCTCTGGTTTGTTGATTCAGCAGAACCAAAGCCGGCGTACTGGCGCATGGTCCACAATTTTCCGCGGTACATCGTTGGGTACACGCCGCGGGTATACGGCGCTGTGCCTGGTAGGCCCAATTGCGTTGCAGGGTCCCAACCGGCGAGATCATCGGCCGAATAGAGGGGGGCAATGTCAATGCCAGAATCAGTGCGCTTTATTTCGTCAGCCATGGTGGTCAATCGTACGAGCCACCGCTGCTGGCCACATATTCCTACAGATTCTTAGGAAGCAGCGACCAGGCTGATTTCAATCAGCCATTCTGCGCGGGCCAATGCCGGCACGGTAACGAGGGTGCTTGCAGCTCTGTGGTCTGCCATCACTTCATCTCGTACGGCCATGACAGAGGCCAGATCCGCCGTCAGAGTGTCTCGAGCCACCACATATGTAGTGATGCTGACGATGTTTGTGACGCCCATCTGAGCGGCGCGCAGGATTTCAAGCAAGTTGGCCCACACCACTCGGGTTTGACCTTCTAGCGAGGGCGGAACAGTGCCGTCGGGCATGGTTGGCACTACCCCTGACGTGAACACCATGGATTGAGCCCCATCTACTTTCACGGCGTGTGCGTACTTGGCTGCCGGAGCCCCCATATGTTCTGGCTGTATCTGACTTATTCCCATAGCAACCATTGTGGCGTATTGTGAAGCCATGACCATCACACCAGATGCACCCGTAGAGACCCGCATGATCGACGGCATTCCGTTGACCCCAAAGCAGGTCACCATTCTTGGCCAGGAAGCTCTTGCTCCTGCTGCCACCGTTGCCGAGGAACGGCTTCGTCGTAAGCAAAAACTTGCAGGCGCACTGCGCATCTTTGGTCGTCTCGGATTCGGCGAAGGCGTAGCCGGACACATCACTGTCCGTGACCCAGAGTTCCCAGATCACTTCTGGGTGAACCCACTTGGTTTGTCATTTCGTCACATGCGAGTGTCTGATCTCATCTTGGTGAATCATCACGGTGAAGTTGTGTACGGCAAATATGCAGTGAATCGTGCGGCATATGTTTTGCATGCAGCCGTACATACAGCGCGTCCCGATGTTGTTGCTGCAGCGCATGCTCATTCCGTTTACGGAAAAGCATTCAGCTCGCTTGGCATCCAACTTGATGCATTAACTCAAGACTCTTGTGCCTTCTACGAAAACAATGTCGTCATTTCTGAACATGGTGGCGCAGTGGTATTCGAAGAATCTGCTGGTCGAGACTTTGCAGAAGCTTTCGGCAATAACCGTGCAGCAATTCACCAAAACCATGGCCACTTCACTGTTGGCGCAAGTGTTGACGAAGCCGTGTTCTGGTTTGTTTGTTTCGAGCGATGCGCCCAAGCACAACTTGCAGCAATGGCAGCCGGAACACCGGAACATATTCCACATGATTCCGCTGTGTACACGCGTGAAAATGCCGGCAACGCCATGACAGGCTGGGCTCACTTTCAGCCGCTTTGGCAAGAAATCTGCCGCACAGATCCTGAACTCTTCGATTAACTAGCGACAGTTTTCAGTGACCTCCCAAGAGAGGTTGCGGACAGATCGAATTTTCGATGCCGCACCTCCCGAGCTTTTCTTCATACTGTCGGCGGTCGCCCAATACACGGGCGCCATTATTGCTATCCGTCTCTTCGACGACATCTCACCTGCCACCGTCGCATGGTTACGTGTTCTCAGTGCTGCACTTATCTTGCTTGCATTTTCTGCTCGCCGTTCTCACACTAAATGGAGCCGTCGCGAACTGTATTGGGTGGCTGCCTTCGGCGCATCAACTGCACTGATGAACATGTTTTTCTATTTGGCTATCGACAGACTCCCTCTCGGCAAAGGCGTGACAATTGAATTCATCGGTCCCATTGCAGTTGCGGCGTTGCGCACTCGTTCAATGCGCAACACAATTGCATTGCTGTGTGCTGCAGTTGGGGTCATTGTTCTAGGCGGAGTGGAATTGGGCAATGAACCGTTAGGACTCGTATTTATCCTTGCTGCATCAGTCATGTGGGCTGGCTACATCGTCATGGGATCACGCGTTGCATTAGCCGACCGAGGAGTATCTGGGCTCGCTCTAGGTCTTCTGTTTGGCGGCATAGTCATCACCCCCTTTGCAGCAGGGGATGCAGGTGCGGCTTTTTCTAGCGGAAAAGTTTTGATTGGCTGCATTCTCGTAGGTCTGTTATCAAATGCAATTGGCTACGGGATTGACCAATCCACTCTTCGACGCATTCCTATTCGACGTTTTTCCGTCATGTTGGCGTTACTCCCCGTTTGTGCAGCAATATTCGGTTTCGTATTTCTTCATCAATCCCCCAGCCTTTTCGATCTTCTCGGTATGGCATTTGTTTTGACTGGCGTTGCGGTACAAGAGCGAGACGAGACAGACCGCCACCATGAGGTGGTCGAGACCACCTAGCGTGGAGTCTTATGGTTGCCATCAAACGAATCCCATTTCGATTCGCTGCATGTCTATGCGCTCTCGCAGTTCTGGCTCCCGTTGTTTCTTCACAGTCAGCAGTGCCTGCACGCGCCGACACTCTTCCTCCACTTGGAGTCATTGTGCGTGGTCACGGAAATGGCCACGGCCGTGGCATGAGCCAATATGGCGCACTCGGGTGGGCAACAAAACTCGGGGCCACATGGCAAGACATTCTCAACTTTTATTACGGTGGCAATGGCCGCACTTTGTCGGCACTAACCGAGGCCGAAATTGCCCCAACGTCGTTAGGGACAATGACAGTTCGATTGCAAACCCTTGATGCGAAGCCAACGTCAGTTGTCTCCGACAATGGAACTGCATCTTGGAGCGGCACCACCGGATCTTTTGGTGGACTCGTTGCGCGCATGGTGTCAAAGAATGTGTTTGACGTGTACGGATCACCCACAGCCACATGTGCTGTCGGGGCCACAAATCCAGCCGGGTTTACATTGATTGGTCGCAATGTCGCAGGGCCGATTGACTTTGTGTCAGCTAATGGCTCTCTTCCCACTGCCGTGCTACCGACAGACTTGCTTGGACTCTGCGAACCCGCCACAACCACATACAAGAATGGACGAATTCGTTACTACCGCGGAGGAATTCGGGCAACGTCTGACAGTAATGGCAACCGGAGAACTCTCAACCTTGTTCCAACAGAGTTGTACTTACGCGGGGTTGTTCCGCGAGAGTCTCCTGCAGGGTGGGGTGACATCGCATTAGGCGCTGGCATGAATGCCCTTCGCGCCCAAGCTGTTGCGGCACGTAGTTATTCGCTGTCCGAGAAGCGCTACTCATACGCCAAAACTTGCGACACTCAGGATTGCCAAGTGTATGGAGGCTCCGCTATTCGTACCAACGGGACTACTTCAGTCAGCATCATTGAAGACCTGCGCACAGACACTGCCATTAGCGAAACAGCCAACATGGTGATGAGGAACTCAAACAACACCATTGTTCGAACTGAATTCACTTCTTCAAACGGTGGCCGTACTGCAAGTGGGCAATTCATAGCTCAAGTTGACAATGGCGACCTCATTGCCGACCCACTTCTTCAATCGTGGTCGAAGCTAATTAGCGCCGGGGAGATACAGAACAAGTACCCAACGATTGGTGTGTTTACCGCAATCACCACCACTCATGATGGCCTTGGTGGCGACTGGAATGGCTACACAACATCAGTTGTTATCTCCGGAACTGCTGGGTCAGTAACGCGAACTGGTTGGGAATTCCGTGGCGACTTCTCACTGAACGCACCGTGGTACGCGACGTTCCCTATCGCAGCTGCTGACCCCGCGGCACCAGCTGTCGGTTCTATCTTGTTTATCGGTGATTCTGTTGGGGAAAGCGTCACGTCAAAGGTTGCATCGTTTATTACTCCGGCGTATCCCACGTTGAATTTTCAAGCATGTGCCGGACGTGGAATGGCTGGTGCTGATTGCCTCTTCACTGTCGCTGCGCCACAGGTAGATCTTGATGGTGTTGGCATCATCAATGCGCTCGAAACTCCGGCCATTGCAATTGTTGAACTTGGCTACAACGATGATCCGAACACCTTTGCTGCAGAACTTCAACAGGCGCTTGCCGCATTGGCAAGTAAAGCAGTGCAGCGAGTCGTTTTTGTCACTATGTCGACTCGAACAACGTCCCGTGATTATGCCATCGCTAATGCAGCACTTCTTACCGCTGCAAGTACGAATCCGTCAATCAGTATTTTTGATTGGAATGCTGCCAGTTCGGCACCGAACCAATGGCGGTGGTTCGACAACGCCTCAACATGTTGTTGGGTGCATCTCTCCGCAACAGGTCAAGCCGAATTTACCCTTTTTCTTCGAGACCAACTTGACATTCTTCGCAGTCAAGGATTGTTGCCGACAACCGCACCAGTTGCAGCGGTGATACCTGGTCTTCCTCTTGTGAAGTCAAATACCGGTGTGATGGTTGCCTCATTACAAAAGCGACTGAACACCGTTCTGAAATTAAAGGGCAAGAAGAGACTGCTACCAGATGGACTGTATGGTGCTGCCACCATGAAGGCTGTAAAGGCATTTCAAAAACAAGCAACTCTTCCGACTTCTGGCAAAGTTGATAGAGGCACGTGGGAAGCCTTGGGGCTTGCAGCGCGACCCGAACTCTCGGTGTTGATGCAGGGCACCAAACACCCCGCTGTCTTATCTGTGCAACGTGCCTTGGCGAAGGTTCTTAAAAAGAAGATTCCTAACGGCCTTGTGTTTTCTTCAACCTTGACACGTGAAGTAAAGACCTTTCAGCGTCGAATGAAAATTCGTGCCACCGGAAAAGTAGACGTTGCTACATGGTCCACTCTTATGGCAACGTCAACACTTGCCTAACTGGAAAAACGTTCTTTCCATGCCGCGTCACTAACAAGGTCCAAATAATGATCACGATATGCCTTTTTCAGACGCCCATACGTTCGTGCTAACCGGAATGTATTACGAAACACTTCTCTTTGCACGGCCAGAAATCGCTTGTAATCGCGTTCACACATAAAACCCTCATCAAATCGCGGGTGGCGATACAAAATACGACGATGTCTAATTGCAAGACCCACAGCCCGAACATCAATCTGGGCGACCCCTATTTGTTCTGACCGGAAGAATTTCGGAATCCACTGCCCAGCACCTGTAAGTGGCGACAAGAGAAATCCGCCAAGTCGAATTGCCTTGGCACGCGGTGCAGTAAAACCAAGATTCAATAAATCCGGTTGTAGCGGTCCGGCCTTTTCTTCCGAAACATGTCGAATCTCTTCATGCTTAGCGGAGTGATCAATTTTCATCCACTCTTCTGGGCCTGCAAGAAAATCCTTCATGCCGTGAATCATGTATTCAGCACTGGCATACCGATGTGAATATGCATTACGGAAACCAAAACCAAGGAACCGCCACGCGAGGTTGTACCAACGATGGTTATCAAATACCAAGGTGTCAATAAGTGCAAAATTTCGAATCTCGTAATACAACGATGTTGGGTTGTTCTTCAAAGCAAAATCTGCATGCCACACTGCAATTCCGTTCAACGTGACCGTATTGCGACCAGTATGCAAGAGTCCGTACGCCACGTCATCTCCGCGAACAAATACTGGCAACGGGTTCTGAGCCCCGAGATGCATCGGAAACGCGGTAAACCACCATGCGGAATAGTCGATCTCAGGCTCTAATCGATCTCGCACGACCTCTGAACGACTTCGAAGATCAATGTCGCGACCAATGGCTCGCAGTGGATACACCGCCTTGAAATCGTAAGAAGAGCCTGCTTCAAACTGCATCCAAGGCTGTTCTTCACTCAACATTGCACCATGAATACATAAATCTGGTGATGTCGCAAAGGCGAACAGTGAAATTGCGCGAACAATAGATTCGGGTTCCATCGAAACATCGTCATCCATGAAGACAACATGGGTGCTCCAGCCTTTGTCGCGAAACTCAATAAGTCCACGGGCAAACCCACCAGCTCCACCCAAGTTCGGATTTGGCAACACACGCACCGGAGCAGAACCAGGCAACTGTGGCTGAAGATTGCGGGCATTATCTACAACTACAACTTGCAGGTGACCATTCACTGATGGTTCCGTTGCTTCAAGGTTCACCAGGCGATCAATGGTTTTGAGAACATACTCTTGCCGATTGAAAGTCGTTATTGAGACACCCAACCGAACTTCTCGTTCAGGGGCACTTGTTGTTGTCCATTGCCCAGAATGAATCACAACGTCATCCTCAAGTGCAGTGACGGCCACATAGAAAGATTCCGCCGCTAGCAACCGAATATCAATGCATTGCAAGGTTGTTGTGGAGTCTGAGGAATCAACAACAACGTCATTGCCATTGGTATATGCAATGAGTTCCACCTTGCATCGGCCAGATATCTGCATTGATACGCCGACGTCAGCGATTTGAGTCAGCCTGCACCAACGTCCAGAGGAGAACACACCAAATGCGGTGTCGAATGTGGCGCGACCACCAGTAGCGAGACGTAGCCCAGACTCTGTGATTTCACCATGTTGATGCCGCACGTACAGGATCGGCTCGGAAAAACTAGGCGCCGGAATAATGATGCGGGCTAGGAGGTGAGCAGACACCCTTATAGTTTCACAGGGGTTGAGCCACGAATGGCGTCATTGGACGAAGTTCACGCCGACAGGCAAGGAATTCGGCTGCCACATCAAGGGCTTCTTTGATGGTGACATCCATATCGAGGTATCGATACGTGCCGAGTCGACCTAAAAATGTCACTCCAGTGGCTTCCTTGGCGGCCTCAACATACTTTTCAAGAAGTTTCTTTTCGCGCACCTGACGGATGGGGTAATACTCAATGTCGCCCTTCTCGGCGAGTCGGCTGTATTCGGTATAAATCGTGCTACCTTCGTGCGATTCCCACGGGGCAAAGTGCTTGTGCTCTGTGATTCGCGTATACGGAATATCGCGATCGCAATAGTTCATGACAGGGCAACCCTGCACATCCCCTGTGGTTTCCGTCTCGACAAAATCGAGCGTGCGATATCCGAGTTCGCCGAATTGTTGTGAAAAATACTGATCAATCGGCCCACTCCAGAACACATGCTCAGCCGATGACAACTCCGACGGAGTCACCAATTGTCCAAGTTTCACTTCGATCAACGGGTGGTCAAGCATGGCTTCCACAATCGGCGTATATCCATCTTTCGGAATTGCCTGATATGGGTGATTGAAGTAACTGTCTTCATACGAGAAACGCACAGGAAGTCGAGCCAAAATCGAAGCGGGTAATTCTGTTGGCGATACCCCCCACTGCTTCTCTGTGTACCCCTGGAAAAAGGCCTCATAGAGTTCTTTGCCTACAAACTTGAGTGCCTGGTCTTCAAAACTCACGGGTGTTCCAATACTGGAATCTGCACGTGCAGCAATGAACTGTTCAGCCTCATCCGGTGACATTGTTGTGCCAAAAAATTGGTTAATTGTGTGCAGGTTGACAGGAAGTGAATACACACTGCCGCCCGATGTCGCTTTTACCCGATGGTTATACGGCATCATTTCACCGAATCGGTTGATGTACTCCCACACACGTGTGTCGCCGGTATGAAAGATGTGAGGGCCGTACACGTGCACCATGACGCCATTGTCACGTCGTTCAGTATGGGCGTTACCAGCCACATGCGACCGTCCGTCTACCACTAACGAAGCAATTCCTGCCTCTGCTAATTCACGAGCAACGACCGCGCCAGAAAAACCGGCACCGACGATAACGATGGATGCTGTCACCCGTTGAACGCTAGTGGCTCAGCCACGGTGCGCACAGACCATCAAGGTCTCGCACTTCAATTCGGTCACGGTTTTCCCATGTCACTAAGTTCGACGGATCTGCACGAAGTTTGAATACTCGGAAGGACATTTCGGTTGTATCAATAGTGAGAATGCGGCCAATCAAGGCTTCACCAAGCCCAAGAAGCACCTTGATGGTCTCAAGAGCTTGAATTGAACCAACAATTCCGGGCAATACGCCAAGAACGCCAGCTTCCGCACACGACGGAGCAAATTCAGCCGGAGGCGGTTCGGGCACCATGTCTCGATATGTCGGCCCTTGTAACGGGTGGAACACCGACACCATTCCCTCGAACCGGAAGATGCTTCCGTGCACAACAGGTATACCCAACTTCACACTTGCGTCGTTTAACAAATAGCGACTTGGGAAGTTGTCGGCACCGTCAACGACAACGTCGTATCCACTCATGATGTCAATAATGTTGTCCGCTGCAAGTCGCATGTCATATGTTTTCACCACAACATCTGGATTCAATTTCTCAATGGTCTGTCGGGCCGAATCAACTTTGCGCTGACCAATACGATCTAAGTTGTGCAATATTTGGCGCTGCAAGTTTGAAGCGTCAACATCATCCATATCCACAATGCCAAGCGTTCCAACACCGGCAGCAGCTAGATACAGAGCCGCAGGCGAACCAAGACCACCTGCACCCAGCAAGAGAACTTTTGAACCAAGTAGTTTTGCTTGTCCTTCAATGCCAACTTCGGGAAGCAACAAGTGACGCTTGTATCTGTTGCGCTGATCAGCAGTGAGAGTGACCGGCTGACGCCACGGGCGCCCTTCGTCTTTCCATTTTCCAAAGCCCCCTGCCATTGACAACACATCTGTGTAGCCGAGTTCTTGCAATGTACGAGCAGCAAAAGCGCTGCGAATTCCGCCAGCGCAATACACAACAATTGTCTGGTCATGGTCTAGAGCTCGGCCCTCAATTTGTGCTTCCAAATGGCCCCGCGGAATGTGAGTGGCGTCAGACAGTGCACCTTCGTCATATTCGTCTGGCTCGCGGACATCAAGGACAAACACATCGCCTGCCTCTATACGCGCTTGAGCCGTAGCGGTATCAATCTCGACGATTTGGGATTTAGCAGTAGCCAGTAGGTCACGAAAGGTTGCCATAGCCCAAAACCCTACCAACTAAGTCAGGAATTCAGCGCCGCCGTCAGGGTTGTCAGAATCGGGGTAATGCTGCCTGCTAACACCACATGAGCAAATGCGTCCATCTGCGTCGGCTCACCGTTAAGTATGACAACCCTCGCACCCGATGCCTTTGCCCGCGGCACCACCTGATTTGCTGGACCAACCGACAATGTGGACCCCACCGCCAAAAGAACGTCACACTTCTCGGCTTCCTCAAAGGCGCGGTCGATGACCTCAGGCACTAAAGCCTGTTCAAACAAAATTACATCGCTCTTTACGACGCCCCCGCACAACTCGCAATGAGGGTCTGGATCACCAGCAATCACTCTGGCAATAAATTCACTCATGGGTCTTCGATCGTCACATCCCCAGCATCGAGCGAATTTGATAGTGCCATGCACCTCAATGACATTGTGAGGATGAATTCCAGAATCCTGATGCAGCCCGTCAACGTTCTGAGTGATCACCGCTGACAATTTCCCAGCATCCTGCATACGAACCACTGCACGATGTCCGTCGTTCGGCTGAGCTGTTCCATTGAAATTGCGCACCCGGCCTTCCCATGCAACTTTTCTCACCTCAGGATCATTGAGGTAATAACTCAACGTAGAAGTCTTCTCCGCTAACGGATTACGGGTCCATAATCCGTTCGGTCCCCGGAAATCAGGGATACCAGAATCAGTGGAGATGCCAGCTCCCGTAAAGACCACGATTCTTTCCGCCTGTTGCAGCCATTCGACCACCTGATCAGAGTCATCTGCACTGAAATTCTTATCTTTCACTGTCCCTATTCTGCCTGACATGCACACATGAATAAGTAACCGAACGAAAAAGGAAAAATGAACACATTGCAACAGACACCCCAAGCCCTTCTTGAAGTCACTCCATGGCATGACCCGGTGGTTGAAAAAAATGGGTATGTCATTGGTGATCCGTACATAGAAATGTTCTGGCTTCCAGTTCTCGGCCCAACTGCTACCTGGCTACTGCGCCGACTTGCCACCGGACTAGAACACGAACCGCAGGGATACACAGTCGCACTCGATGACTTAGCGCGCGGAATCGGAGTCATGTACACCGAGGGAAAACACAATCCGTTTGGAAGAGCACTGCAACGCTGCATCATGTTCGGTGTTAGCCAACAGGTGCCGTCGCCCCTAAGTAACGTGATCGCAGTTCGCACTGTTCTCCCCGCCCTCTCACAAAGACATCTCGCTCGCTTACCAGACCAACTGCGCAACATTCACCAGAACTGGTCTCGAGTTGCCGTCTAGAATTCAACCACCATGAGAAATCATCACATTCGAAGTTTCTTAGTCGCCTGTGCTGTTCTCATCTCTCTGTCGCTTTCAGTTACTCCGGCTCAAGCAAGTCGAAAGACGAACAAAGTTGTCATTGTCGGTGATTCTGTCGCAAACGTCCTTCGCTGGGCACCTAAAACCATGAAGCCACTATGGAAGAGCCGATACAACGTCATATTGGAAACGTGGGGCTGCCAGCAACTTCTTAACGAAGGCTGTAACGAAAAAACCAAACTCAGTTCTCTTGACCGTATTGTTCTGCATCGAAAAGACAAAATTGATGTGTACGTGGTAGCAACTGGATACAACGACACGGGGCCTGCGTATCTCGCTAACGCCATTGCGCAAATCAGTGCCGAAGTTAAAAAACAAGGTGCGTCACTCATTTGGCTCACATACCAGGAAAACGCAAACGTCAAAGCTAAGAGCCGCACGTTTAATGCGGTGATTCGCGCCAAGCAAGTTAAAAGTCGCTTGCAAATACTTGACTGGAATCGTATTTCACGAAACAAGAAAAGTTGGTTCTCCGGCACATCTGTTCACATGAACGAAACTGGCGGCCTCAACTTCGCCCGCAGTATCAAGAATGCTCTCGACATCCACTTTGGCTATGGAACCACCACTTCTACTAGTACGACTACCTCCACTACAACGATTCCCATCGCCGAGTAATAGGTTCAAGGTGTGAAACTTCGCATCTTTACCGAACCCCAACAAGGCGCTAGTTACGCCCAGCTTCTTGCCGTTGCGCAACGTGCTGAACAGCTTGGGTTCGATGCCTTCTTTCGCAGCGATCATTACCAAGTCATGGGTGATCATTTCACCGGACTTCCAGGGCCATCAGATGCATGGATCACTCTTGCTGGTATTGCTAGAGAAACCAGCACAATTCGCCTTGGTACTTTGGTCAACTCAGCTACGTTTCGCAACCCTGGCGTTCTTGCAATCAGTGTTGCCAATGTTGACGATATGTCAAATGGCCGCGTTGAGTTAGGACTCGGTGCTGGTTGGTACGGTGCTGAGCATTCGTCATACGGCATTCCATTTGCACCGCTTGGCGAACGATTCGACATTCTTACGGAACAACTTCAAATCATCACCGGTTTATGGAACACGCCGCACGGTGAACAGTTCAATCACGCCGGCAATCACTACACAATTACTGACTCGCCAGCGTTACCAAAACCGGTGCAGTCTCCCCCGCCAATCATCGTTGGTGGCGGTGGACCAAAGCGCACGCCCATGTTGGCTGCGCGTTATGCAGCAGAGTTCAATATTCCGTTCTCAGGAATTGAACGATTTACCGAACAGTGCGAACGAGTACGAACAGCATGTACTTCTGTTGGGCGCGACCCAAAAAGCTTGGCCTATTCATCAGCATTGGTCACTTGTATCGGAACCAACGAAGCAGAAATTGTGCGACGTGCTGCCGCAATTGGTCGCGACGTCGAAGAACTTCGTCTCAACGGGTTATGCGGAACACCCTCAGAAGCAATCGAGCGACTCAAAGCTTGGTCAGCAGCAGGCGCAGACCGTATGTACTTGCAATTTCTCGACCTGAGCGATTTGGAACACCTAGATCTTGTTGCCGAACAGGTAATGCCTTTTGTCTGAGTTGATTAGTTGAATAACTCTTCAGGAATCATTCCCCGATGAGCGTCTAACAACTCATCAACAAGACTCCATATCTGGTCAAGGTCAAGCTCTGCGGCAGTATGCGGGTCAAACATTGCAGCGTGATACACATGTTCGCGCTTACCCGTCAATACGGCTTCCACTGTTAGCGAATGCACGTTGATGTTCGTTTGCATCAACGCAGCCAAATGTGGAGGCAATGCGCCAATCGTTACTGGTGTAATTCCTGAAGCATCAACAACACACGGAACTTCGACACAACAATCATCTGGCAAGTTACTGATGATTCCGCGATTAGGCACATTTCCATACACAGTGCGCGCGACCCCAGTCTCGTGACTATGAATGATGCCACTGCCATATTCCATGCTCTGCACAACACGCAATCGTGCATCAGGGTTCTCTAAGCGATTTCGTAAAGACTCCCACCCCTCGATTTGTCGTTCGCAACGACGTGGATACTCGTCGAGTGGAATTCCGTATCGATCAAGCAGATCCGGGCGGCCACCTTTAATGAACCACGGCACGTACTCGCTGAAATGTTCGCTCGATTCTGTAACGAAATAACCCAACCGTTTGAACATCTCGTACCGCACTGCATCAGACAAGCCATCGAATCCGCCGTCACTTCGTTCAACATCCCCGCGCGTTGGCATAGGAAACACATTCGCCCGCTCTGCGATACGTGGATACAAATCAGTTACTTGGGAACCAATTCGCTGTTGGAACTCTAAATAGAAAGCCATGTGATTAATACCGGCGCATCTGTACTCAATGGTCTCGGCACCAATTCCCAGATCCTCAGCCAATTGGTGAGCCGTGTGCTGGACGCTGTGACACAAGCCAATTGTCTTGATGGTCGAAGCACGGGAGATTGCCCAGCACAACATGCTCATCGGATTCACGTAGTTCAACAACAATGCGTCAGGACACAACTCTTCCATGTCCTTACAGATATCCAACATGACGGGAATAGTGCGTAATCCGCGCATGATTCCGCCAACACCAAGAGTGTCAGCAATCGTTTGTTCTAACCCAAACTTCTTCGGAATCTCAAAGTCGATCACAGTCGATGGCTTGTATCCGCCAACTTGAAACATTGTGATCACATAGTTTGCGCCGGCCAAAGCCGCACGTCGATCAGTAGTTGCCTCGATTGTTGCTGACACACCAAGAGTCTCCACAATCTTGTGACCAACAATTTCAGATGTACGAAGTCGTTCTTCATTAATGTCGTGCAACACAATGGTGCTGGATGACAATTCTGGAAAACTAAGAATGTCCCCCATGAGATTGCGCGCAAAGACAGTGCTTCCAGCGCCTATGAAAACTATGCGTGCCATGCGCCCATGGTAGGCGCCGCACCGTTATCTATAAGACATTTGTGGCAAGAAGGACAACAGATACGGCCCCAATTGCTAGGCGATACCAACCAAAAACCCGAAGAGAGTGCGACTCCAAGTACCCAACCATCCACTTCACCGCAATAACAGCAGTAACAAATGCGCAGACCAAACCAATTGACGGTGCAAGTATCCCAAATTGATCAACCAATTCATTCCCATGTTTTGTTAAATCAAGCGCTGTTGCAGACGACAATGTGATTAGTCCTAGTAAAAAACTGAACTCAATAGCAGCCGACATTGACAAGCCCACAGCAAGAGCCGCAACAAGTGTGACCAGACTTCTGCTCACTCCGGGCCACAGCGCAATGCTCTGTGCACATCCGATGATGAATGCCGCACGTATCGGCATTTCATGAAACGCCAACGACCCGTTTTGTGGTTTCCACTGAAGAAGAAACACTCCCCCAACCAACCATGCAATAGTCACTGGTATCGGACCAAACAACGCGCTCTTCATTGCATCTCCGGCAAGAACACCTATGAATGCAGCTGGCAAGAATGCAACGATCAGTCGAATCAGGGATAATCGCCCATCTGCATCAGCGCCCACTAGACCTCGCAGCAAAGACCACACGCGCGTGCGATACAAAAATAGAACCGCAAGAATTGCGCCGAATTGAATAGCTATCGAATACGTATCTGCTGCCGCACTCGCATTCCCAGTTCCAAACCCTATGAGTTCACCTACAACAAGTAGATGCCCGGTAGACGACACAGGCAAGAACTCGGTGATTCCCTCAACAATCCCCAACAACACAGCTTGCGGAATAGACAAGAGACCAGAGAACACAGGGTCAAGTCTGACACTTACGGGCGGCGCCTCTGGATCAACGTGTCCCATCTTGACCAAATCACCCCATCCCATTGTTGGTTTGACTTAACAGTTAGGATTCCATTTAAATAGACAACATATCTAACAAAGGATTCATCATGGCTTTCAACCGCTTCGGCACATTCACACTCGGCGTCATCATTGCTGCGGTTTCGGTAGGGGCAGTAAGTTTTGCAAACGCCGCAGGCAATACAACTCTGAAAGCTTGTGCCAACAAGAAGTCAGGCACGATGCGCTACATCTCAAAAGGCTCTTGCAAGAAGACGGAAAAATCTCTCTCCTGGAGTCAGATGGGCCCAACCGGGACAAATGGTCAAAATTATTTCGCGGTGGATGCGACTGGAAAAACTGTAGGAGCGGTTACCGGCACTAGTTGGGGTGCGTACGACGTCCTCATTGAAGGAAAGATTTGGAACTTAGCTTCAGAATCAGTTGGCTATAGCAATTCTTCACAAGGTGATGCATATAGCGCGTATAGCAATAGTTCGTGCACTACCCCCTACTTCAAATTGGATTCTGAAGCGCCACTACGCACGTGGACCACCACAAACAACATTCAAGGTGTAGCAATTGACTCTGGGAACCCCTACGAATCAGTCCGAACGAACTCGACCTATAAGGCTTACCAGCCATCTGGCGCCGCACTGTCTTGGACAACAAGCACCGTCTATTTCTGGGACCATCTTTACGATCAAGCCACTGGATTAATCACCGGTGTATGCAAAGTAAGGTCGGATGCTGACAAAGTTACAGATGCCAAGAACTACACGTTGTATGCCGCAGTTGAAGTCGTGCGGCCTACATACACGGCACCACTGACACTTGTCGCCAGATAACAAGGCATAGCGAAAAGCAATTGGCAGCCCCAACGGGATTCGAACCCGTGCCGCCACCTTGAGAGGGTGGTGTCCTAGGCCACTAGACGATGGGGCCAAGTAGCGGTCAAATTGTATAGCCCGAATCCTGCGTTTGGCAGAGGCGTGGGTGCTGAATTTCAACCAAACAGCACAGAATGAACTGCGTGCTTGGCAATTTCATTCCACTTTGCGCCCAAGTCTTCATCAGGTGTGAGTTCAATAAGCACGCGTCCCCACGCCATGCCATCGAACCACGCAATGAAAGCAGCTACATCTAAATCCTTGTTTACAAATCCCTTGGCCTGAGCAATACTCACTGCTTCAGTTGCAATGACTAATGAGTTCTTCTGCGCATCGGTGATTGCAGCTAGTAATTCCGGCCGAGCAAATGCACTACCTAAGGCGTTGACTCGATGTTGTCGGGGGATTGCACGAACTGCGCCAAAGTACCGATCCATCGTTGCTTCGACTAGTGCAACAAAGTCAGCCGCCGATTCGACTTCTTCCATGCGTCGTTTCAACTCCACCGCATTACCGAAAACTGCACGCTGAAATCTTTCAACATGTGCCGCTTCGATCAACCCATTGAGATTGCCGTAATGGTGATACAGAGAACTAGGAGAGACGCCAACTTCAGCCAAAATTGAATCGAGTCGAATTGATGATTCTCCGCCCTCGTTAATTGTCTCTATCGCTACGCGCAATAGGGCATCTTTTGTTGATTCGGTAGTGGTCATCAAATTCCTCAGAACATTTACTTTATGTCGCTTGGGGTTCGCGTGGAAGACCGAGAACGCGCTCACCAAGAATGTTGTGCTGAATCTCGTCAGTGCCGCCTGCGATGGATTGCCCAGGGACTGACACCAAGACTTCAGCCACCATGCCAGCAGCTGGCGAATCAGGACCCATCAGCATTCCGTTTGCACCGGCAATACGTCCGTGCGCAAGCGATGCCAGTCGTGCAATAGTGCTCATTGCCAATTTGCCAACTGAACCTTCAGCACCTGGCGGCTTGCCTAGTTCACGCGCTGCTCGTGCACGATCTGCAGTCCATCCGCTTACTTTTTGCATGGCAAGAATGCGCGCAACGTCTTGACGTAAAACTGGATCTGAATTGAGTTCTCGTTCTGCTAGTTGAGGCACTAGCAAGTCAACACGGCCGGCACGTTGTGGGTACCACTTATAGGTCTCCATGTATTCGGTGTATTCAATAAGAGCTTCTTGCACTGCTCGCCCACCGATATTCACCTTTGGTCGCGACACAATATTGCCAAAGCGTCGCTCATACGCCAGAGTTGCCAACGCAACAGTCCAACCGGCATTTACATCACCCACTACAAAATCTTTTGGAAGGTGTGCATCGGTCATAAACACTTCATTGAAAGATGAGTGATAGTTCATCTGTGCGAGCGGACGAACCATGACTCCCTCTTGCTTCATGGGCAACACAAAATAGGTGATGCCATGATGTTTGGAGACAGATGAATCTGTACGTGCAAGCAAGATGCCGTAGTCAGCATGATGAGCACTGGTGTTCCACACCTTTTGACCATTGATGATCCATTCATCACCATCAAGTACTGCTTTGGCAGATAACCCGGCTAGGTCAGAACCTGCGCCTGGTTCGCTAAACAACTGACACCATGAATACTCACCCGTGAGAGTGGCCCGCAAAAACCGTGTCTTCATTTCTGACGAACCGTGTTCGAGAATTGTGGGAGCAGCAAGTGACATACCGACACCAGTTGGTAAGCCAGGTGCGCCTACAGAGTTAAGGGCTAGTGACACAGTGCGCTCGCTCCATGCAGGAAGACCCATTCCCATCCACTGCGTTGGCCAATGTGGAACAGCCCAACCGGAGTCAACGAGAAGTTCGCGCCATTCACGCAATGAGAGTTCTGCATTCCAGTTGTTGTTTAACCAATCAATGCATTGTTCCTGGACAGAATCGGGATTGACTTCGGCGGTCATATCGTGACTTAGAGACCGGACGGATCAATTGCCATGCCGAAGCGCAACTTGTTGTTGGCATGCCCAAGATGCTGCAAGGAAAACGCTGCACGAAATGCGTTGTATTGCCCTTGTGCTTCCAAAGTTTGATTCACGGATTCTTTGGCGAGTTTCAAAGCAAAGCCAGGCTTGGTAGCAATTTTTGCTGCCATCGCCATTGTGGCTGAGTCCAGATCCGCTGCTGGCACCACTCTGTTAATCATGCCTGCATCCATAGCTTCCTGAGCCGTGAAAGTGTCGCCGGTGAATAGCAACTCTTTTGCTTTACGAGCACCAAACTCCCATGGGTGGGCAAAGTATTCAACGCCGTTAACACCGAAAGCAACAACCGGATCTGAAAAGGTTGCATCGTCTGCAGCAATGATGATATCTGCAACCCATAGCAACATGAGTCCGCCAGCAATCGTCATTCCCTGTGCAGCAGCGATGACTGGCTTTGGAATATTGCGCCAACGCCAACACATGTTGAAGTACACCTCTTCCTCATGAGCCATCATTCCTTCTTGACCTTCGCCAGTGAATCCTGATTGCGGAAACACTTGAGGGAAATCAAGATGGTTTGACTTGTCGCGCAGGTCATGGCCAGCGGAGAAGTGTTTTCCTTCAGCACGAAGGACAATGACTTTGACATTGGAATCACGAGCTGCTGCGTCGTAACACGCATTGAGTTCGTACGTCATCTGATTGTTCTGCGCATTGCGCTTGCTGTCACGATTCAGCGAAATGACGGCGATGCCTTGATCGCCAGGTTCATGAACACGGTATGAAACCGTTTCAAGGGAGTTGATATCAACGTCCATTTGGTTGGGGAACAAGGACTCGAACCCTGAATAACAGTTCCAGAAACTGCTGTGTTGCCAATTACACCATTCCCCAGTGCGTGGACCAGTTTAGCGGTGACTCACCATGACCACCACCGTGGACTTAGCCCGTGATGTCAAACAATGTGCCAAAACCAATGATTCGACCAAGGGAAACTCCAGCAATCTCACGAATCAGTTTGGACTTTTCAGACGAACCAGACAGGACCCCATCAGGCGAAGCCGAGCTATGGGCACGAAAACCCAATTCTTTCAATGACAGCTCTGCGCGCTGCACGTGCCATGAACTACTGACAACGACTACGGAACGGACGTCTGCATTGTTCAGTAACGGAGCGAGATTCTCGATGGATTCCCATGTGGAGTGACCAACTGATTCAACAATGATGTCATCTGCTGGCACTCCCCTGTCGGTCAACCATCGTCGTGACGTAGCGCCTTCGGTGAAGCGATCACCAATTCGCTTCCCTCCGGTGACCGCAATAACAGGCGCTTGCTTCTGCTGCCACAGTTCGAGAGCATGCTGAAGACGCGATGCAAGTAACGGTGACGGCACGCCGTCATATTGAGCTGCACCCATGACAACAATCGCATCGACAGCATTTTTGTCGTAATGAGAACCAGCCCATGTCAATGACGCTGCTGCAATTCCCACATAGGAGACGAGAGCGAGACAAGTACCAAAACTGAGTACCGCTGCGGAACGCACAAAAGCGCGCATGTTAAAAGTTATCCCAGCCGTGCGAGGCCGGCAGCAAGGCGACGAACGGTTTCAACGCGACCAAGAATTTCAAGGCTCTCAAACAATGGTGGCCCAACAGTGCGCCCGGTAATCGCCACGCGAATTGGTGCCTGGGTTTTGCCCAACTTCAAGCCGTGCGCTTCAGTCCAAGTCTCAAGGATGCCTTTCAAACTGTCGTGGTTCCATTCGGCAGTAGTGATTGCTGCAGCGAAATCAGTCAGTACTTCACGAGCGAAATCAGAACTCATTGTCTTGTTCCATGCATCGTCATCAATTGCGGGGTTTTCAAGGAACAAGAAATCAACCATTGCTGGTACTTCTGACAAGGTGACCACACGAGTTTGTACAAGCGGTGCTGCTTGTGCAAAGACATCCGCGCTGAACCGATTAGCTGGCCAGGCATCAGTAGCTGCAAGCACTGGAGATGCTGCGCTAATAAACGCATCTAGTGACATAGCGCGAATGTAATCGCCGTTGAACGAAGCAAGCTTCTTGATATCGAAGAATGCTGGTGAATGATTCACATCTTCCAGACGGAACTCTTCCACCATTGAAGACCAGGGAACAATCTCAGTGTCGCCAGCCGGGGCCCAGCCAAGTGTCATGAGGTAGTTGATCATTGCATCAGGAAGAATTCCTTCTTCGCGGTACTGCTCAAGTGCGACCTTGTCACGGCGCTTTGACAACTTCTTGCGCTGTTCGTTGACAAGAACAGGTACGTGAGCCCAAATTGGTGATGTTGTTCCCAATGCTTCCCACAGCATTTGTTGCTTCGGAGTATTCGGTAGATGTTCTTCGGCCCGAACTACATGAGTGATGCGCATTTCGATGTCATCAACCACGTTGGCCAGCAAGAACATCGGGCTTCCGTTACTACGCAATAACACGAAATCTTCAATGGTTTCGTTTGCAAATTCCACGTCACCACGAACAAGGTCAGACACGATGGTCGCACCTTCTGGTACTCGGAATCGCAAGACGTGTCCTGGTCCGCCAGCAAGTCCGCGATCTCGCGAGTGTCCGTCGTAGCCCTGCTTGCCTGAAGTCTTTGCACGTTCTTGAATCTGGTCGGCCGTGAGGTCACACCAATACGCCTTACCTGCCGCATGGAGTTTCATGGCAGCAGAAATATGTAGTTCTGCATTCTGAGACTGGAAGTACGGCCCTTCGAATCGGGGCGACTGGGAATCAATCCCTAGCCACGACAGAGCGTCAATGATGCCCTGTGTCCATTCAGGGCTATTACGAGATTCGTCAGTGTCTTCAATTCGCAGAACAAACGTGCCACCAGTACGCAATGCGAGCGCCCAGTTATAGAGAGCGGTGCGGGCTCCCCCAACGTGGAAAAAGCCAGTTGGCGAGGGAGCGAAGCGATAGCGAGGAGTATCAGACATGACTCTGCAAGGTTAGTGGCACAGCTATTGAACGACAGCCAACGGTAGTTTGAAGAGATGGATGGCTTTACAGAGACAGAACAACTCAATGTGCTCGGAGAGCGCCTGCGCACCTGCTGCACATCACCCGTCACAGGTTTTTACAGAACTGGCTGCTGCGAAGTCGGCGGTGACGACGTGGGAGTCCATGCCGTATGCGCCATCATGACCGACGAGTTCCTTCAGTTCTCAAAGGCTGCAGGAAATGATCTTTCCACCCCAATGCCCCAATACGGCTTTGCAGGCTTGAAGGCTGGCGATCAATGGTGCTTATGCGCACCGCGTTGGCAGGAAGCATTCGAAGAAGGCAAGGCGCCACAAGTGAAACTGCATTCAACGCATATAGCAGCCACAGAATTCTGTGATGTCGAGGGGCTTCGTGCCCACGCGATTGATCTTTAGCGCGACAACGTGTCGTGAGTAAAGCTCATCAGCAAATCGCCATCTCCGGTGATTGATGAACTCAAACCATGAACAACGGGAAGAAGTTGTTCACAAAAGAATCGCGCAGTAGCTACTTTTGCGGCTTTATCTTCGGCTGACATTTCCGAATGAACTGCCAGATGCGCTGATCGTGCCATCACATAGCCGCCAACCAATGTTGACAACTGCGTCAGATAAGGGGTTGCGCCAGACAACACAGCAACTTGGTTAGTGCCGTTGCGTTGCAACCATTCAGTGGTGCCGCGTACCGACTTCAATGCTGACTGCAATTCAGATGCGAGCGAAACAAGTTCAGGGTGTTTAATGAGTTTGGCGTCTAATGCATCGATGTCATCAAGCAGGCCACTGAGAACTGCACCGCCCTTGAGTCCCATTTTGCGGCCAACCAAGTCCATTGCTTGAATGCCGTTTGTGCCTTCATAAATAGTGGTGATGCGAGCATCGCGATAATGCTGAGCAACACCGGTCTCTTCAATGAACCCCATGCCACCATGAATTTGAATCGCAATACCTGTGAGCGCGACACCCATGTCGGTTCCCCACCCCTTAGACAAAGGAGTCAAGAGTGCTGCCAAATCTGACGCCTTTTCGCGTTCCGCTGCATCAGGGTGATGTGATGCAATATCGATGCATGCCGCATTCCAGTACAACATCCGGCGCAAGGCCTCAATTGTTGACTTCATTGTGACCAGCATTCGTTTCACATCTGGGTGATCAATAATTGATGATGCTTCACCGGCAGGGGCGCCAGGTGCACGGCCTTGGTGACGAAGCACTGAGTACTCAAGCGACTGTTGATACGCGCGCTCTGCAAGTGCGAGGCCTTCAAGGCCCACTGAGAGTCGCGCTTGGTTCATCATGGTGAACATGTACTGCATGCCATGATTTTCTTCACCAATGAGATATCCAATGGCGCCGTCATTGTCACCAAACGACAACACACACGTGGGGCTGGCCTTAATTCCTAATTTGTGCTCGATAGAAATACATGAAACATCGTTCTTCGCACCAAGGGAACCGTCATCTCCCACAAGGTATTTCGGAACAATGAAGCATGAAATGCCCTTCGTTCCGGCCGGAGCGTCTGGCGTACGTGCCAACACCAAGTGAATGATGTTGTCTGCCATGTCGTGTTCACCAAAGGTGATGTAGATCTTTGTGCCATGAATGCGATACGTACCATCTGATTGCGGAACCGCTTTTGTGCGCACTGAGCCAACGTCACTGCCAGCATCTGGTTCTGTGAGGTTCATGGTGCCTGTCCACTCGCCCGTAATCATCTTTGGCAAGTAGGTCATCTTTTGAATCTCGTCGCCATGATGGCGGATGGCATCAATTGCGCCTTGTGTTAACAGTGGCGCCATACTGAGCGCCATGTTTGCCGAGTTCATCATTTCTTGAATAGCTATGCCGACGACAAAAGGAAACCCTCCGCCACCAAAACCCGTGTCAAAAGAAACGGCGCCCCATCCGGCTTCGACATATGCGTGATACGCCTCGATGAAGCCTTGCGGTGTCGAGACTGTTCCGTTTGCATTGTGCCTTGCGCCTTCTTTGTCCCCTGATTTGTTCAGCGGAGCAAAGATGTCAGTCATGAAACGTCCTGCCTCTGCGAGCAAGTCGGAAACCATGCTGTGGTCTGCTTCACCAAAGTGGTCGTACTTCATGATGGAAGGAAGGTCGACAAAAGAGTTGAGTGAGAACTCGATGTCTGAAAGCGGAGCTGAGTAGATGGTCATGCAGCAAACCCTGTGAGTGAACGCCAGCGTGCGGAAACTTGAGTCACCACATCTGAAGGCGACATCCTCAAGGTTTCATTCGGGGCCATATCCGCGATTGCACGGCCCTCTTTGTAATGATGTGCGGCATTGCCAACACCAACAAATAGTTCACGCCGCACTGCAACCAAGTCTGCTGGTGGCGCATCAGACAAGAAGCCCCACATGCCTAACGCAACATTTAAGTCATGCACCACTGGAGCGCGACCAAACAATGAAGCGCGTCGCAATGCAATAAGCGAACATCCGCGCAACACATCATCCATGTCTTCGCCTGCACTTACACGAACACGGTCGCGTGCGCGCTTGGCCAAACCAATGATGTACCCCTGGTCAGGACCTTGGTACCCGAGACGTTCGCCTTCTGGCTGACGGCCGTGGATTTCTCCGGGACGACCAGGTGACCACGATTCAGGAACCGAATCAGGTGACTCGTAATAGCGGACCGGCTCAACCGGAGGAACTGGAGAAAAGCGGGGAGCTGACATGTACCAAAACTCTACGCCGAAGCGTGGAGTAGTCCATAGATCAACGACTCTTCAAGGGCGTTCCATGAGGCTTCAATGATGTTTGCCGAGACCCCGATGGTGGTCCAGGACCGGTCACCGTTTGTAGCGTCCAACAGCACGCGAGTGGTTGCTCCCGTGGCGGTCGCGCCATCCAAGATTCGCACCTTGTAGTCAACGAGGTGCACCTTGGCTAGATCTGGGTAATGAGGCAACAACGACGCACGCAGGGCGGCGTCAATTGCATTCACCGGCCCATTGCCTGCTGCCGTGTGTACGTAGCTTTGATCTGCAATACGCACCTTGACAGTTGCTTCGGTTGTGAATTCACCATCTTCCGCCTCGTCAGTAACGACACGCATTGATTCAACATGGAATGCATCATGCTTCCAGCCGCTTGCGCGACGCATGAGCAATTCAAGCGAGGCGTCAGCGGCTTCGAAATGGTACCCCTCGTGCTCAAGGCGCTTCAGGTCTTCAATGACTGAACCAATTGCAGCTCCGTCCATCTTCAAACCAAGTTCTTCTGCCTTGACTTCGATGGTTGCACGACCAGCCATTTCGCTAACAACAAAACGAGTTCCGTTTCCAACAACTACTGGGTCGATGTGCTCGTACGCATCTTTGGCTCGCTTGATTGCAGAAACATGTAAACCAGCTTTATGTGCGAATGCAGAGGCCCCGACATATGGAGCCTGAGGATTAAGTGGTCGGTTCAAAACTTCAGCCACATGATTGCTGACCGCAGTCAGGCGATCAAGGTTGCCCTCCGGCAAGCAACGAAAGCCCATCTTCAATTCAAGGTTCGGAATAACAGTTGTGAGGTTGGTGTTACCTGTACGCTCCCCCAAGCCATTCAATGTGCCTTGTACATGTCGAACCCCAGCCACCACTGCTGCCATTGAGTTAGCAACAGCACAACCCGTGTCATCATGACAATGAATTCCTAACGTTGCGTCGTTACCGACAAAGGCTTTTACCTTTGTAACGATTTCACTGATTTCATGGGGCAATGAGCCACCATTGGTGTCGCACATCACCAGGTGAGTTGCGCCCTTCATTACTGCTGCCCCAACAACGCGCATTGCAAATTCCGGATTGTTCTTGTAGCCGTCAAAGAAATGCTCAAGGTCAACCATTACTTGACGCCCGTTTCTAGTTAAGAAATCGACTGAATCAGCAACCATTAGTTCGCCTTCATCAAGAGTCGTCTGCAATGCCTCTGTGACGTGATAGTCCCACGACTTCGCCACGATGCATACTGCCGATGTGTTGGCGTCAAGCAAGTTGCGCAATGTTGCATCGTCATCAACTTTGCCCTTGGGGCGACGTGTTGATCCGAATGCCACCAAGGTGGAATGCTTCAATTTCAGTTCGGTTGCTGCACGCGCGAAGAACTCGATGTCTTTCGGGTTCGCTCCGGGCCAACCACCTTCAATGAATTGCACGCCGAGATAATCAAGTTGTTCGGCAATACGAAGCTTGTCTTCGACAGTTGCCGATACACCTTCAACTTGCATGCCGTCACGCAAGGTGGTGTCAAATGCTTCAACTAATTCTTTTGTGTGTTGTGTGTTCATGTGAGTGTTCTTCTTTGGGGTCGTCTGGTTCGAAATTTTAGGAATGAAAAAGCCGCCCTAGAGGCGGCTGGAACGCGCACGTCGGAAACCGGCGTGCGCTAGAGAATAATGATGATCGCGACAGCGGTGCCGACGAGGCGGCGAGAAGTGCTGGCGATTGACATGTCACAGTCTTGCGCCCAATCTGGGCATCCGTCAACCCCTGGGGCGAAATATTTGGTGAATTCCGGCTATTTCGATCAGGTTTGCAGATGGTCAGGGTGCCGGCGCGGGGCTATTTAGTCCGGTCTTGGAATTCCTTCAAGGATGCCATTCCGAACAAGGTCGCACCGGTAAACACAATGATGAAAATCAC
>JBIISL010000014.1:0-34446 GCA_044341035.1 Ilumatobacteraceae bacterium | reverse complement strand
CCCGGCTTCGGCTGGGGTTGTTTGCATTTCTGGGTTTATTCACAGATGCGCTCCCTACACTTGTTGCCTATGTCTGAACGTCCAAGCAACTCAGGCCGCCCCGATAGAGGGTCAGGTCCACGTCGCTCTGGCGATTCTCGACCTAGCGGCAATTCTCGTTTTTCTCGCGGAAGTTCCGCTGGAGGATCCGACCGTCCTCCTCGCAGTTTTGACCGTGATTCGCGTCCTCCTCATGGCGACCGTGATGATCGCCCGCGCCGTTTTGATCGTGATGCTCCTCGGGGAGCGCCGCGTGGTGATCGTGATGACAGGCCTCGTTCGTTTGATCGTGACTCTCGTCCACCTCGTAGTTTCGACCGCGATTCGCGTCCACCGCGTGGTGATCGTGATGACAGGCCTCGTTCTTTTGATCGTGACTCTCGTCCGCCACGTAGTTTCGATCGTGATTCGCGTCCTCCTCGTGGCGACCGTGATGATCGCCCTCGCCGTTTTGATCGTGATGCTCCTCGGGGAGCTCCGCGTGGTGATCGTGATGACAGGCCTCGTTCGTTTGATCGTGACTCTCGTCCACCTCGTAGTTTCGACCGCGATTCGCGTCCACCGCGTGGTGATCGTGATGACAGGCCTCGTTCGTTTGATCGTGACTCTCGTCCGCCACGTAGTTTCGATCGTGATTCGCGTCCACCTCGTGGCGACCGTGATGATCGCCCTCGCCGTTTTGATCGTGATGCTCCTCGGGGAGCTCCGCGTGGTGATCGTGATGACAGGCCACGTTCGTTTGATCGTGACTCTCGTCCGCCACGTAGTTTCGATCGTGACTCTCGTCCTCCTCGTGGTGATCGTGATGATCGCCCACGCCGTTTTGATCGTGATGCTCCTCGGGGAGCACCGCGTGGTGATCGTGATGACAGGCCTCGTTCGTTTGATCGTGACTCTCGTCCACCACGTAGCTTCGATCGCGATTCGCGCCCACCTCGTGGTGACCGTGATGATCGCCCACGCCGGTTTGATCGTGATTCACGTCCTCCGCGCAGTGCAGCTCAAGAACGTTCAGATGAAGTTAAAGGCCGCATTGGCGAACGTCGTACAAGTGGCGAAATGTCAACACCACCCGAGCGTTCTCGTGAAGATTGGGTAGACGAAGGTTCGGTACGTCCAGCACGCAAGGCACCAAGTTTTGGTCCACGTTCAAAGGGAACTGGTCGTCCACAAAAGGGCGGTCGTAAAGAAGTTCGCGCACTTGATTCTGTTGTCGATCAATTCGAAAAAGCGCTTGGTTCGAAAGCATCACCTCGTGCACTAAAGCGATACGACGCTGCATTGCAAGCATTTGAAGCTCATCGTTACGACGATGCTCGCAAGATTCTTAATCCAATGTCACGTGAATATTCTGAAGTAGCTGCTGTTCGCGAGATGCTTGGTTTGTGTCTGTATCGAGGAGGACAATGGAAGCGCGCACTCGTTGAGTTTGAGGCATCGTTGAAACTGAATCCGGATTGGATCTTCAACCACGCTGTCATTGCTGATTGTCATCGTGCATTGGGTGAACACCAAATGGTTGAAAAGTATTGGCAAGAACTTCAAGAGGCTTCGCCACATCCAGAACTAATGGCTGAAGGTCGTATTGTGATGGCCGGCTCTATGGCTGACCGTCGTCAGATCACCGAAGCGCTTGCGTTGATGGAAAAGGCAGCGGGGGACATGAATCGTCCTTCCGAGTATCACTTACGTCAGTGGTTTGTTATTGCAGATCTCTACGACAAAGAAGGCAACGTCATTAAAGCTCGTCAGTTCTTTGAACGGATAGCAGCAATTGACCCTGGCTTTGTCGATGTTGCAGAAAGACTTTCCACTCTGGGCGCCTAATGCACACATTCCTAGTAACAACTAGGAGAAGTACATGGTTACTACAACAACAAGCGTTGACACCGAAGGTGTCAACTTGGTCATACTCATCGGCGAGGTGACATCGCCTCCCGTCCAGCGGACGCTGCAAACAGGGGAAGTGGTATCGAGTTTCGATATTGCAACCCATGTGCAAGAAGGCCGAATTTCTGTGCCAATTGCATGTGCAGGGGAATCCGAGACAACCCACGTTGGTGACAGCGTGTGTGTCGTTGGCATCGTTCGTCGTCGATTTTTTCGCTCAGGCGCCGGAGTCACAAGCAGAACAGAAGTGCTGGCTGAACAGGTGATTTCCATGCGCCGCAAAGCGAATGTACGTAAGGCTGTGTCGCGAATTCTGGAGAATCTTTCAGCCGATCTGGAGATCTGACTACTATTGTCATCGCCCCCAGATGTGTTTCGTGCATATGCGCTTTCTGCGTTTGGGTCTGATGAAAGGTGTTGTCGAATGAATCAAGATCAACTAGCGCAAATGCGTAACGGAAAAGGTTTTATTGCCGCACTGGATCAGAGCGGTGGAAGTACTCCAAAAGCTTTGTTGTTGTACGGAGTTCAGGAAACTGCATATTCGAACGATGTTGAGATGTTCGACGTCATCCATGCCATGCGTAGTCGCATGGTGGAGAGCCCAGAGTTCAACGGCGACAGAGTCCTTGGTGCCATCTTGTTTGAAGGAACTATGGACCGCGAAATTGGTGGCATGGGAAGTGCTGAATTCCTCTGGAACAAAAAGCATGTCATCCCGTTCTTGAAAATTGATAAAGGTTTGGCCGACGAAGCACAAGGCGTGCAGATCATGAAGCCAAATCCGGATCTCGATGTGTTGCTCGCTCGTGCACTGAAGAAGGGTGTTTTCGGCACCAAGATGCGCTCGGTCATTAAATTGGCAAACTCCGATGGTGTTACTGCTGTGGTCGCGCAACAGTTTGAAGTGGGACGACAAATCCTTCGTGCTGGTCTGATTCCGATTATTGAACCAGAAGTCGATATCAATAGCCCGCAGAAGGCAGAAGCCGAAGTGTTGCTGAAGGCTGCTCTTCTTGATGAACTGAATAAGCAGCCAACTGATAAACCAGTGATGTTGAAGCTGACACTCCCAGAGACTGATGGATTCTTTGATGAACTCGTGGCGCATCCGAGTGTTCTTCGAGTCGTTGCATTGTCAGGTGGGTATCCACGTGATGAAGCAAACGCTCGGTTGAGTCGTAATAAGGGAGTCATCGCGAGTTTCTCTCGCGCACTAACTGAAGGACTATCAGCGCAACAAAGCGAATCAGAATTCAATACTGCGATCGGTGCTTCTATCGCGTCAATTTACGCAGCATCAATTAGCTAACTATTTAGTTAAGGTCGCGCATCACCATGCCGGTGCGAAGTTTTGGCGTGAAGAACGTCGACTTCGGTGGCATGAGCTCACCGGTATCTGCTGTACGTCGAATCTCAGTTAGAGATACGGGGCGAATCAATATCGCTGAAGATGCAATACCTGCAACGAGTTTGCCCACCACTTCTGTGACACCGTGTTGGTATGACACAGAATGCTCTGTATTGCGTAACGCATGTTCAAGGCGCGCGCTATCCATGTCGCGCACCCCAGCAAATGTGTCGGAGCGAGGCGTGAGAAATGTTCCGGTGCCATTCGGCGCAACAAGACAAAGAGAACCACGAGAGTCCATTTGGCTTATCGTGTGCGGCCCAATGGCGCCGGCACCTGCTGTGTCGTAGTGAAGTGACAACACCTCGAGTAGTGAAGCATTGTCTATGTCGTATAGGCGGTGGATGGCAGCAACGCTGAGTTGTTCCTGAACCAATTCAGCAACGTATGTCATTGTTAGTTCTGCACCCGGAGGGTTGCCTGCTATGCGGCTTTGGTCTCTGAAAGTGCGACTGATTGCGTACCGATGATGGCCGTCTGCAATGAGTACTGGGCTCTCAGAGACGAGACGTGAGATTGTTGCAATCCGGGATGGATCTGAGACGCGTTCAAGGATGTGATGAACGCCCTCTTCATCGGTGCATTGCGCAACGACTTCGCCGGGTTCAGCGAGTGCGGCAGTGAGTCCGGCGGTGAGGGATAGTCCCCACACAGGGCTGAGGTTTGCATGCGTGGCAATTGTCAGATCAAGACGGTCTGTCTTTGCTTTTGGTGTTGTTCGTTCATGAGGTAGAACTCCGCCAGCACCTTCATCAACAACTTCGAGAGCTCCGATGACACCGACAGTTGTACGTGTTACTCCTGCTTCGTCGGTAAAAGTCATGCGGTAGATAGAGAAGGTGGTCGAGGCATCGGAAACAATGTGGCCGCTTTGACGCCATTGGGTCAACCGATCTGCTGACAACTGGTAGCGCGACGGCCCATCTGCATCAATTGGGTAGTCAAGAAGGACAATGTTGTGAGCATCCGTTGCTGCATAGTTGGCCCGCTGGTCTTCATCGAATACGTCATACGGGGCAGATGTCAACGCGGTGATATCGGTCGATCCCTGGGTCGAATATCGAAGAGCGGCGAAGGGTTCAAAGCGTGGCATGGGGTAAAGCGTGGCAGGATTAATGACTATGCGCAAAACCATTCGGCCAAAAGTTGTGTTGTGTGACCTAGATGGGGTGGTCTGGCTTGCACATGAACCAATTCCTGGCTCCGTCAAAGCCATAGAGGCATTGCGCGAAGCTGGCATTCGAGTTGTGTTTGTGACTAATAACTCTTTTTCAACGTATGCGGAACAAGTAGCCGCGCTCGGATCAATTGGAATTCCTGCGGAGGGGGACATTGTGACATCAGCTATGTCTGCAGCCACTGCGATGAAGAGCAATTGGCGCGTATTGGTGTGCGGGGGTCGCGGATTGATTGAAGAGATTGGCCGAGTTACTAAAGAGGTGGTTGTCGCATATAACGAGCCGATGGCTAGTGGTGGCTTTGATGCCGTAGTGGTCGGCTTTCATCGTGAGTTCAATTATCAGGTACTGACAGATGCGCTTACTGCGGTTCGTGGTGGAGCTGCACTGATCGGTTCTAATGACGACCCGACATATCCGACCCCGAATGGCCCTATTCCTGGTGGCGGCTCAATTCTTGCGGCGATTGCAAAAGCGTCAGGTGTCGTTCCCACGGTGACGGGTAAACCGTATGAACCGATGGCACAACTCGTTCGAGATTTATGTGGAGATGTATTGCCGGAAGAGATGGTGATGGTTGGAGACAGGTCAGATACAGACGGTGGATTCGCCCGAATGTTGGGAGCACGATTCGCCATGGTTCTGAGTGGAGTCATGATTGCTGAAGAAGGTGGCGACGCTGACATTTTGGTAGCTGATTTATCTGCGGTTGCCGAAATTCTGCTCAAGGAGTGAATGGTCGAGCAGTACGCTCAAAGGGTGCGTATGCGACTTGATGCCGCCCTTGTGAAAAGGGGATTAGCAGAGAGCCGTTCTCATGCTGCTCGCATGATTGACGAACGCAATATCACTGTTGGTGGAGTTATTGCTGAAAAAACTTCGCGGATGGTTGCGCCAGATGAGCCAATCGAAGTTTTGGTCAAGCGCCGGTTTGTTAGTCGGGGTGGAGAGAAACTGGAGCACGCGCTTGACAGTTTTGGTATCTCTGTTCAGAACAGGTCAGTGCTTGATGCCGGAGTGTCAACTGGAGGTTTCACGGATTGCGTTCTTCAGCGTGGTGCTCGCCGGGTGTTCGCAGTTGACGTTGGCCGTAATCAATTGCATGAACATATGAAATCTGATGCCCGAGTTGACTGGCGCGACGGAGTGAACGTTAGGGACTTGTCTGCCCACGATTGTCCGCATCCGTGTTCCTTGGTGGTTGCTGATCTGTCGTTCATTTCTCTCACGAAGGTATTGCCTGCTTTTTTCGCAACTGTGTCTAGTGAAGACGGATTCGAAACCCCTGGAATGGTCTTGTTGGTCAAGCCCCAGTTTGAGGCGGGCCGTGTTGAGGTGTCTCGTGGAAAAGGGGTCATCACTGACCCGAGTATCCATAAGGAAGCCTGTGACACGGTGCGCGATGCCGTGGAGAGTCTTGGTGGGAGGGTCATAGGCATCATCGAATCGCCCATTAAAGGGGCCGAAGGCAATACAGAATTCTTAATGTACGTGGAATGCCCCACCCGTTACGTAAGTTGTGAGTCATGAGTCGTCTCGGTTTAGCTGTCCATCGTTTTCGCCCTGACGCGTTGGAAGTGGCTGGTCGGGTAATTGGCTGGGCTTCTACAAACGGTTATGAAGTCATTGTTGACGAGTCAGACATGGCGTCACTTCGCTCGACTGCAGTTACCAGCGGTGATGTCGGTGCGGTTGATGTTCTGGTGTCGATAGGTGGTGACGGCACCATGCTTCGATCGGTTCATGTTCTGAACGGTCGAGTAGTTCCGCTGATCGGAGTCAATCTCGGCCAACTCGGTTACTTGGCTGTTGTAGAAGATGACGAAGTGATTGAAGCCCTTGATGTTTGGCACAGCGGAAAAGAAGGCACCGAGTATCACTACGACGACCGTATGTTGTTGGAAGTTTCCATGTGGGCCAAAGGTGCACGACTCACTAATCACCTAGCGATGAATGAAGTTGTCATTGAGAAGTCTGAGGCGGGTCACACGGTTCGTCTTGGGGTGGACATTGATAAGGCATCATTCACCACATATGCGGCCGATGGTCTGATACTTGCTACCCCCACGGGCTCTACGGCTTACTCAATGTCGGCGCGTGGACCTATTCTGTCTCCTCGTTTACGCGCAATTCTGATGACGCCTGTTTCGCCCCATATGTTGTTCGACCGTTCGATGGTTCTTGACCCACAAGAACTGATTCGAATTGAAATTTTGGGTCATCGGTCAGTAAATGTTGCCACCGATGGAGAGTTGGTGCACACACTTCGACCAGGAGACGTAGTTGAAGTACGTGCCGCACAGGAAGTTGCTCGCTTTGTGAGATTCAAAGAACAAAGATTTCATCAAACATTGAAGTCAAAATTTGGGCTGTCTGATCGATAATGCTTGTTGAACTGTCAATCGAGAATCTCGGCATCATTGAAAACGTACGAGTGTCATTCGACAAAGGCTTTACTGCGTTCACCGGCGAAACTGGTGCGGGCAAAACCATGTTGGTCGAGGCAATCAATCTGGTAGTTGGCCGACGCGCAGACGTATCCATTATTCGTGATGGCGCTGAAGAAGCTCGGGTAGAGGCCCGATTTGTCACGAATACAGATTCTGGCGAAGTAGAAACAATTTTGTGCCGTGTCCTTCATCGTGAAGGGCGAAGTCGTGCCTATATCAACGACCGAATGGCCACAGTGTCGTCACTGGCTGAGATAGGCGATGAGTTGGTGGACATTCATGGGCAACATGCTCATCAACGTCTTTTGTCGCCTTCTACTCAACGCAATTCACTTGACCAATTTGGAAATGTCAGCACTGCTGAGTTGCAAGCAGCTCGTGAAGCAGTCACTCATATTGATGCAAATCTTGCAGCGCTTGGCGGGGATGAGAAATCGCGGGTTCGAGAGATTGACCTATTGCAGTTTCAGTGCGACGAGATTGAGTCAAGTCGAATAACTAATCCTGATGAAGATGTCCTGTTGTCTAATGAAGAAGACATGTTGACTGATGTCGTACGTCATCAGGAGTCTTTGCAAAAGATTGTTTCACTGTTGTCTGACGAAGGTGCGGTTGTTGATCTTCTCGGTGATGCAGTGTCGGCTATCGGACCGGTTACTTCTTTGCCTGCACTGTCTGAACGGATTCGTTCGTTGGCGGCAGAAGCAAAGGATGTTTCAGACACTGTGCGCAGTGCGGCCGATGGGTCTGAACATGACCCTGCTCGTTTGGAAGAGATTCGGTTGCGCAGGCAGTCCCTTCGTGATCTCATGCGCAAATACGGAGACTCGCTCGCTGATGTGATGGCTTTCGGAGCCGAGGCGCGCGAGCGTCTAGACGAGCTAACGGGGTATGCCGAGCGAGTGGCCGAACTGGAAAAGTCAAAGGTGGTTGCTTTGCGCCATCTATCGGTATGTCAAAAGGAAGTGGGCAACGCTCGGCGAGCTGCGGCTCCGAATCTTGCGACGGCTGTTCAAAAGCGTTTACGGCAACTCGCCTTACCCAATGCAACGGTCCAGGTAGCAGTGGGAGACCTCGAATCTGACCCAGCGGGAGAGTCGGTCGTGTTTATGTTGGCGGCAAACCCTGGAAGCGCACCTCAGCCGATTGCGAAAGTGGCCAGTGGTGGAGAATTGGCCCGAGTCATGCTCGCGCTTCGTTTAGTCCTTACAGGTGATCCGGCAACGATGGTCTTTGACGAAGTTGATGCCGGCATTGGTGGCGAAGCAGCCGTTGCCGTTGCCTCTGCATTACGTGAATTGGGAAATGATCACCAAGTAATAGCCGTCACCCACCTAGCCCAAGTTGCGGCATCTGCTCACGGTCAAGTTGCAATCTCGAAGTCAGTCAAGGGTGGGAAAACTTACGGATCAGCGGTCCGAGTGGCAGAAAGCGAACGAGCAGCCGAGATTGCTCGCATGTTGTCTGGAGGAGTTGCTGACGAATCAGCAACCGCCCACGCTCGAGACCTCTTAGAGAAGCTTGGTGGGCAAAAGAAGCGTTCTCAACGCTCCTCATAGCGGTTTCACTCTGGGGGGCTCGAACCTATTAGGCTGTTCTTCCGTTAGCAATTACGTCGGCGGGAGTCTCAATGCCAAAGCACATATTCGTGACAGGTGGCGTTGCAAGTTCCCTCGGTAAGGGTCTGACTGCTTCTTCTCTTGGTCGTTTGCTAAAGATGCGCGGCCTTCGCGTCACAATGCAAAAACTTGATCCGTACATCAACGTTGACCCCGGCACGATGAACCCCTTCGAACACGGTGAAGTGTTTGTTACGGATGATGGTGGCGAAACGGACTTAGACCTCGGTCACTACGAACGCTTCATTGATGAAAATTTGACTCGGAGCTCTAACGCGACAACTGGTTCGATTTATCAGGCAGTTCTTGCAGCAGAGCGTCGCGGTGATTACCTCGGAAAAACAGTTCAGGTCATTCCGCACATCACTGATGAGATCAAACGGCGCATCCGTCGTATTGCTACTGACGAAACTGACGTGGTAATCACTGAAGTTGGCGGAACCGTAGGCGACATCGAGATTCTTCCATTCCTCGAGGCAATTCGCCAGTTTCGCAACGAAGCCGGACGCGACAATGTCTGCTACTTGCACGTAACCCTGGTGCCGTTTATTGGCCCAAGTGGTGAGCAAAAGACAAAGCCAACCCAGCACAGCGTTACTGAATTGCGTTCTAGAGGTATTCAACCCGATGTCATTGTTTGTCGAAGCGAGGAACCGCTTAGCAGTGGCCTGAAACGAAAGATTTCACACATGTGTGACGTCGATACAAAGGCCGTTATCAATGCTGCCGACGTAGGCAATATTTATGAGCTTCCATTGGTTCTTCATGATGAAGGTCTCGATACTGTTGTCTGCGATATCTTGCGCCTTGATAGCGCTGTTGATTTGTCCTCGTGGGAGAAACTTGTTGCTCAGGTAGAAGCATCAGTGAAGCCTGTGAAAATCGGACTCATAGGAAAGTACGTTGAACTACAAGATGCTTACCTTTCAGTCGTTGAAAGTTTGAAACACGCTGGTTTTCATCACGGAGCAAAAGTTGAGATTGATTGGATTCAGGCCGAAGATGTTGAAGGTCTTCTTGCATCAGGTCGACTCGATGCGCTTGACGGAATGGTGATTCCTGGTGGTTTTGGCTCTCGCGGTATAGAAGGAAAGATTGCCGCGGCTGCCTATTCCCGCGAGAATCTCGTCCCATGTCTGGGGCTGTGTCTTGGTATGCAAGTAATGACTATTGAATATGCCCGCCATGTTCTGGGAATGACCGATGCAAACAGTACGGAATTTGACCCGTCAACTACGCACCCGGTTATTGACTTAATGGTTGATCAGCGTGACGTCACCATGAAGGGTGGCACTATGCGTCTCGGTGCGTATTACGCAGTGTTGCAACCAGGAACAAAAGTTGCTGAAGCATACGGAGAGACTGTAGTTAGCGAGCGGCATCGTCATAGGTATGAGTTCAACTACAACTTCCATTCTCGTTTCGAAGAGAGTGGATTTTTGTGTAGCGGTACCTCTCCTGACAAACGTCTCGTTGAATTTATTGAGATGGAAAACCATCCGTATTGGGTTGGCACTCAGGCCCACCCTGAGTTCAAGAGTCGTCCTGACCGTCCGCATCCGTTGTTTAGAGAACTGATTGCTGCATCACTGGTCAATCGCGAGAAGCGGCTTGCCCGTGGCGCCAATGCCACTGTTGTTCAATCAGCCTGAATGAGATCGTGAATCAGAGCGACCATAAGGGTTTCGTATCAACTGCTCTTGAAGTAGTGCATTCATGGGCGATGTTTCGACTTTTGAAACGAACTATTCGTGGCCCGAGAGGCGACGTTTTCGTAAGGACGTATGTAAGTACTCCTGGTGCTGTGGGTGTCATTGCTTTGACTCCTGAGAATGAGATTGTTCTTGTGTCGCAATACCGGTCATCTTTTGATGATTTTGTGTTGGAGATACCAGCTGGAATGCGTGACGTTGACGGAGAAGACCCTGCGAGAACAGCCTGGAGGGAACTTGCAGAAGAGACTGGCTATGTTCCAGGAACTGTCGAGTTCTTGGGTTCATGTTTGTCGTCTCCCGGTGTGACTGATTCGGTTGTTGAGTTATTCATTGCACGTGAGGTTGTCGTAGGTGAGTCGGCTCCGGAGGGCCCCGAAGAATTGGAAATGACTGTGTCCTTGGTTCCTTTTTCGCAAGCACTTACGATGGTCGACCAAGGTGAGATTACAGATTCGAAAAGTGTCGTTGGTATTTTGCTAGCTGCTCGACGTTTTCATGATCTCGGATGACACGCAATGACAAAGAGTTCCACAACTGAACGAGATGAACAACTTGTCGAAGAATTCCTTCGTTGGATGGCTGTTGAGCGCGGTCGTGCAGCGAATACCATTTCGAACTACCGGCGGGACCTAAATCGTTATGTGGAGTTTTTAGGGGAAGCTAAGAAAAGTCTCCTCACTGCTCGTGAAGCAGACATTGAAGATTATGTGAGACTTTTGCAATCTTCGGGAGATGCAAATGCGAGTACGGCGCGAAGACTTGCAGCCATACGAATGTTGCACAGTTTTTTGTTGACTGAGGAGCGTAGACGGGATAATCCAACGTCACGTATTGAAGGGGTGAAAGTACCCGGTGGCGTTCCGAAACCGTTGAGTCTTGATGAAGTAAATGCATTGTTAGAAGCAATGGTCGGCGATTCAGCAGCTGAGATGCGTGATCGGGCATTGGTTGAGTTTCTCTATGCAACAGGAGCGCGAATTTCTGAAGCCTGCGATTTGAACCTTGATGACCTCGACTTGTCTGCCCGTGTCGTGCGGCTGTTTGGCAAAGGATCAAAGGAGCGCGTCGTGCCCTTTGGTCGAATAGCTGAGGAACGTCTGCGCGAATACATCGGAAGTGCTGGCAGGGTTCAGTTGGTTCCGGATATTTGGTCCCGCGGCAGCGACCGCGATGCGGTTTTCCTTACTAATCGGGGAAAGCGACTGAACCGTCAGAAAGCTTGGCATGTTGTCCGAGATGCCGGATTGCGTGCTGGCATTAGTCAAGATCTTTCCCCGCATGTTCTTCGTCACTCATGTGCAACTCACATGCTTGAACATGGTGCCGACTTACGAATTGTTCAAGAGATGTTGGGACACGCAACAATCTCCACCACTCAGATTTATACAAAAGTCTCGACGGACCGTTTGTGGGCTGTTTATCGTGACGCGCATCCAAGGGCAGTGGGATGAAAGTTTGGCATCTCTCTAAGAGAGCGTTTACCTCTCTGTCGCAAGTGGCCCCAAGTTCACTCGACACAGCCTTAGTTCGTCAAGTGCTTAATGCAGAAGAGTTGGTCCTGTGGTCTGATATGCAAAATCGTGATCAACGCCACAGCATTGTTGTCTTGCGCCGATTTGATGTGTTGGTTCCTGGGGCTGTTAGAGCCGAGAGAGCTGCAGCGTTACTGCACGACATCGGTAAGAATATTTCACAGCTTGGTTTCTTCTCGCGCGTCATTGCCACTGTTGTCGGAGCTCGTGGGACACGATTCTCGGAATATCACAATCATGAGACGCTTGGTGCTGATCTGATTCGATCTATCAGCGATCCGCGGACTGTAGAGCTTGTTGGCGGAATCGCACTCGATGATGTGGCATTGCTTCTTCAAGCAGCTGACGACATCTAAATTCTCGGAAGTAATCCGATTGCTGAGTGAGCGCGTTGTAAAGTTTTGGCCGCAACGTTGCGTGCTCGTTCGTTCCCGATAGACAAGAGCCGAGAAAGCTCACCCTTGTCTTGCATGAGTTCCTGGTATCGAGTGCGAATCGGTTCCACAACTGAAATAACTGCGTCACCCGTGTCTGATTTGAGTGTGCCGTATCGCGAATACTGTTCAACTAGTTGTTCAATCGCTTTGCCAGTGGTTGCGGACAGAATATCGAGCAGGTTTGATATTCCGGGCTTGTTGACAACGTCGTAAGCAACTTCACCATCGGAATCGGTAACGGCCCGCTTGAACTTTTTGGATATAGAACCATTGTCGTCGAGCAAGTAGACGAGACCACTTTCGCTGGTGCCTGATTTTGACATTTTGGATGTTGGGTCCTGCAAGTCCATGACGCGAGCGCCAGCTTTAGGGTGCACCGCCTTTGGCAACACGAATGTGTCACCGAATCGGTGATTGAACCGAACAGCAATGTCTCGGGTGATTTCTATGTGTTGACGTTGATCATCGCCAACTGGTACTTCTTCTGCGTCGTATAACAAGATGTCTGCTGCTTGCAGAGCCGGATATGTGAATAGGCCCGCTGAAACAAACTCGGCCTCACGACGAGCAGACTTATCTTTGAACTGTGTCATCCGACTGAGTTCGCCATACGAAACAGTGCACTCCATGATCCATGCCAATTCGGTGTGTTCATGGATATGGCTTTGTACAAAAACGGTGGCGACGTCTGGGTCAAGACCACTAGCAAAGAGCAATGCTGCAAGTTCAAGGGTCTGAGTGCCAATGACGCCAGGGGAGTCAATAACGGTCAGGGCATGAAGGTCAACAATGCCATGAAAAACGTCGCCGTCGTGTTGGCCGGACACCCAATTGACGAGAGCGCCCAAATAGTTTCCTAAGTGCACGGACCCGGTGGGCTGAATACAAGAGAGAACACGTGGCACGTTCAAAATCTAGTTGCTGTGAAAGGATTCAACGTGGTCAATTGCCGACCTGGGAGCTTCTGGCAAGTACGCTGGGACGGTGGCAATAGACGTAGCAACCCCCGTATATGAGGGACCATTCGACCTATTGCTCCATCTCATTTTGCGTGAGGAGGTGGATATCCACGAGATCAGTCTTTCCACCATTGTGGATGCGTACTTGGCTGAATTGCTGAAAATGAAAGAACTTGACCTTGAGGTCGCGACCGAGTTTCTTCTTATAGCGGCCACATTGATTGAATTGAAGACTCGGCGTTTGTTGCCAGGCCGTGAGGCAGTAGATCTAGACGAAGAATTGGCTTTGTGGGAAGAGCGCGATCTGTTACTTGCTCGTCTACTCGAATGCAAGACCTTCAAAGATGTCGCAAAGATTCTCGCCACATTCGTTGATGATGCTGACAGGGTTTACGGTCGAGCTGTCGGTCCAGATGAGCGGTTCTCAGATGTGGCCCCGGATTTGCTAGAGGGTCTTACTATCGAGAAACTCGAGCGCGGGTTCATTAGCGCAATCACTCCGCGCAAGCGCGACGAGTTGAGTCTCTATCACATTTCGCCAATTCGCTTCACGGTTGCTGAAGCTGTTGAAGAGCTGATGGAAGATATTGCACGCGTCGGTAATACTTCTTTTCGGGCGTTGACGACCGGGCTCGTCGAACGTCTTGAAATTGTTGTTCGGTTCCTGGCCATTCTTGAAATGTATAAACAAGGTTTTATTGAACTAGATCAAGTTGATCGTTTTGGCGACATTACGGTGCAGTGGACTGGTATTGGTACTGGAAACGAAAGTATGGCGGAGATTGATTCTTATGAAGGATGATGTAACCACAGAGACAGTTCGGGCAATTGAAGCCATAGTGCTTGTTGCTCATGAACCTGTACCAACAGATCTCATTGCCCAGTTACTGGAGATTCCAGCACTGACGGTTGATGAAGTGTGCGGACGTCTTGCTGCTACTTATGAAGAAGCAGGTCACGGGTTTCAGTTAGCCAAGGTTGCTGGTGGCTGGCGCTTTCAAACCCACCCAGATCTTGCACCGTATGTGGAGCGTTTTATTCTCGATGGTCAACGCGCACGTCTATCCGGAGCGGCACTTGAGACCCTTGCCATCATTGCGTACAAGCAACCAATATCGCGTTTGCAGATTGCATCGATTCGCGGTGTTGACCCAGACTCAGTGCTACGCACTTTGCATGGCCGAGCATACGTGGCTCCGGTATCCCGAGATAACGGCCCGGGGCAAGCAGTGCTGTGGGGTACTACGCAATTGTTTCTAGAGAAACTAGGAATTGCATCTTTGAAAGATCTTCCAGCGATTGCATCGTTTGTTCCTGATGCATCTCTCGTTGAGGCTTTAGAAAAGACACTCATGATTGATGCAGAAGCTATTTCTGAACCGAGTGAAGGGGCGTAATGTCCTCCTTCACCCCGCCGGGAGGCGCGGTTCCTGAGCCACCATTGTGGGAACAAATTGCAGATGATGCACGTCTCGCCGACGGTGAGCGATTGCAAAAAGTTCTTGCACGAGCCGGATTCGGTTCGCGTCGCGTGTGTGAATATCTGATTGAAGATGGTCGCGTTGATGTCAATGGTGAACTAGCAGTACTTGGTCGTCGAGTAAATGTTGAAACCGACATTATTGAGGTGGATGGCGCGCCGGTCGGTGTTCTTCCTGGGTTGGTGTACTACCTGCTGAACAAGCCTGAGGGTGTAGTGACAACGATGGTGGACACACACGGGCGTGAGACAGTTCTTGACTTTGTGCCGTCGGAACCGCGTGTGTTTTCTGTAGGACGTTTGGATATCGACACAACTGGGTTATTGATTTTGACCAACGATGGTCAGTTGACCCAGTTTCTGACTCATCCAAGCCATGGTGTTGAGAAGGAATACATTGCCGAAGTTGAATGCGGCACAAATGGTGTGCCAAATGGCGCTCTACGACATTTACGTGATGGCGTGGAACTGGAAGATGGAATTACAGCCCCCGCCGAAGTGGGTCAGCCAGAGCCCGGAGTTCTGCGAATTGTGATTCACGAAGGCAGGAACCGACAGGTTCGAAGAATGTGTGAAGAGGTTGGCCACCCCGTGATTCGATTGGTTCGCACACGTATTGGGCCTTTGCGGGATACGAAATTGGCGCCTGGACAATGGCGTGAATTGACTATTGAAGAAGTGCGTCAATTATCTAGCGCAGTTGACTTGGATGGCACGGATACGGTGTGGGAATGAGCGAAGACTCGGCGATGAAAAAGAGAGCGAATGTATTTGGCCTTGGGCTAATCGGTGGCTCATTAGCGCTTGCCCTTGCTGATGCGGGTTATGACGTTGGTGGACACGATTCCGACCAGAGCAAAATTTCGTTGGCCGTCGACCGTGGAATCATTTCTTTTCCCGGTTTGTTCTCAGACGCTGAAGTTACATTCGTTGCGACTCCAGTCGGCATGATTCCTAGTGCGGTGCAAGAAGCATTGGAATTCACCACAGGAATTGTGACTGATGTCGGATCTGTAAAGACCTCGGTGTCTCAACTCATTGCCGATCCACGCTTTGTCCCGGGTCACCCAATGGCCGGATCCGAACTTGACGGGCTTGATGGAGCTGACGCATCAATGTTCGCAGGTGCGGTATGGGTGTTAACTCCGACGGTTCAATCATCTGACTCTGCTTTCGCTGTGGTTGCTGGATTGGTCGCCAAATTCGGAGCTGAAATTGTTGCGATGGATGCGCAAAAACATGATGACCTCGTGGCCGTCGTCAGTCATGTGCCTCACTTGGCCGCGGCCACGTTGATGCGTATTGCCGATGAACGTTCAGAGGAACACTTGGCACTACTGCGGTTGGCTGCCGGAGGCTTCCGAGACATGACTCGTATCGCATCTGGTCGGCCTGGTATCTGGTTGGATATTTGTGAGCAGAACAAATCGTCGATTGTGCGCGGTCTTGACGCCTTAATTCTCGGGTTAACTGATATGCGCGATGTGGTTGCCTCTTCTGACCGTGAGGGCCTGTTGTCGCGACTCGAGCAAGCGAGACGTGCCCGTTTGAATTTGCCAACAGGTGCTGGGGCTGTGGAAGATCTAGCAGAAGTACGTATTCCGATTCCAGATCGTCCTGGCGCGGCTGCTGATGTTTTTACGTTGTCTGGTGAATTGGGCGTCAACATCTATGACTTCGAGGTTGTGCACTCTGCTGAAGGTGACCGTGGAATCATGGTGACGGTTGTACGAGCCGAGCATGCAGAGGTTTTTAGGGGTGGGTTAATGGCCCGCGGATTCCGTCCAGCTATCCAGCCATTATCGTGACCACGGTTGTGTTGCATCCGCCGGACGGACCAATTGACGCCGTTATTTCGGTTCCTGGTTCAAAGAGCATTGCGAACCGTGCGCTCGTCTGTGCAATGTTGTCGAATGAGTCTTCATTCATTTCTGGTGTTCCGTCGGGGGACGATGCGCGAGTTGTCTTAGATGTCATTCGCGATTCGGGTCGTTCAATCTCGGCTTCGAATAGTGAAGTAGCTATTGGTGAATCATCAACTTTGAAGTTCCCAGGAATTGTTGATGCGAAGCTTGCGGGAACAAGCTCCCGTTTTCTTACGGCGGTTGCAGCCCTGTTCACCACCACCACAATCATTGATGGCGAGGATGCTTTGCGGGGTCGCCCAATGGCTGACTTGCATACTGCTTTAGAGTCACTAGGCGCAGAGGTTGTGCATCTTGGCGAAGTTGATCATTTGCCGGTGTCTGTTACCCGCGGGAAATTGAGTGGCGGTGAGATTCGCATTGCTGGGAACGTGTCAAGTCAATTTATTTCTGCGCTGATGTTGATAGGGCCAAAGTTGGACGAAGGTCTTGTGATACACGTTGACGGACCGCTCGTCTCACGTTCGTACGTTGATATGACAGCTGAAGTCATGAAGGCCTTTGGTGCTTCTGTGGTAGTGGAAGAGACAAGAATTTCTGTTGCGAATGGGGCATACATAGGGCGCGTTTATTCGATAGAACCCGACTATTCATCAGCTGCATTCCCTCTCGTTGCTGTGGCTTTGCGCGAAGGGGAGGTGGTGATTCCGAAGTTGGCAACCGCGTTACTGCAAGGCGATTCTCAAATTGTCTCCATTTTGGAAATTATGGGGCTGTCATGCGTCGTGGTTGGAGATGATATTTCAGTGTCGCGACCAAAGGGACAACCGGTTTTGCCATTAGTGATGGACATGTCGAACTGTTCCGATTTGGTTCCTGCTGTTGCCGTTGCGTGTTGTATGGCCTCTGGCGAGAGCGTCTTAAGCGGCATTGGTTTTATTCGGAACAAAGAAAGCGACAGACTCGGAGATCTTGCTTCCGAGTTGAATCGCGCTGGCGCAAGAGTGGCAGTAGAAGATGATGGACTACGCATTGTTGGTCCATGCTCGTTTACTCCAGTTGTTTATCAGACACATCATGATCATCGGATGGCGATGGCGCTGTCACTTTTGGCACTGTGCGCCTCTGGATCGGAAATTGCCGACCCTGACGTTGTAACAAAGAGTTGGCCACGCTTCTTCTCTGACATGGAGCCAATCCTCGGCAAAAATGAGTTGGGCAACTAACCTGTGGAAATGAGCGTGACAGTTGCTGCCTTTGATGTTGATAACACACTGACAGTTCGTGATTGTGTGGTGCCGTTTATGCGTTCAGTGTCCGGAACAGGCCATACTCTCAAGGTGTTGCTGTCTGGTCTTGGAGAGACTATTCAAAGCATCAGGCGTCGTGATCGTGACGCACTGAAAGAAAAATTCGTGGCGGGCATATTCTCGGGCCGTGACGCTGACCAAATTGAGCAACTCGGAATTCAATTCGCTTCACGAGTGGCTGACAGTTGGTTGCGTGAAGATGTTTCGGCCCGGATGCGTTGGCACCAAGAGCAAGGACATGTCGTTATTCTCGTGTCAGCATCTCTGGGGGTGTACTTGCATCCCCTGGGAGACCTTCTTGAAGTTGATGCTGTCTTGTGTACAGAAATGGAAGAGGTCGACGGCGTGCTAACAGGAAAACTTGTCGGAAGAAACTGTCGCGGCGAAGAGAAAGCGTCTCGAGTGCAGAACTGGTGTCAGGATTCAGGTGTGTCGGTAGATGATCTTGTGTATGCATACGGAGACTCTTCAGGCGATAAGCAACTGTTGGAACTGTTCCGTCATGGAACTTGGGTGAACTCTGTAGATCTAGTGGAGAGTGCAGGATGATTCGCTCGTGTTTCAAGGAGGCTCGTCCCTCTCAGTGGGCCAAAAACCTTCTTGTCTTTTCGGCTCCTGCGGCACTTGGGGTTCTTGACGAATGGTCGTCCCTCGGAAAGACGCTCGTTATCTTCGCAGCTTTCTGTCTGGCGGCAAGCGGTACGTACTATTGGAACGACATCATGGATGTCGAGCAAGATCGTTTGCACCCGAAGAAGCGCAATCGTCCCATCGCAAGTGGTGCGGTGCCTCTCTCGGTTGCCCGAATTATTGGTTCTGTGTTATTGCTGGCAGGACCTGCACTGGCGTATGCGGTACGACCCGCTGCCGGGGGCATTATTGCGTTATACGTATTTCTTACAATTGGCTACAGCACGTGGTGGAAACATATTCCACTGCTTGATTTAGCGCTCGTTGCCAGTGGTTTTGTGTTACGCGCAATGGTTGGAGCCGCAGCTACTCAGACTCCCATGTCAACATGGTTTGTTCTGTGCATCACATTCGGCTCGTTTTTCATAGTGACTGGAAAGCGTTTCGCTGAGTTGCTTGAACTCGGCGAGAATGCAATTCTCACTCGTGCTTCACTGAAGTCGTATTCGTTGATTTATTTGCGCCAATTATTGGTTGTTTCATGTACGGCGACAGTGGTCACATACTGCATGTGGGCTTTCGAGAATGCTGCAGTCGCACATGAATCAATTCCATTCCACGCTCTGTCGATTGTCCCGATGGTATTGGCTTTGTTGCGGTATCTCTTGGTTCTTGAAAATGGTGGAGGAGGAGCACCCGAAGAGGTCTTTTTCACTGATCGTTGGATACAGGCATACGGTGCTGTGTGGGTCGTTGTATATGGCCTAGCCGTATACGCCTCCTAAGCCTCAACGCATTGACCTATGTTCATTGAGGTCACCGTCTAGAATTTGTCGCATGTCATTGCAGCGATTGTCAGGGTGGGGTCGCACCGCTTGGACTGTGGCTGACCTCGTTCACACGACAGATATAGACGTTGTTCGTTCAACAATTGGTTCAGCTGGCGAGCGGGGTGTCATTCCCAGAGGACTAGGACGTTCGTATGGCGCTGCCGCTCAGAATGCTGGCGGGGTTGTTCTTGAGATGACTGCAGAGAATGACCCAATGGGTATCGATGCTGACTTTGATCCGATGACCGGACTACTCACCGTTGCTTCGAGTGTCAGTATTGATGCAATTTTGAGAATGTGTGTTCCGCAAGGATGGTTTATCCCAGTAACACCGGGTACCAGATTCGTAACAGTGGGTGGCGCAATAGCGTCGGATATTCACGGCAAGAATCATCACTATGACGGAAGTTTCGGACAACATGTGAGGTCACTGACACTGATGCTTTCGAGTGGCGAAGTAATTGATCTCTCACCCGAAAACAAATCTGAGTGGTTCTGGGCGACAATCGGCGGTATGGGTCTTACCGGTGTCGTTCTCCGCGCCACCATTGCGATGTTGAAGATAGAAAGTTCTCGTGTTGAAGTTGAAACTGTTCGACTGGAGAATTTTGACGCTGTATGTGCTGCAATGAGTTCTGATGGCGTCGATGATGATTATCGCTACTCAGTTTGTTGGGTCGACCTGCTAGCCACTGGTTCAACAATGGGACGCGGTGTTTTGACTCGTGGCGATCATGCAGCTGCAAGCAAAGTAGATAGCAAGGATCCACTTGCATATGATCCTCGGTTGACTGTGTCTGCACCAGGATGGGTCCCAAATGGGCTACTGAATAAATGGTCAATTAAGGCCTTTAATGAGGCTTGGTATCGCAAGGCCCCTGCAAAGAGCCATGTAGGTATTGAGTCCATACCGGCTTTCTTCCATCCGCTTGATGGGGTGAATCGGTGGAATCGCCTCTATGGCAAACAAGGATTCATTCAATATCAATTCATTGTGCCTCTTGACCGTACGGATGTGCTGCGCAGAGTGATTGAGAAGTTCTCCGCTGCTGGTGTTGCGTCGTTCCTTGCTGTGCTCAAGAGAATGGGTCCACAGAATATGGCTCCAATGTCATTTCCGACGGAAGGTTGGACATTGACATTAGATATGGCTGCTGGTATTCACGGATTAGCCGAACTGTTGTCGGAAGTTGATTCACTGGTGCTCGATGCGGGCGGGCGTCACTACTTGGCCAAAGATTCACACGTTTCTGCATCGGCAGTACGTCGAGGGTATCCACGCATCGATGAGTGGATGTCCACTCAATCGGACATGGATCCGATTGGCTTGTGGCGCAGCGATTTGTCGCGTCGTTTGGGTTTAGTAGATCACAGGAGATCGTTATGAAAAATGGTGTAGGAGTAGCGCAGAATATTGTTCTGTTCGGAGGGACAAGCGAAATTGGTCAGGCCATCATTCATAAACTGGTGAAACCAGGTGTGTCACATGTTGTTCTTGTCAGTCGTGATATCGACGCTTCTGCGACGCAGATGGATGAGATTGCAGAGCGCTATCCGGACCTAGAAATTCATCATGTTCGTTTTGATGCTGCAGACTCTGCATCGATGGTCCACGTTGTGGATGAAGTCGTTCAGCAGGTGGGCGACATAGATGTTGCCGTCATCGCACAAGGAGTTTTGCAAGAAGGCGTTGATCATTACGCAAACCCGAGTGCATTGCAGTCGGTTGCCGATGTGAACTTTACTGGCACCATGGTGCTGATGTATGCCCTGGCGAGCCAACTACGTTCTCAGGGTTATGGGAAAATTGTTCTGCTCTCGTCAGTTGCAGGCGAACGTGTTCGGAAGGGCAATCCTGTTTATGGGGCGACCAAAGCTGGCATTGACGGATTTGCACTGGCACTCGATCACGAACTCGTTGGCTCAGGTGTCTCGATACTTGTAGTGCGCCCCGGATTCGTGACTACAAAGATGACTCATGGCATGGATAAGGCACCGTTTTCTACAGATGCTGAAGCTGTTGCGACAGCGGTAGAGAAGGCGATCGGAACATCAAAGACCGTTATCTGGGTTCCCGGCTTGCTTCAATACATGTTCTTGATTTTAAAGAATCTGCCGACAGCGATTTGGCGACGGCTTCCGCTGTAAGCAAGTTATGGAATTGCTCCGCGCACTCCATAAATTCCTGTGACGGTTATTAGTCCGCCAATCATTACCATCACAACCAGCGGCCACCATCGGTCGTCTTCATCTCGTAGCGCGCGAGCTGCGGGAAAAAACAAGGGGAACGCTGTAAACAAAAAGCGCGGCCGTGCCGTGACGGTAGCTGGCACCAGCATTAATCCCAAGATCACAAGCGTGTACGACCAGTAGATGAGATTCAGCTTGTACTTGCGAGCCAATACGAGGGCAATAACCATTGCTGCAACACTTGCTGCTGTGAGAACCGATGTTGGCGAACTAGCAGGACGTAGGAAAAAATCAAATGTTCGTTCTACAGCAGTTGCCCCAAAACTTGTTCCTTCTTGCCATGCCTCACGTTGAACCCGAAACCAAGCCCAGTCTTCGCCAGTATGCCCGCGAAGGAACAACATGAAGCCGAAGAATCCGAATGGCGAAAGTATCGGTGCGATGAGTGACTTCCACTCACGGTCCTTCTTTATTGCAAGGAATGACGCCATAGCGCAAGCAGCGACTAACGCAACTCCGTTCGGACGCGTCGCTGTTGCCATAGCAGCCAAAACTCCGGCCCAGATCCAGTGTTTGTCTCGCAACGCTACGAAACACAACGCAACGATGGTCAACATGAGAGCTTCGGAGTACGCCATGCTTAGGACAAAACTTCCGGGGAATAATGCAACCAAAATCATTGCCTTCTCAGCCGTGCGCACGTCAAAGAGGTCCTTGCATAGATACCCAACGAGAAATACGAATAGTGCTCCGAGAAGAATGTTGATGCCGAGTGCAACGCTGACTGGTCCACCCGGAATAACAACATCGATGTAGTGCACGAGCCTTGGATAGAGCGGAAAGAAAGCGGCTCTTGCGTCTGAGACAAAATAAGTCACATTTGGCATTATGTGGTGTGGGTATCCTTCGCGAACAACATCCAGGTACCAATGTCCGTCCCAACTGTCAAGGATGGCTGCGAGACTCGACAAGCCACCGCTAGGAACTTCCTCATTTGTTCGATCTGCAACTGCTTGGGCGGCTACGGCAATAGCGGCTCCCATTACGACGAATAAACGGGAAAGGATATACACGAGCCCGACACGACGAAGCGTTGCCCCCCAGGGATCCTTGGATGAGGGAATGTGGAGTCGAAGAGAAGGGATTGCCATAATGTCCTTGAAGCGGGTGCCTCCAATATTACGCACCGCCACTCTGTCGAAGGGGTCTTTGCCTCGGCGGGTGGTGCGCGAAGGTGACACGATTGCCTATGGCCGAAATTGAATTGACTCATCCCAGGGAGGGCATTGCTCTCATCACAATGAACCGTCCCGACAAGCTGAATGCAATGACTTCGACAATGGTTGAGGCTCTTCACGACACCTTCAGTCTCATCGGGCGCTCACGTGACATACGGGTGGTGGTACTTACTGGCCAAGGGAGAGGTTTCTGTGCCGGCTTAGATCTTGGTGGCTATGGCGACGCGCCAGGTTTTCAGTGGAATGGCAGTGTTGAGAAGGGGTTCGCGGTACAAAAACATATCGCTTCTTTGATTCCCAAAATGAGATCAATTCCACAACCAATCATTGCGGCGGTTAACGGTCCAGCAGCCGGAGGCGGGTTTGCGCTGGTTCTCGGTTCAGATCTTCGATTGTGCTCTGAGGTTGCCCGATTCAACGCTGCCTTCATCAGAATTGGGCTCTCTGCGTGCGATATTGGGACAAGTTGGTTATTGCCTCGTCTTATTGGCGCTGCTCGTGCACATGAGATCATGTTGACGGGACGGTTGTTCGATTCTGATGAAGCATTAGGGATCGGGCTAGTGACTGAAGTAGTTCCTTCGGAGATTCTGCTTGATGCTGCATATGTCAAAGCGCAAGAAATAATGCTGAATAGTCCGATTGGAGTCGCGCTAACAAAAGAAGGCATGTGGGCATCTTTAGAGATTCCAGGGTTGCAGGCGGCTATTGATATGGAGAATCGTCAGCAGATAATGGCTAGTTTTTCAGATGACGCACGCGAGACTCAGCGAGCTAAGCGCGAGGGAAGACCACCCCTGTATCAGGCATAGATACTCTTAACTTTTTGTTCGGATAAACGATGGAATCGGTGACGCTGTCTGTTTGCGACTAGTTTTGTGATGTGAGCGAACGTGAAATCATGTCCTGGGAAATATTTGGTGAAGCAAGCCGAGAGCTAGCTACCAGTGTCGCCGAAGGGGGATACGAGCCAGACATAATTTTGGCGATAGCGCGTGGTGGTTTACTTGCAGCCGGGGCTCTCGGTTACGCATTGGCCGTTAAGAATCTGTACACGATGAACGTTGAGTTTTACACGGGTGTTGACGAGCGTCTTCCGGTGCCGATGATTCTTCCTCCAGTACCTGACCTGGTTGAATTGCGGTTCGCGCGTGTACTCATTGTTGATGATGTTGCAGACACCGGTCATACTCTCAAAATCGTTCAAGATTTTTTCAAGGGACGTGTGAAGGAAGTTCGTTCAGCTGTGTTGTACGAAAAGTCGCACTCAGTGGTTCAGTGTGAATATGTGTGGAAGCACACAGATCTATGGATTAACTTTCCTTGGAGCGACAAGGACCCCGTTGTTAAGCGGTCAGGAATCGTAAAAGACGCCTAAGCGTCAACCCATTTCCTTGATGATGGTTAGAGCCGCATTACGGCCGCTAGAACCCCATACTCCGGCTCCAGGGAATGTGGCTGCCCCGGTCAAATACAGTCCTTTTATCGGCGTGTGATATCTGGTCAATTCTGGTGTGGTGCCCATAAAAGCAGCCAGTGGGCCTCCACCAAAACTTAGGGCATGACCTTTTGGCAGGTGGAATTGAGTCTCATAATGTGCCGGCGTTAGAACACGCCATTGTTCGATTGATTCCATAAAGCCAGGCTGAACCAATGATCCGAATTGACGCAACCACCGTTCAGGTTCGTCACGAGAATCCCACCCATCGACGAATGAATACGGGGTGTACAACGCCTCAAGGCTGAAAACGCTCTTGCCGAAAGGAACGATGGTGTCATCAATATTGGAAGGGGTGTTTGCAAGTAACGCCATTCGGGGCATTGTCTTTCCTTCCTTCATCAATTGTGAACCGCGATGAAGCTCCGCTAGTGACGGGCTGACAATGACCGTTGATCCAGTGGCCTGAAGGCCGGCGAGAGAGTCTGTAAAAGCATTGAACAATGGAGGTGTGTTGGTAATCGCATCAATCTTTGATTCGTAGCCTTCGCCAGATGCATGGTTTCTCCATCGAGTGATTAGAGAATTGGCCTTAGCTGGTGGGTTCTTCAGCCACGTAACGAATGTTCGTTGTGGATCGCAGGCCGATACCACTATGCGTGCAGTAACAGTTGCGCCGTCGCCAGTTTGTACAGCACTGACACGTGATCCTTCGCATATAACCCCGACTACGCGCGTGCTTGTGCGTAATAATCCGCCAGCAGCGAGAAATGATTGCTTCAGTGCTTCCGTCAACATGCCGCTTCCACCAACAGGTCTGCCAAGTTTTCCGACGTGTCGAAGTGCGTACGAAATTGCACCGAGTCCCGTACCAGGAGTTTCGGGGGAGAGGCCCCAAACAACTGGACCCTCAACCATTGCGGGCCCGATTACGGCTTCGTCGTCGAAAAACTGACGCATGACATCCGCCGCTGACATTCGGCTCATTCGAAGCATTGAAGCTACCCCGCGACCGCCTTTGCGAATCACTGTTGATAATAGTGAGCCACGCGTTGGGGGATTAGCCGCAGCTTCGAGAATCAATTTTGCGACTGGAATGGCGGTTTGTGCGAACTGTCTGTATCCGTCAACTGAACCGGGATGAGCGACAGCCAGTTCGTCAAGAGTTCTGTCAACGTCATGCCACAGTGGCCAAAATTTTTCGGTTGTCCAGTCGCCGTTTATCTGCGGAGGTTCGACGTCGATGTATTGAAGCCCATGTGCCGACAAGTTAAGTTCCTCGGCAATTGGGGTGGTTCGAAATGTGAGGTGGTCACAGTTGCAAATGTTGACCGTAGCTCCGCCGTATTGCTCGCTGGCAGCGGTACCGCCCACATCCGATCGGGCTTCAATAAGTAATGTTGATAACCCATGTCGCGCCAGGTAGGCAGCTGTGACTAGGCCATTGTGGCCAGCCCCAATGACTATCGCGTCAAAATCGGTCTCGGCACGCTTAGTCACGAACTCTATTCAAGCACTCAGATAGGTTTGATGTATGGCATCTTCACGATTACTGGGCGACTTATCAGCACTGCAATTATCCACGGAATTGACTGCTGATTCGATCATTGTTTTACCACTAGGTGCAATTGAACAACATGGTCCTCATCTTCCACTGAATACCGACTTTGTAGTTGCAGACGCCGTGTCACGTGCAGCGGTTGAGAAGTTTGGTTCCGAAACGAATGCATGGCTTTTGCCCACTCTGCCCTTCACGAAGTCGAACGAGCATGCATGGGCTGCGGGGACCATGTGGCTTTCGGCAACCACCATGATGGCTGTCTTGGACGACATAGGACGAAGCGTTGCCTCAACAGCCGCAAAGAAGATCATGTTTATTAATGGTCATGGTGGAAATAGCGCTTTGGTGGCAATGATGAATAGGGAGTTGCGCTTGAAGTACGGGTTGCAAACATTTCTTGCTCATCCCCATATGCCTGCTGACCAAGGAGGATCCTCTGCCGAATCCGAATTAGGTATGGGTGTTCACGGTGGAGTGGATGAAACATCAGTGATGCTGCATCTGCGCCCTGAATTGGTAGATATGTCTCTTGCTGTTCGGCGTGTTCCGGAAGGTCTTGCTTCAAATGAACAAGTGAAGTTCGGTGGACGAGTTGCGTTTGGCTGGCTGTCCAATGACTTCTTTCCTGAGGGTCATATTGGTGATCCAACAGGCGCTAGTGCTGAATTGGGAGCTCGTATGTTTGCAGCCGCAGTTGAATCCTTAGGTGTGGCAATGAGAGAAATCAGTCGATTCGACTTTGGCCGGTAAACACAAAAGGGGAGGAGCATTGCTGCCCCTCCCCAATTTTTAGTGATTGGTTAGCCGAGTTTGATTGCTGGATTGATGTACTTGTTGGTGACGAGATCGTCCGCAACAAGGCCGTCCTTGACCTTTGCTCCAGTTGAAGTGAACACCGGAGAAGCAGTTTCAATGAAAGCTGTAACGCGATCCATGTCGAAAGAACCGAGTGTTCCGTCTGGGCTATTGGCAACAAGCTTGTCTTCTTGCATCTTTACAACTGCAGCAGCTGCTTGACCTGCGTCATACACCCAACCGTTGTTGTACTGAGCCACAGCATCAAGGATGATCGCATTAGCTGTTTCAGGAGCTGCAACATAATCGAGAGCGGCCTGCTGAATCACTGGTACGAGAGCCTTTAAGCAGGTGTCGTATTTCGTAATGTTTGCTGGTGTTCCACCCAATGACTGTGCGTAAGCGGTCCAGCCTGCATCGTGGATGTACTGGTAACCGACATCCTTCATCCATTCCTTGAGGACATTCTTGTAGAAGTAGGGCTCAGCGGTTCCGAAACCTTGTTGAGTGTCTTTTCCACCTGCAGCTATGAATGATGCAGGTGCACCGTCATAGGTTCCGTCAACTTGCTTTTTGTCCAAGATGCCAGTTGCCGTGAAGTAGTCCATATATGCAGCGCCATCGAAATAGCGAACCTTTGCACCAGTTGCTTTGAGATCTTTGATCTCTTTTACATCTGGATATGTATTTGGGTCCCACATAATGATTTGTGGGTTGATATTGAACGGTGCAACAACAGCAACGGTTGGGAATTCATCACCAGAATGCGAAACTTGCTCGTCTGTGCTTGTGAATCCAAGAAGAATACTTGGGTCCTTGTACAGCTCGGCGGTTACTTGGCTGTATCCGATTGCTGGGCCACCAGCGCGAATCTCTACCTTGACACCAGTGGTTTTGCCACCAGCCATGAGGTCTCCGGAGACGCGAAGCTTGTCCTTGTCGACTGTGTATCCAGGACCAATAAGTTGGTACAAGTTTCCGTGTTCTGCTTCAGGGTTCCAGTCTGTCTGTAGTGAAACAGTTTCTGGACAACCGGCTGCGACGAGGTCTACACCGGTTGCTGCTGCAACAGTTGTGTCGGACTCAGCATTGTCACTGCCACCACACGCTGAAAGCGCGAGTGCTGCAATGACTGCAGTTGCTAATAGTGGTCTCTTTTTCATGGTTTTTGTTCTCCTGGTAGTTGGTGATGTGTGGGTCAATGACCCCTGTTGGTGATGTGCCACTTACCGATGGCTCTACGAGAGACCCATCCGAAAAGTAAAAACACCACCAGACCTAGTGCGCTGGCAAGAATGATTGCTGTAATGAGTTCTGGACCCCATAAACGATTTCGATAGACGTCGATCTGTGCTCCGATACCGACAACGCCACCTTGACGGAAATAAAAATCACCAACGACGGCACCGATTACTGCGAGACCAGCCGAGATGCGTAATCCGACAAAGATGTTCGGCAAAGCTGCAGGGAATTGTAATTTCACTAACCGAGTCCATTTCGAAGCCCCCTGCAAGGTGAACAATTCATGTTGGCTCTTGTCCGCTGACAGCAAACCGAACAATGTATTGCTGACGATTGGAAACACAGCGATTAGTACAACAACTAACAGCCTCTGTTTCTGAGTGCCATCGATCAGTGCACGAATTAGTGGTGTCAGTGCGAGAACCGGAGCGCTTTGTACTGCAACTAAATAAGGCCATGTGGCTCGTTCTAGCCAGCGACTAGAACTCATAAGAACTGCAAGGCTCATGCCGACCACAATTGTGATGCCGAGGCCCGTCAGTGCAATCTTTGCTGAATCCCACAGTGACATCAGAATCGGCTGAAGTCCGCGACGTTCTCCCGATTGCCAGACCATGAAACCTTCTCTGATCACTTTGTGTGGAGTAGGTAGCAAGAAACGCTTCTGCTCTGGCAATACGACAGTAGAGAGTAGATACCAGACGCCGATGAACAACATGAAAACAATGACGGGCCCGATGTAATCAGCGAAAGAAAACCTGTCGCGCTTATCGGGAATCACTTCCTCAATAGCGATGTTGGCTGCTTGGGAAGTGCTCATTCGTGTGCCCCCCGTAGTGCGTGGGAAATCTTTCCGCACAATTCAGCAAACTCTGGTTCATAACGAAGATCATGATTACGTGGATACGAGAATGGAACGTCAAATGAAGCAATGATTTTCCCGGGCCGTGCTGACATTACAAGCACCCTGGTTGACATATAGACAGCCTCGGTTATTGAGTGTGTAATAAAAAGCCCGGCGAAACCTTCGTGTTGAAACAAACGAAGAAGTTCATCGTTCAAACGCTCACGAGTGATTTCATCGAGAGCGCCAAACGGTTCGTCAAACAAGAAGACCTTAGGTTTCATTACTAGTGAGCGTGCCAATGACGCACGCATACGCATTCCGCCGGAAAGTTGGCGTGGGTATTTATCTTCAAAGCCACTCAGGCCAACAAGTTCGATTGCTTCAGTCGCAAGTTGATTTCTCTCAGCCTTCGGAAGCTTATGAAGTTCTGCGATTAGTTCTACGTTGCGAGCAACAGTTCGCCAAGGCATGAGAGTTGCGTCTTGGAAGACGTAACCGATGCTGTTGCGGTCGATGGTGCATGTGCCGCCCGTATTTGCTTCGAGGTTAGAAGCGATTCGCAGGAGGGTTGACTTGCCACAACCTGATGGGCCCACAACTGTGACGAACTCGCCAGCATTGATTGATAACGAAACGTTGTCGAGAGCTTTTGTGCCGTCATCGAATGTCATCGACACGTTCTCAAAGGACAAGAGGGCGGAGGGATTTGTACGAGTGTCACTCATAGTTATGGCCTCCGTCGCACTCACTAGAAACAAGATAGGGCATAGTTAGGGTCGCCTGTGTCACGAAAAGGTTTACTTTCTGTTACGAATTTGGTTATCAATCACGACGCCGCCATATACAACAATTCTGTCGGGGGGCCCCATCGCAATCGACTCTCGAAGGTTAGTCGCTGGTATTGCTACAAAGTTTGCAGGTTCCCCAACTGATAATTCACTTCTGACACCTTGTACTGCTTGTTGAGAATCTATGGAAATCATTTGAAATGCCTTCACGTCAGTTGTGTGTGCAGAGATCATTAGAAGTGAGGCAATTTCAAGCGGGTCACCCCGGCCAACCAAGTTGAAGGGGTCCTGCAGGTTGTCTGCCCCTGCTGCAACCACGACTCCGGCTTGCTGCAATCTTTGTATTGGGGTTATGGCGCGTGCTGGCCGGGTGGATACGCCACGTTCCTGCAAGAACAAATTGGTCTGAGGCAAGGCCGTGACAGTGATTTTGGCTGAATTGATTTTTGCAGCAATCCGGTCAATATCGGCATCTGTTCTGGTTGATAGTGCAACGCAATGACTTGCATTCATCTGGTGAGAAATGTTGTCAAGTAGAACTATGTCTGCAAGATGCTCTAGGTCACTTGAGTCTGGGCGCATGTTTTCGTCTGCATGCAGATCGAGTGGTAGTCCGGAGTCAATTGCTAACTTCAGGAGGAATTCAACTGCTCCACGTGGGTCCGAATCCAGGTGGGGGCATCCGCCAACCACGTCAACGCCTGCAGAAATAGCATCACGCGCTAGTGCTTGACGCTCTTTGCCAGCTAGACCGGTAATGGGCCACTCCAAAAGCATTGCCACTTGAATATTCATGAAATGTGCACAGTTCTTTTTGACTTCAAGTAGAGCCAGAACGGATGAAAGACCGCTAGACAAGGTTGTATCTGCGTGAGTTCTTACCGAGGTCACACCATTTTGGGACATCAGATAGACAGCGCGAGTAGCTCGTTCCACAATATCTTTGTGCGTGATTGTTGATCTCACTGCCTCAAGGCCTTGAATTGCCCCCATGAGGTCCCCGGAAGGATTCGAGACACGATCTGCAAGAAAGGCCTTGTCGAGATGAGCATGGGGCTCTACAAAAGTCGATGTGACAACATGTCCACCGAGATCAACTGACGTAATACTCGCCAAGGGCGACTTCGTTGGTGGGCCGATCCATGTGATGAGACCATTAGCTGTAGCTATGTCAACAATTGAACCATCAATCAGTTGCGCATTGGTGAAAATGATTGACGTTGTCACTAGTGATTTACACCAGAGGGGAGAGGGATGGCAGTGGTCGCCGGTCCATGGTCTCGCCTAGCTTCGGCATTACTTCTTCGGCAACCATGTGTAGTTGATCCTTCATGTCTTGGCGCGTAAGACCAGGGAAATCAAAAAAGATAATCAGGTGCTTGAGGTCGAGAAGATCACGCCAGAAACCAATGGTGTCTACGACGTCGTCAACCGAGCCGATGGCCTGGATTTTTTGTTCTATTGATTCCTGCACTGTTGGGCAATGGTCGAATGCAACCTTTGAGCCATCTGAATTGCGATAGCTGGAAAATCTTCCGTAGGGAGCAAGGAAACGACAGAACTCGTCATGGCCTGGTTTGCCCCGCTTCATTGCTGCTTCACGCGTCTTTCCTACATGCACATTGAGAACAAGACAGCGGTCGTCTCCCGGGGCTACTGGCTTACCCATATCATCGCGAATCTTCGCAAACTTATTCCACTTATCTAATTGGCTGTCCGCATTCTGAAGCCAATAAACAGCTTTATGACCTGCGCGGGGAACGTATTCAATTGTCTCTGGTGACGTCACTGGTTGAAAAATATCAATGCTTCTCTGAGGACGCGGAATAAGTGTGAGATCATCAACGTTTGAACCACGGTCTGGAATATCTTCGGCGGGCAAGGTGAAATGCTCGCCTTTGAACGAGAAGCGTTCATTGGTCCATGCGCGCTTGATGATCTCCAGCGATTCCTCAAATATTTGTCGGTTGATCTTGTCGTGTTCTGCTGACATGTCGTTGTCACCAGAAGCGACAACAGTGCCAAGCGGCCACGCTTCGCGCGGAACCGTGCCTCGACCAACTCCAAACTCCATGCGTCCGCCAGTGATGATGTCGGCAATGGCGAAGTCTTCGGCCAAACGAAGTGGGTTCCACTGCGGAACCACATTGAACATCTGTCCTAGTCGTAAGTTCTTCGTCTGTCCCGCAAGATGTTGGCCGAACAGGATCAAGTTTGGAAGGACTTCATATCCCTCGTATTGAAAGTGATGTTCAGTAAGCCACATTGTGTCGTACCCAAGTGAGTCTGCTGTACGAGCCCACTCAACGAGGTTTCGGTAGCACTCAATTACTGCGTCATTGTCGTAGCGACGCGATGTGGGGGTAATGGAGTCAAGTCCTGCATCAGGCATAGGAACTGTGCAGAAAAAATTTGTGTCAACTCTCATGGGTTCAAATTAGCCCAGATAATCCATAGTTCTGTATTCGTCGCGTTAACTAGTTGTAAATTTTCACCACAAATTTCGGGCCACAAATACGTCTTTGAGTGCACGCGTGTCATCGCTCATGATTCCGTCTACTCCCAGGTCCAGTAAACGGCTCATTTCAAGAGGGGCATCGATGGTCCATACATGAACTTGAATACCGAGCGCGTGTGCCCTAGCAATGCTGCGACGAGCGACAACTGGAATCGGGCCCTGGCGAACTGGCACCTGCGCAATCATCGCTGTGCGAGAAGGTTGAATCGGAATCCCTGTGGTGCTGGCGAAAACAAGACGGGCGACTTCCTGTGGACCCATTGACGAACATAACTCCGGGCCCAGTTCATCTCGTATATGACGCAATCGCTTGTCACTGAAGCTTCCGATGCAAATGCGATCAAGGCATTTGGTGCGACGAATCGTGTCAATCAACGGTTGCATGGCTGCATCAGACTTGCAGTCGATATTGATTCGTATATCGGGCCACGAAGAAAGCAAGTCATCAAGTAGCGGAATGGGGTCACTGCCGTCAATTCGGGCAGTTGACAAGGTTGACCAATCGGTTTCCTCTATTTTCCATGGTTTTCCACACGTTCGTTGTAGGTCGTTGTCATGGAAGGCAACTAACTTTCCGTCACTGGTCGCGTGGACATCTGTTTCTATATAGCGATAGCCAAGGCTGACTGCATCGTCAAAGGCACGAAGCGTGTTCTCTGGTGCTGCAGATGTTCCGCCGCGGTGCGCAAACGCAATCGGAGTTGTGTTGTCGAGATATGGGTGTCGAATGACCATTAGATAGATCGGCCGGCAGCTTTCCAGTATTCATCTTTCAAAAGACGCTTATAAAGCTTGCCAGTCGGATGGCGTGGTAACTCTGGTCTGAAGTCAACAGTACGAGGGCACTTAATATCAGCAAGATGTGTCTTGCAGTAGGCGATTAGTTCCTTAGCAAGCGCATCAGCTTCTTCAGGAGTAGCTGGCATCGTGACTGGCTGTACCACCGCTTTTACTTCCTCGCCGAAATCATCATTCGGCACACCGAAGACTGCAATGTCAATAACCTTCGGATGGGTTACCAGTATGTTCTCGGACTCTTGCGGATAGATGTTGACGCCTCCCGAAATAATCATGAACGCTTTACGGTCAGTTAGATACAGGAAATTGTCAGCATCGAGGTAGCCCACATCGCCAAGTGTGGACCACCCGCGTCCCTTTGGGTCGCGGGACGCTTTCGTTTTCTCAGGGTCGTTGTGATACTCGAAAACTCCGCTTTCGGCGAAGAATATAGTTCCCGATTCGCCTTGAGGTACTTCATCACCGAATTCGTCGCAGACATGAACGACGCCTTGTATAGATGTTCCGACGGAACCTGGATGTGCCAGCCACATGTCACTGTTGCAGTAAACGAATCCGTTTCCTTCTGTACCCGCGTAGTACTCATGAATGATTGGTCCCCACCATTCAATCATCGCCTTTTTTGTCTCAACGGGGCACGGAGCCGCTGCGTGAATTGCAACCGTAAGGCTAGAGACGTCGTACTTTGAACGAATAGATGGATCGAGCTTCAACATTCGAATAAACATTGTTGGCACCAATTGTGTGTGAGTCGCTTTGTACTGGTCAACAAACTTCAGGTACATCTCGGCGTCAAAATGTTCCATCACTACTGTGGCGCCTCCGGATGCATGAACCGACATGTTGAACCGCAATGGAGCTGCGTGATACAGGGGGGCAGGAGACAGATAGATCATGTCTTCACTGAATTGGAAAAGCCCAACTGTGAGCAGTGTTGAAAGTCCGGCTGATGTTCCTAGTGGTGTACCAGGAAAAGGTCTTGCGACTCCTTTTGGCATGCCAGTCGTACCGCTTGAGTACAACATGTCAGTTCCATCAACCATGTCTGGAAGCGGGACCGTTGGAGCGGCATCGACAACAGATTCAAAGGAGTCGTATCCGTCCACAACACCATCAAGCATTAGGCGAAGGTGGACATTAGGAATGTCGTTCGCGATTTCCAGAGCTTGGTCAGCTTTGTACTTTGACGTGATGAACGCTTTGGCTTCACAATCATTCAAGATGTAAGTCAACTCTGCTCGTGTAAGACGGCTTGAGCACGCCGTATAAACAACGCCCGCATAATGGCAGCCCCAGATGACTTCGAAGTATTTGCTGTGATTCTCCATACACAATGCAACGTGATCTCCTGGTTGCAGTCCGGCAGAGCGCAAGACATTGCTGAGGCGAATGGCTGCTTCATGAAGTTCAAGGAAGGTCGTAACCTTTCCCGTCTCAGCGTGTATCACTGCAGGTCTATTTGGGTGGGTGGCAGCTGTAATTCCTGGGTACATGCTCTAAAACTAACGAATCAAGACAGGTAACTGGTAGTCCGCTGTAACTTGGGCTCGCCACATACAAGGCGGCTCCATTATTGTTTTGAAAAGCCACGGGAAAGGGCCAAAGATGAGCGTCACTGAAATTGTTAGTGCAGATGTCACCAATGTTGAGCAGTTAGCACACGAACTTTTGAAGAAGTTCCCTCCA
>JBIISL010000013.1:0-35058 GCA_044341035.1 Ilumatobacteraceae bacterium | reverse complement strand
GGAATGTCATCAGGATGCATGATGAGTTCGTTGTGCTTGGTAACGCTGCGAGTAATACCAACGGTGTCGCATTCTTGGAATGCATCCGTGCCAATAGCTGTTGTTGGAACTTGACCAGTGATGCAAACCATCGGAATCGAGTCCATGAATGCATCGCACAAAGGAGTCACCATGTTCGTAGCAGCAGGACCACTTGTCACCATTGCAACGCCGGGACGACCAGTGACGTGTGCGTACCCTTGTGCCATGTGGCCTGCACCTTGTTCATGACGTACAAGGATGTGCCTGATGCTGGACTTCAGCAGAGGGTCATACGCAGGCAGAATGCATCCACCCGGCAGACCAAACATGATCTCCACGTTTTCCATCTCCAGAGAACGAATGAGTGCTTCGGCTCCTGTGAGTGTCTCTTTATTCGACATCGTGTGTCTCCTAGTTGTTATCGATTGTTATGAACTTGGGCTGAGAAATGAAAAAACCACCCGAATGGGTGGTTTTCAGCGCGTTCGGCATATTGCCGACGCGCTACAGAACTACTACGACGAGTGCTGAGGTATAAATCTCGGTTGTCATTGCAGTCAGTCTGCCACCAGTTCATACGGCTTGGCAACCCCCAATAGTTCGGCTGGCCGGATCAGTCCACCCGCCGTCAGCACTGCGACCCCCAGAAGGAACAGGGTTACCCCGGCATTGGCTTTGACTGCTGCCACCGGGTCGCCCGACAGCAGGAACAAGCCTGCCCGAGTTCCACCACAGCTAGGACAAGCAACCCCCGTGACCCGCAATAGCGGACACAGGCTTGGTTGGTGGTTCAGCTGGTCGGCCACCCAACGCGTGGCAGGGCTGGCAAGCGCCACGCCTGCGCACGACAGAAGTGCGTGCTTAGCCCTCACGAACCACCGTGGTCTTTGAGATGTAGTCCCACACACCCTGTCGGCTTGGCACCACAAGAATCAGAACTGCTCCGACCAAGGTTGTGAGCCCGCTGGTGACCGTGCTGAGAACTATCTTGCCCAAAACTTCACGCAACAACATCTGCACCATGGACGCTGGGGCTCCGGTGTTGAGATCAACAATCTTGAGTTTCAACATCTTCTTTGCTGGCGACGTTGACTGTTGCCACAACACGATGCTCCAGATGAGCCAACCGATTCCACATGTGACGATGAACAGAAGTCCATCAAGAATTGTTGCCCATAACCGAGTGCCGTTACCGCACGGCACAACACCCGAACCAAGCGAACCCGAACCATTCGACGGTGGCAGTGGTGGTGGTGAGGAAAATGGATCTGACACTGAAGTCTCCTTAAAGCGGTTGCAAAGAATGCAACGTGTTACTCAGATAATAGGTCATCACCGCATAACGTCAGAGCCGAACCAGGTAGGAACCACATGAAATTTGCACGCACCCCCGACGATCGATTTAACAATCTCCCAGATTGGCCATATGCGCCCGTCTATACAGATGTTTCTGCGGGTGACGGAACTTCAGACACATTGCGTGTCGCTCATTACGACGGCGGACCCAAAGATGCGAAAACAACAGTGTTGCTCATGCATGGTGAACCAAGTTGGTCATTTCTGTATCGCAAGATGATGGCATCACACATTGCTGCAGGACATCGAGTGATTGCACCAGACCTCATTGGTTTTGGCCGAAGTGACAAACCATTGGACACCAGCGAATACACATATGAACGTCATATTGCGTGGATGAACGAGTGGTTGAACAAGAACGATTTCCGCGGAATGACATTCATTGGTCAAGACTGGGGTGGTCTTGTGGGGTTGCGCGTCGTCACTGCAAACGTTGACCGATTTGATCGCATCTGCATCGCGAATACCGGATTGCCTACATATGGTCGCGAACCAACTGCAGCATTTCGCGACTGGCAAAAGTTTTCAAAAGAAGTCCCCGTGTTTGAGGTGGGCAAAATGGTTAGCCGCGGATCACTCACACAATTGTCTGCAGAGGTGATCGCCGCATACGACGCACCATTCCCCGACGAGTCATACAAGGCTGCTGCTCGCATCTTTCCGTCGCTGTACCCGGATGGCGAAGACCACCCATCAAACATTGCAAACAAGATTGCGTGGGAGGTTCTTCGGTCGTGGAAAAAACCGTTCCTCACTGCGTTCAGCGATAGCGACCCCATCACAGCTGGCAGCGACAAGTACTTTCAACGTGAAGTTCCTGGTGCTGACGGTCAAGCCCACACCACCATCATTGATGGCGGCCACTTCCTTCAAGAAGATAAGGGCGAAGAGTTCGCTGCAATTGTGAACGCATTCATCGCTGCCAACCCCACATAACGCCTCAACTTCTATATACGGCAACGATTTAGACCCCGTAACCGAGGTGCGGTGGGTCAGGTCGCCTAGCCTGATTACATGTCTGAACCCCGCACCATTGCCCCCGCCGAAGGAAAGCTTGGTGTTCTCACCGTTGGCCTCGGCGCTGTGGCGTCCACTCTTATTGCCGGCGTCGAGCTCACAAAGCGCGGCCAAGGATCCCCCATCGGATCAATGACCCAAATGGGCACCATTCGCCTCGGCAAGCGCACCGAAAAGCGGAACCCAATCGTCAAGGACTTTGTTCCACTCGCAAAGCTTGAGGACATCGTGTGGGGTGCATGGGACGTGTTCCCTGACGATGCATATGTCGCAGCATCACGTGCTGGAGTTCTTGAACAGGGCAAGCACATTGAAGCAATCTCTGACGTCTTGCGCGATATTCGCCCAATGAAAGCTGCTTTCATTCGCAAATACGCACGCAACCTCGATGGTGAACACATCATGGAAACTCCGAGCCGTCGTGAAATGCTCAACACAATCCGGGCTGACATCAACCGTTTCCGTGATGAAAAGAAAGTTGACCGCTTGGTCATGATCTGGTGTGCAAGTACTGAGATCTACATCGAGCCAGGGCCACAACACGCAACAGTGGAAGCATTCGAGAAGGCAATTGACGCCAACGACGAAATGATTGCACCATCAATGCTGTATGCATACGCCGCAATTCTTGAGAAAGTTCCGTTTGCAAACGGTTCACCAAACCTCGCAGTTGATATGCCATTCCTTCGCCAACTTGCAACCGAGACAAACGTTGCGATTTCTGGAAAAGACTTCAAGACCGGACAGACTCTGATGAAAACAGTGTTGGCTCCAATGTTGAAGGCTCGTCAACTTGGTCTTGCCGGTTGGTACAGCACAAACATTCTTGGTAACCGTGACGGTGAAGTGCTTGATGCACCTGAAAACTTCAAGACAAAAGAAGAATCAAAGCTCGGCGTGTTGGAAGACATTCTTGATCCAGCCAATAACCCAGAGCTCTACGGCAATGTGTTCCACAAGGTCAGCATCAACTACTACCCGCCACGTGGAGACAACAAAGAGGGCTGGGACAACATCGACATCTTTGGTTGGATGGGTTACCCCATGCAGATCAAGGTTGACTTCTTGTGCCGCGACTCGATCCTTGCGGCTCCCCTTGCACTTGACCTCATCTTGTTCTCAGACCTTGCACAACGTGCAGGCCTTGGTGGCATCCAGGAATGGTTGTCGTTCTATTACAAGAGCCCACAAGTTGCACCTGGTCTTCATGCTGAACACGACTTGTTTGTACAGCTTGAAAAACTGCACAACACATTGCGTTGGCTGATGAACGAAGACCAAATCACGCACCTTGGTCGTGAATATTACGACGACGTTGATTAATCAACCATGAGTCGCACAGCGCTTCGGGCACTATTATTCGATGCACTGTGCGTGCTGCTGATGGTCGTCATCGGAACACGTAATCATGAAACAGACACAGGCATAACTGGCATTTTGTTTGTCGCTGCGCCTTTCTGGATTGCAGTTTCGGTTGCTCACGTTGCACCGCTATTGCAAAGTGCGAAAAAGACAGCGCCGCAGGCCGTTGTTGTGTGGGGCTACACAATCTTGATGGGTATGTTGCTGCGAAATCTAGTCTTTGATCGCGGAACAGCACCAGCATTCGTCATTGTTGCAACAATTTTTTTAGGTGTCACCATGTTTGGCTGGCGCGCATTGCTCGCACGCCGCCCAACTACATAGTTGGGTTTGTAATGGCGCCGGTTTCGGCACCTTGTACAAGCTTTGCAAACTTTGCCAATACCCCAGTTGTGTAACGAGGTGGGTTTGGAACCCATCCTTTGCGGCGCTTCTTTAGTTCTTTTTCACTTACCAAGAGGTCAAGAGACTTTGTCGGTACATCAACACGAATCAGGTCGCCTTCACGCACGAACGCGATAGGGCCACCGTCAGTTGCTTCGGGCGCAACGTGTCCGATGCAAAAGCCCCACGTGCCGCCAGAGAAACGACCATCGGTAATCAGCGCCACTGTTGAACCAAGACCTGCACCTTTCAGCGCGCCCGTAATTGCGAGCATCTCGCGCATACCAGGGCCACCCTTCGGGCCTTCATAACGAATAACAATGACATCACCATGATTAATAGTGCCGGTCATGATTGCGTTCATTGCGCCATCTTCACCGTCGAACACGCGAGCCGGGCCTTCGAATTGCATCTGTTCTTTACTCAGGCCTGCAACTTTGACAACAGAACCCTTAGGCGCAAGGGAGCCAGTGAGAATGTTGATGCCCCCTTCAGTGTGAATGGGATTACTGAGCGGATGAATGACATCACCGTCTGGTGCAGGCGGATTGATTTCTGCCAAGTTCTCTGCCATGGTCTTACCAGTGCATGTCATCACATCGCCGTGTAACAAACCAGCATCAAGAAGATGCTTCATAAGAACTGGCACACCACCGATGCGGTGAATGTCTGACATGTGGTACTTGCCGCCTGGCTTCGTGTCAGCAATATGCGGCACTTTGTCAGCAATTCTGTTGAAGTCGTCAAGGTCTAGCGCGACTCCTGCTTCGTTAGCGATAGCAAGAAGGTGCAACACAGCATTGGTGCTTCCACCGAATGCATTTGTAACTGCAATTGCATTTTCAAAAGCTTTCTTCGTCATGATGTCACGAGGGCGAATTCCGAGACGCAACATATTCACTACTGCTTCTCCTGCACGATGAGCATCGACTTCACGGCTGGTATCAATTGCGGGTGCAGAAGCACTTCCGGGAAGGCTCATGCCCAAAGCTTCAGCAATAGAAGACATGGTGTTTGCAGTGAACATTCCGCCACATGCACCTTCACCAGGGCATGCTGCTTTTTCAATGTCCGTTAGTTCGCTTTCAGTAATAGTGCCAGCAGCGCATGCACCAACTGCTTCAAACACAGTGGTGATGTCAATGTTGTTGCCTTTGTAAACACCGGGCATTGTTGAGCCGTTGTAGACAAAGACACTGGCAAGGTTCAGACGAGCAGCAGCCATAAGCATTGCGGGGATGCTCTTGTCGCAACCAGCAAGGCCAACAAAGCCATCGAAGCGTTCTCCGTGAACAACCGTTTCGACACTGTCTGTAATGACCTCACGCGATACGAGCGATGCGCGCATTCCTTCATGACCCATGCTGATTCCATCAGACACTGTGATGGTGCCGAACTCCATTGGCACTCCACCACCGGCGCGAACTCCGGCTTTGGCTTGATCGGCAAGACGGCGCAACGACATATTGCACGGTGTGATTTCATTCCAGGCAGATGCAATTCCGATTTGAGGCTTTACCCAGTCGTCATCACCAAGACCAACCGCGCGCAACATGGCACGCGCCGCAGCTTTTTGAATACCGTCAGTGACGTCGCGGCTGCGAGGTTTGATATCGATGGGAGTTCCGTCTGAGTTCATTGACATGACTCAACCGTAATGGCTGGACTATGACTTCTTGGAAGTCCGTAAGAAGAGCCAGCCAACTGGCAACAAATATGCGAAATATGTAATGACTCGAATGTTCTCTGCTGCGTAATGCCAACCAAAGAAACCCTTCATGAAGTCATAGAAAGTGCCCTTGGCCCAAATACCTGACGTAATTTCCCACGCGGGCGAGACCAGCCAGCCATCTTCAAAGCCGAGCAATTCACGGTACTCATGGAAGAACTTGCCGAACAGTCCTGCTGCGAAAAGAAGAAGTAGAGCACCAGTAACTCTGAAAAAGAGTCCAAGATTGAGTTTGTTGCCACCTGCATACACAAGACGACCGAGAATTGCAGCGACTGCGAGGCCGAGGAAGCCACCAATAACCACACTGGCTCCGCTAGACGACGATGTCTCGGCAGACAGCAAGAACAAAACAGTTTCAAAACCTTCACGTAATACAGCAACAAACGCAATAATCATTAGCGCTCGCGTTGATGTCGCAGCATCAACTTGACCACGCAAGTTAGCCCCCAAGTTGCGAGCGTTCTTTCCCATCCAAAAGATCATCCATGTCAAAACAGACGCAGCAACAATCGCGATTGTTCCTTCAATGAACTGTTCTGATTTACCTTCGAATTCGCCAACAAAAACGTTGAACGCTAATCCGGTCACCACACATACGACTGCTGCTATTGCAGACCCTCGCCAGACGGCTGGGATATCAGATTTACGTCCGCACTTGACAAGGTACGAAATAATGATTGCGAGTATTAGCGAGACCTCGAGGCCTTCGCGCAGTGTGATGAGAAAGCTTGCGCCCATGAAAACTCCAAAGTAGTTAGGTATACCTATTGTTAGGTATACCTAATGTTAGGAGTACCTATCACGGAAACCAACTCCCGCAAGGTTTTAATTTAGCCTACTTACGGTCTGGCAAGGAAGCGAACCCAAACAGGTTGCTGGCCACTTTGCGCATCTGAATCTCTTCAGACCCTTCTGTAATGCGGTAGCGGCGATGATGGCGATAGATGTGCTCGAACGGCATGTGGCGGCTGTACCCGACTCCTCCGCAGGTTTGCATTGCGCGGTCAGCTGCGTCACAGGCCAAACGGTTTGCACGGTAGTTACACATGGCGACAAGGTGTGTGACTTCCATGTGATGTTTCTGGTCGAGCATGGTGGCCGTATAACGAATGAGCTGGCGCAACATGGCAGCTTCGGTATGCAGTTCAACTAACGGGAATTGGATTCCCTGGTTGATGCTGAGTTTCTTACCCCACGTAATGCGCTCATTTGAATAACGCACTGCTTCATTGATGCAATATTGCGCAGCACCTAACGACGATGCTGCTTGACGAATTCTATTTTCATGAACGAAATGCTGTGCAAGTTCAAGACCCATTTCAGCGGGGCCGAACAATGCGTCTGCCCCAACACGAACGTCAGTGAGACTTACTTCAGCATGATCTGTTGGCATGTTAAAGGTCCACCAGAAAAATTCAACCTTGAAACCAGGAGCATCAGTTGGGACCAAAAATGCACTAATTCCCTTTGGGTCTCCTGCATTTCCGCTGGTCCGAGCAAAAATGATGTCGTGGGTGGCGTTATGAAGACCACTGTTCCAACGCTTCATACCGTTGATCACCCATTCATCACCATCGCGAAATGCGGTGGTTTCCATGAACGTTGCATCACTGCCATGATTTGGTTCAGTGAGTCCGAAAGCTAAACGCTTTGTACCGTCAAGAAAGCCAGGCATCCATGCCTTTATCTGGGCATCAGTACCGAAGTCACGCATCATCAGAACTGTCGGAAAGTTACCCACGATGCTCGATTCGTTTTGTAAATCGTTGTGCAAGCCGAGGCCTTTTTGCGCAAGATGCTCACGGATAATTGCCATCGTGATGCTGCTGGCACCTTGACCACCAAATTCTTTTGGTAAGGCAAGACGAAGCCAGCCAGCTTCGTCTGCTCGACGGCGCATCTCGCGCAACAACTGCTCCCAATCTTCGCGAGGAACTCCATCATTTTCAAAATCGGTTCGCGCCCACTCGCGGCGATGATCAAAGAAACGCTCATTGTCATCTTGCGCTTGTAACGGCTTGATTTCTTTCTCGATAAACGCATCGAGTTGATCAAGAATTTTTTGAATGTCGTCAGGTATTGCAAAGTCCATAGGCGAACAGTATCCACCTACCCACGGGTGTCTATTAGCGAAGAGCACCCCTACACAAAGTATTTCGATGAGGCCTCGAATCAGCCGTGCCTACTGGCTAATCCGCTGTCTGCCTAAGCAGATGGGCGACGTGACTGCATGATGGCAGTGACAATTTTGCCGTCTGCCTTGCCCTGTGAGGCTTTCATTACACGGCCCACAATGGCACCCGAAGCTTTTTCATCGCCCGCCATGTACTTGGCCCATGCACCAGGATCAGCAGCAATTGCCTCATCAACCATGGCTTCTACAGCTGAGGTATCCATGGCTTCAAAGCCTTTTGCTGCCGCAATTGCCGCGGCGTCGCCGCCGCCATGTTCTACCAATTCAGCAAGAACTGTTTTGGCTTGTGTTGCAGACAACTTTGCATCGCGCTCGAGCACGGTGAGTTTGGCAAGGTCTGCTGCAGGCACAGCAGGAACTGGACCAGCATCTGCAAAACCTTGTTGAACATAGATCAGTGCACGCACGGCGTCTCCGCCGGCATCAACAACAGCTTGTACGTAGTCATGTTGACCACGTTCCACAACAACGATGACTGCTTCTGACTGAGTGTCGTAACCAGTTAGTGCAGACAATGCTGTGCGACGTGCGGCCGGAAGCATTGGCAAATTGTCACGAACAGTTTGTACCCACTCTGCAGACGGTGCGAGTGGCACGAGGTCTGGTTCTGGGAAGTATCTGTAATCGTCAGCATCTTCTTTCACACGCAATGTATGTGTGCGGCCTTCTGCATCATCCCAGTGTCTCGTTTCTTGGCGAATAGTGCCGCCGGAATCAAGTACATCAATTTGGCGACGAGCTTCGTAATCAATTGCGCGACCAAGAGCACGAATTGAGTTGACGTTCTTAATTTCGCAGCGAGTTCCGAACATGGTGCCAGGCTTATGAACAGACACGTTGGCATCGACTCGCATTGAGCCTTCTTCCATCTTGGCGTCTGACGCACCAATGACTTCAAGAATTGCACGAAGCTCAGCTACATATTCTTTGGCATGTTCGCTGGTGCGAATGTCAGGGCGTGACACGATTTCTACCAATGGAACACCTGCACGGTTGAAGTCGATCAGCGAGTAATCACTGCCGTGAATACGCCCCGTGGCGCCACCAACATGTGTACTTTTGCCGGTGTCTTCTTCAAGATGCGCACGCTCAACACCAATACGTGTTCCGCTTGGCAACATAAGAAAACCATCAATATTCAGAGGAATGTCGTACTGACTGATTTGATACGCCTTTGGCATATCAGGATAGAAATAGTTCTTGCGGTGAAAGATGCACGGTTGAATATTGCAGTTCAATGCAATTCCAATACGCATCGCGAGTTCAACAGCTTGTTTGTTTAGTACGGGCAACGCTCCAGGCAAACCAAGCGTGACGGGGTCAATGTTGGTATTCGGCTCATCACCGAAACGGTTTGGCGAACCACTAAATAACTTTGTTTTTGTTGCAAGCTCAACGTGTACTTCAAGGCCGACGATCATTTCCCAACCGCCCTCAAGCATCTGGTCATCGGTGGCAATGATGGAGCTCAGTGGATCTTGTGTCATTTCGCTCCTCCTGCAGCTTGTTCAAGTGCTCCACCTACGCGGAACATTGGCGCTTCTCCAAGAGCAGGTGCAAGAACTTGAATGCCTACTGGCATGCCATGTGCACCAGTTCCGAACGGCACGCTCATGGCGGGATGCCCAGCAAGGTTCGTAGGGATCGTGTAGATGTCGCACAAGTACATAGCCATTGGGTCATCAACTTTGTCGCCGAATGGAAATGCAACAACCGGAGAAGTTGGCGTGAGGATTACATCTACTTGCGCATATGCGCGTTCGAAATCTTCTGCAATAAGGCGACGAACCTTTAGGGCCTTGCCGTAATAGGCGTCGTAATAACCAGCAGACAATGCATACGTACCGAGCATGATGCGTCGCTTTACTTCGTCACCAAAACCGGCAGCACGAGTAGCTCCGTACATGGAATTGGTATCAACAGCGTTGACGCGTAGTCCGTACCGAACACCGTCGTAGCGGGCCAAGTTGCTGCTGGCCTCTGCGGGCGCAATGAGGTAGTACGCAGTGAGTGCATACGACAAACTTGGCAAGGTGATGTCGACAATGGTGGCGCCGGCAGCTTCAAGAGCGGCAAATGCCTCATTCAGGCGGGCAATTACTTCTGGTTCTGCACCAGCAGGAAGATCTGTGACACGACCAATGCGCATTCCGGTAACACCTTGCGACACTGATGCAACAAGTGCTGGTGCTGGTTGCGGAATTGACGTTGAGTCCATCACATCGTGACCAGCAATTGCTTCGGTAATTAATGCGGCGTCAGCAACTGTTGTGGCGAACGGACCAACCTGATCAAGTGAGCTTGCATATGCACATAAGCCGTAACGACTTACTAATCCGTACGTGGGTTTCACGCCGACAACACCACACATTGCAGCAGGCTGACGAATACTTCCACCAGTGTCACTGCCAAGACTGACAGGTGCAAAACCAGCAGCAACAGCAGCTGCACTACCACCACTTGAACCACCAGGAACACGTGATGTGTCAAGTGGGTTACGGGTGGGACCAAATGCGGAGTTCTCGGTGCTTGAACCCATTGCGAATTCATCGAGGTTTGTTTTGCCCACCATGATGGCGCCGGCGTCACGCAAGCGAGACACAACAGTTGCATCGTATGGAGGCTTCCACCCTTCAAGAATCTTTGATGAGCATGTTGTTTCAATGCCATGGGTACACAAGTTGTCTTTTATTGCAATAGGTACACCGGCGAGTGGGCCGATTGGGCGACCCGCTGCGATATCAGCATCGATAGCATCGGCGTGCGCGCGTGCTGCATCAGCTGTTACAAGATTGAATGCATGAATATCAGTTTCGCGTGCCGTTATCTGTGCAAGGTACGCATCAATGACTTCACGCGCAGTGACTTGCTTCGACGCGATAGCTGCTGCGATTCCTGACGCTGTTGTTGGAATTGTTGCCATGACTAATCGTCCAACCCGATGATTGGTGGAACACGAAAGCGACGTTGATCAGACGAAGGGGCAGCTGCCAACACTTCGTCAGTATCAAGACATGGTTGCTCAACGTCTTCACGAAAGACATTGACCAGAGGAAATGGCTGAGTCATCGGCCCAACACCAGATAAATCAAGAGCGTCAATATCGCTGAAATGGCCCATGACCTTGGCTAATTGCTCGGCGAAGTGCACAACTTGCGCCTCATCAATGTCGAGGCGTGCCAGACGAGCCACTTTGGCTACATCAGCTGCGGAAATGGGGGTACCAGACGTGCTCACGGCTTCTCAGCCTACGAGCCACAGGTACTGAAAGGAACGAGAACTGTTAGGCGTTCGGGTGAACTGGCGGAAATTCAGCCTGGCGCTTCTGCAAGAAGCTTTGGACGCCCTCTTTGAAGTCAGCCCTGGTGAATGACTGCTGCATGAGGACAAGTGCATCCTTGCTGGCCGTAGCCACATCTTTGCCATAGTCCGAATACACCTGGCGCTTCATCACGGCCATTGACGATGGCGACACATTCATGGCGAGGTCAGACGCGTATTCAAGGACAACCTTCATTAGCTGATCGGCAGGAACAACTCTGTTGACCATGCCCATTTCAAGTGCCTCATCAGCCTTGACAATGCGACTCGACATCATGAGATCAAGCGCAGTTGCCTGCCCAACGAGACGCGGCAACACCCACGAGATGCCATATTCGCCGATAAGTCCACGCTTTGAGAATGCAACCGTGAACTTTGCAGTATCTGCACAAAAGCGCATGTCACACATGAGGGCCTGCACCATTCCGAGACCAGCTGCTGCTCCGTTAACCGCAGCAATTACTGGTTTTGGCAAACGAGTGATTTCATCTTGCATGCGTCCGTCAAGAATGCTTGGGCCAGCATCGTTCTTTGGACTGTCACCTGAAGGAATTGCCTGCAACGTTCCCATGTCGGCGCCAGCGCAATAACCCTTGCCTGCACCAGTCACAACGATGACGCGAACTTTGGGATCTGCATTTGCTGCATCAAGTGCGGCGAAATATTCATTACCCATGCGACCAGTCCACGCGTTCAGACGGTCGGGACGGTTAAACGTTATGAGACCGATACCGGGCTCTAGGACTTCGTATAGACATTCACTCATAGGTAATTACCGTAGACGCTGCGGCTGCTTTTCGAGAACGCAGACGATCATTCACTAGAAACAGCACGGCAACAGCGCACACTCCGACCGCGACCCACTGGTTGAGCCGTAGGCCCCCGACATGGTGGGCGGTATCTATTCGGAGGCCTTCAACACCAAAACGCAACACGGTGTAGCCAACCACGTACCAAGCAAATAACCGTCCACGAGCAGGTGACAAGCGACGTTCAATACGAATGAGTAACCAAGCAAGGACAACGCACCCAACTGACTCATACAAGAATGTTGGGTGGAATGTTGTGCCTGCTGCATACCCAGCTTTCTCAGCAACACTGCTCGACACTTTCAACGCCCACGGCAAAGTTGTTGGTTGACCAAATAATTCTTGATTAAACCAATTACCCCACCTACCAATTGCTTGAGCAATTGCAATTGCAGGTGTCGCACACGAAATGATCCACCATGCGTCAAGTCCTCGGCGTTTGGCACACCACCATCCGACAGCAACTCCTGCAGTAACGCCGCCCCAGATTCCGAGACCGCCCTGCCAAATTTTTATGGCATCAAACCATTGCCCTTGAAATTTTTCATAATCGGTGAGCACGTGATACAGCCGTCCGCCAAGAACGCCAGCAGGAACAGCCCACATTGCAATTGCAGAAATGTCTTCCATCGTGCCTTGTCCAATACGTTCTGCGCGCTTACCCGCAATGCGCACCGCAACAATGACGCCGAGTGCAATCATTAATCCGTATGCATTCAGACGCAGTGGTCCGAGATGAATAGACCCAGACGACGGACTAGGAATCGATGCGATTACGGCAGCAATTATCATGCAGTAACTCGATGCACGAATGCAACAGCACCCGCAAAGATGATGTCTTTGTCGTAGTCCTGTGTTGCCACGTGATAACTGCGTTCAAGCATGACGCGTTCAACTGCCCCACCATATGTTGCTGCAACTGCATCGCTGTCGCTTGGTTGCACAACATGATCTTGCACTGAGGTGAACAACAACATCGGCATTTTGATAGACGGATAGCGCGGAGCCAGAGGTGCAAGCCCCTCTGACAAAAACGACTTCATTGCGGCTAAGGGTGTACCGGCATAAGCAGTTTCATGAACATTTGGGTCAGCAATATCAGAGCCAATGCCATCCATGGTCACTGTTCCGCCGTCAATCATTCCTTGCAGCATGTCGAGAACTTCTTGTGGCTGTGGTTGTGTTGCGGGGTTGATGCACACGATGCCAAGTGCTTCGGGGTGTTGTGCGGCCATCCACAAAGTCAGTGCGCCGCCCATCGACAAACCCATCACCACAATTTTCTTTGAGCGCTTCGAAAGAACTTGATATGCCTTTTCTGCATCGTCGCTCCAATCGGCCCACCGAGTAGGAATCATGTCTTCCATTGCAGTGCCATGCCCAGCAAGCTGTGGAAGTTCAACATGGAAGCCAGCCGCTGCGCAAGCCTCTGCGAGCCCACGCATAGACCCGGGATTTCCGGTGAATCCGTGAAGGACCAAAACTCCCACGTCGCCATTGCCGAGATGAGAAAAAGGTTCTGCCCCTGGAATTGTTGCTGCTGTCATTGTGATGTCCTTTCGCTATGCCTAATCGTACGGGTCATTATCTGAGCCTGGTTGCTCCCACCATTCGGCCGGCACTTCAGCGTCTTCCCATTCGGGAAAAGGAAAAATGCAGTTCACGGGACAAACTGGAAGGCACTTATCGCACCCACTACACAACTCCGGGATGATGACAACATCTGCCCCCACGTTGAAGATGGCTCCTAACTGGGGAGGACAGTGACGAAGGCATGCATCACAATTGATGCACTCGGACATCTCGATCCGCATGGGAGCAAGTTTCCACTTCGGATTTCGTTCGTGGGCCTCAATGCGCTCGGTCCGTGTTCCTGTCATCTCGCTAAGTGTAGGTGAGGCATCTGAGACGATTGCGACGGAGAGTTTGACCTAGACCACAGATACTGGTGGACTAGGGGTGCATGCCCCGCACTGACCGACTTCAACGACAGCGAAAAATCGATGGGTACGCGGTCGCCGCCATTGCACCAGTTCTCGCATTGCTCCCAGCATGGCTTATTGCTGTTGCAGCATTCTGGTGGGTCATCGTCCAGTTTTATTATGTCCCATTTGTCGTATTCGCAATGCTGTGGTTTTTTGCCGGCGGATTTCTTTTTGTGCGACCAGTGCAACGTTTAGTTCTGCAACGTCTGTTGGGTGCGCGTTCACCATCTCGTGCAGAGCGAGACACATTGCAACGCTCATGGCAAATCGTGGCACAAGCGAATCACATACCCCCAGGAAAATTTGTTCTCGCAGTTTCTGATTCTGAGGACCTCAATGCATTTGCTTCTGGCGGACACCTTGTCGTTGTTTCTAGTTGGGCAATTAATAACTTGTCGCAGGACGACTTATGCGGAGTGCTCGCACATGAACTGAGTCACCATCTTGGAATGCACACAATTGCTCTAACTGTCGGACAATGGCTCACCATTCCAATTGTCCTACTCGCCAAGATTGGATTCTTGTTGCAGAACGTTGCCCACGCTGCGACTGATGTTTTCATTACGCGCTCGACCATTGGTGCAATGCTCGGTAAAACACTTACTGGATTCATAACAATTATCTCGTGGTTGTTTCTTTCTGTCATTACGGCATCCCAATACATTGGAAACGCAGTCGGTAAGGGTGCTGAATTCAAGGCGGACCAAACAGTTGTGGCCATGGGTTTTGGCAAACCTCTACTGAACGCCCTGCGTATCCTTGTTGACAGTGGTCACGGGGAAAGATCACCGCAATGGAAAGACCGTCTCATCACGACACACCCCCCTGCCCGTACGCGAATTGCTCGCATTGATGCCCAACTACGGCAAATGCCTCGGGACAACCACCGATAGCGTAAAACCCATGACATTCACGGGAGCCTCCGCACAATGACCAGCCTCCCAAATGACCCGTTTCTTGCCGCCGCACGTGGCGAACAGGCCAAACACACCCCCGTATGGTTTATGCGTCAAGCTGGACGAAGTCTTCCCGAATACAAAGCGTTGCGCGGCGAAGGAAGCATCCTTGACGCAATCAAGAAACCTGAACTTGCAGCTGAATTCACATTGCAACCAGTTCGTCGTCACAACGTTGATGCCGCAGTTCTTTATTCCGACATTGTCGTGCCAACACATGCAGTTGGTTTCGGCATAGACGTAGCACCCGGAACTGGTCCGGTGGCCCCGTCCCCTCTTCGTTCCCGTAATGACCTTGCCCGCCTTCGTCCACTGCATCACGATGACATTGATTACGTCACTGACACAGTGCTCTCTTTAGTCAAGGAACTAAAAGTGCCTCTGTTGGCATTTGCAGGTGCACCATTCACTGTCGCTAGTTATCTCATTGAAGGACGACCAAGTCGTACATACCAGAACACAAAACGACTGATGCGAGAAGACGAAGTGTTATGGCACGACGTGATGGAACATCTGGCGCAACATTCTGTTGAATTCATCTCTGCACAGATTTCTGCTGGTGCTGAAGCATTTCAACTTTTTGATTCTTGGGCTGGCGCACTTTCTCGTTCCGACTACGACAAATACGTAAAGCCTCATTCCACGTCAGTGTTCTCGCAATTAGCCGAGCGCCATCCTGGTGTTGCTGGCATTCACTACGGAATCGGATGCGATCACTTATTGGAATCAATGAACTCAGTGGGCAACGCAATCATTGGTCTCGACTGGAGAACAACTATTCGTAATGCACGTACTCGCCTTGGAGCAAACACTGTGGTGCAAGGAAACCTCGACCCAGCTCTTGTGTTGGCCGGTTCATCCATTGCGCTTACTGGTGCAGAAACAGTTCTTGCAGATAACGCAGGACATCCTGGTCACATCTTCAACCTCGGCCACGGGGTACAACCCGATACAGACCCCAGTGTTCTCACCGACATTGTGGCCTTCGTTCACGAAAAGACAAAAAAATGAGCAACGCTTCCCGCACCGCAGTGATGTTGATGGCGTACGGTACGCCACGCACCAAAGAAGAAATCTTGCCGTACTACACAGACATTCGTCGTGGACGCGCACCTACCGACGAACAACTGAATGATCTCATCAAGCGATATGAAGCAATTGGTGGATTATCTCCATTAAAGCAACTCACAGAAGCGCAGCAAGATTCACTGCAAGCACAGCTTGACCTTATAAACCCTGGTCACTACCAAGTATTTCTTGGTCTTAAGCATGCAACACCATTTATTGAAGAGTCTGTCGCTGAAGTTGCAGCCCTCGGTTTTACGCGCATCATCTGCCTTGTTCTTGCTCCGCACTATTCGACATATTCAATTGGTCAGTACACCGACCGTGTACGTGCTGCTGCAGCGCCACACAATATTGAAGTACGCGCCGTTGAAACATGGGCACGTGAAGATGCGTTCATTGATTTCTTGGCTTCCGATCTGCGCACAAAGTTGTCGCAGATGCCAGAACGTACGAAAGTTTTGTTTACAGCGCACTCGTTACCGCAACGAATTATTGACGCTGGTGATCCGTATCCGGAAGAACTTCGTGCCACTGCCGAACTCGTTGCAAGTAAGGCCGAACTAACGCGTTGGTCGCAATGGTCCATCGCATGGCAATCTGCAGGACGCACACCTGAACCATGGATCGGCCCAGACATCCTTGCTGTTATTGATCAGATGGCAACAATGCGTGACACAGATGAATCTGTTGATGGCATTGTCGTTTGTGCCTGTGGTTTCGTAGCTGATCACCTTGAAGTTCTGTACGACTTAGATCTAGAGGCATCTCAACGGGCAGCTTCTTACGGAATGGCGTTTGCTCGCACTGCGTGCGTGAATAGTGACTCATTGGTCATGGCTGCGCTTGCTCGTAGACTTATCTCTGCATGAGCGAACCCCGTCAAGTTGTCATCATTGGTGCAGGTGTAGCGGGGCTAACGAGCGCACTCACCATCCTCACTAATTCGTCAGAACCAGTCAATGTGACGGTGCTTGAAGCAGAGACAACTGTTGGTGGTCGAATTCGTACAACTCCATTTGCCGGATTACCCGCAATCGATGAAGGCCCTGATGCATTTCTTGCACGAGTCCCATGGGCCACTCAACTTGCATCTGAACTGGGCCTTGGCTCATCAATGACATCACCTACAGATGCACACGCTTCTATTTGGCACAACGGTATGCACAATATCCCTGGTGACCTCATGCTCGGTGTTCCTGCAAAAGTTCGTGCGTTCGCAATGTCCGGCCTTATTTCTCCTCTCGGCAAACTGCGTGCTGCAATCGAGCCGCTACTACCCGCCACTACTGACACCGACTCCATTGGTGAATACGTGCGCAGTCGCTTTGGAAACCAAATTCATGAACGACTAGTTGACCCTCTCATCGGAAGTATTTACGCAACAGACTCTGACCATTTCTCCATGGCTGCAGTACCGCAAGTCGCAGCACTCACTGCAAGTCGCAGCATGTTGCTAGCAGCAGGAAGAGCACGCTCTGCAGCAGCCAAAACACCTGCCGGCCCAATTTTTTCAACTCCAACTCGCGGTCTTGGAGCGCTCATCGAATTATTGACACAACGCGTGACAGCTCTCGGTGGTCACATTCTCACTGGCGAAAGTGTTTCAGCAATTGAAAAAACAACCACCGGCTACACCGTGTCAACGTCGCGTGGTCAACACCCTGCTGACGCAATCATCATTGCATCGCCAGCAAAACCAAGTTCTCACTTTGTTCGCCCACTTGATGATCGCGCCGCCGAGCTACTTGGGCAATGGTCACATGCTTCAGTGGTATTGATCACGATGGCAATCCCTGCATCACAATGGCCAACTCGCCTCAAGGGCAGCGGGTATTTGGTTCCCAAACCTGATCAACGATGGGTGTCAGCTGCATCCTTCGGTTCAAATAAGTGGGCACACTGGCGTCCCGATGATGGTTCCATGATTCTTCGTGTGTCACTAGGTCGTGACGGACTTGAAGTAATGCATTTCGACAATGACAAACTCATCAACCTTGCCCTTGCAGATATGAAACTTCATCTTGGTGTCGACATGACACCATCAGAGGTTCGGGTGAGCAGGTGGGCAGAATCCTTCCCCCAATATCGGCCGCATCATTTTGCACGCCTTGCTGAACTGGAACACTCGCTCGGTGCTACTGCTCCTGGCATAGTCTTTGCTGGTGCTAGTTACAGAGGAATCGGAATCCCCGCATGCGTGCAGCAAGCTCGCACTGCAGGCCAAGCAACCATTGCTCACCTCGCCTCTCTTCATTCATAGGCGCATCACGCTCATAGTGGCGTCATTAGTGGTGCTCACTGCGCTTCTACCCACAAACCCAACACATGCTGAATCGCTGATTAGTGCCAAGACTTACAAAAAAGTTGGGACCCTCTCAATTTCAAAATTGAAAGTGAAGTCGCCTATCTATATGGGAATCACAGATGACGTTTTCGATAAAGGTGTCGGCCAGTGGCCAGGTTCTGCCAAACCTGGAACACGAGGGAATCTCGTACTAGGGGCACATCGCACATCTCGGCCTCGTCCATTTGGCGATATCGACAAATTGCGTGGTGGTGACATCATTTCGATTTCTGTCGGAACAAAAAAACACAAGTACATGGTCACAGGACACAGCATTGTGAAACCAACGTCTCTTTGGATTACCTATCCAACACGCACTGCAACCTTGACACTTTTCTCTTGCCATCCAAAAGGCTCCGTGAAGTCGCGGTATGTAATTCGCGCGGTGTTGGTCTCATGATTCGCCGCGCGTTTCTACCAGTACTTGCTGGACTCCTTGTTGCGGCATCCATGCCTCCGTGGGGTTGGTGGCCTCTTGGCTTTGTGGGAATTGCAATGTATGGATCGGTGGCCATACAACGTAAAGACAAATCTTTCTCGACCGGATTTCTATTTGCCATCGCATGGTTCCTGCCATCTATGGCATGGATGTGGTTTCTGACAGCACCCGGATACATCGCGGCAGTACTTATCTTCTGCACAACGCATGGCATAGCTAGCTACATCGCAGCGCGATTCTCAACATCCCCGTCCACGCATCGCTCAGCGTTGATCATTTGTCATTCGCTCGCAGAAGTAGTGCGATTATCGTTTCCCTTCGGCGGCGTACCACTAGCCACGCTGGCTATCGGACAAGTTTCTGGGCCTCTTGCTTCGCTTACCCCACTTATGGGTGTCATTGGCATTACAACCGCCACGCTATATCTCGCATTGACTCATCGCCGTCTCCGTGCAATTTGCATTGTCGGATTTTTGGTTCTATTGGGAAACATCTGGGATGGCACACAAGCCACTGGTCGTGACTTACAGCTCGCAATTGTTCAAGGCGGCGGCGAACAAGGAACTCACGCAATTGATACAAACCCTCGTGACGTTTTCGATGTGCACATGACTGCAACAAAAACTCTCGAACCGAACTCACAACGTGATGCAGTGATCTGGCCAGAGAATGTCATCAGTATCACAAACAGCGGATTATTTATCGATAGCCCTGAGTACTCAGAAATTGCGCAAGAAGCGAAACGTTTGAATGTTCCTTTTGTTGTTGGCATCACCGAAGATGCTGGTCGGCTTCAATTTACGAATGCGCAAGTTGTCGTCAACACAGATGGAACTATTTCTGGCCGTTACGACAAAGTACGTCGCGTTCCATTTGGTGAATACATGCCAATGCGTTCACTGCTGAAAGCTCTTGGCGCACCAACTGATTTAGTGCCTCGAGATGCACGTGCCGGCACATTGCGTGGTTGGCTTGATGTTGCAGACACACGTGCGAGCGTTGCTATTTCATGGGAAATATTCTTTGGTGGACGCGTTAACGAAGGCGTTGCTGATGGGGCCACATTCATCATTAATCCGACCAACGGTTCCAGTTACACATGGACAATTCTGCAGACACAACAAGTAGCGGCCTCTCGTTTACGAGCACTCGAACAAGGTCGCGACGTCGTACAGATTTCCCCCACCGGCTTTAGCGCGTTTATTGATTCCTCTGGTGTTGTTCACGAGCGCACATCAATAAGCGAACAGCAGGTGCTTGAACGCTCTATTCAGCTTCGGTCGGGCCGCACGATGTACTCACGTATGGGGAATGCGGTCTATATCTGGGCTTTATTGATTGCCTTCGCCTGGTTAGCCCGGCGCCGTGCACGAGCCAATCGGATTGGTGCCAGTTAGCCTCTACTGCCTATGTCAGGCACCTACGACCCCAACGGCCCGTTGCGTGTTGCATACCTCACGTATCGTGGGAAACCGCATGTTGGCGGTCAAGGTGTCTACACACGTCACCTCACAAAGGCACTCGCCGACCTTGGTCACACTGTTGAAGTATTCGGTGGACAGCCATACCCAGTTCTTGATGATCGCATCACGATGCACAAGCTTCCTAGCCTCGACATTTTTAACGACACCTATCCGGGTCGCGTGCCGGCATATTGGGAAATTAAGACATGGCCCGATGTAGTCGAAACAGCTCGTTTCATGACAGGCCAGTTCTCTGAGCCTCTTGCATTTTCGAAACGCGCACTTCGCACATTGACTCCCCGCGTCAATGACTTTGATCTAGTCCACGACAACCAATGCCTCGGTTGGGACATCTTGAAAATTGAAAAGTTGATTCCAACTATTGTCACCTTGCACCACCCCATCACGAAAGACCGTGAATTGGAAATGAGCCATGCGCCGAGCCGCTGGAAGCGTCGCTCTGTTGGCCGCTGGTATTCATTCGTTGATATGCAAGGAAAAGTCGCAAGCAAGATGCCGCGCATTGTTGTCGTTAGCGAAAACAGCATTACTGACATCAACAAAGATATGGGCGTATCACGCGACCGTATGCGTCTTGTTCCTGTTGGCGTTGACCCAGATCTTTTCAAGCCCCAACCACACATCGCTCGCGAACCTGGCCGTCTGATCACCACTGCATCAGCAGACGTTGCATTGAAAGGGTTGTCCTACTTGCTTGAAGCAATGGCCCTCTTGCGTAAAGACCGCGACATTCGCCTCACCATTATTGGCAAGCCTCGTCCTGGTCACAGCATGGACCTGATTGATTCGCTCGGCTTACGACCACATATTGATTTTGTTTCTGGCGTTACAGATGAACGCATTGTCGAGTTGTATGCAGAAGCAGAACTTGCAGTTGTGCCAAGTTTGTATGAAGGTTTCAGTCTTCCTGCAATTGAAGCAATGAGCACAGGAATATGCCTTGTTGCAACAGACGGTGGCGCGCTTCCCGAAGTCACAGGCACGCACAATGAGACTGTGCTGCAGTGCCCTGCTGCAAATGCTGATGCGCTTGCAGCCGTAATTGCTACTGGTCTTGACAGTGCAGAATTGCGTGCTCGAATTGGTGAAGCAGGCCGTCAACGAGTCGTGTCGCGCTGGACCTGGAAACACTGTGCAGAACTAACCGTTGAGCAATATCGCGAAGTGCTCGACATGCCCCATAATCGCGCCAAAGTAGAAAAGCGTCGCTGACATGTTGACAATTCGTTTTAACCGGCTTGGACTTCGTCCAGGAGACAAGTTTCTTGATGCAGGCGCCGGATTCGGTCGTCATGCATTTGAAGCAGCCCGCCAAGGCGCAACCGTATACGCACTTGATTACGCAACAGATGAAGTAGTGATGACGCGTAACACTTTTGGCGCAATGCTTGAAGCGAAAGAGATCACCGAGAAGGCCTACGGCGGCGTGCTTCGTGGAGATGCCACCAAGCTCCCCTTCGATGACAACACGTTCGATTGCGTAGTCACCTCAGAAGTTCTCGAACATATTCAAGATGATGTGAATGTCATTTCTGAACTTCATCGCGTCCTAAAGCCCGGCGGTTCCCTGGGCGTCACTGTTCCGTCTTGGTGGCCGGAAAAGATCAACTGGATGTTGTCAGATGAATACCACGCACCAAAAAGTGTCGGCGGCCATGTCCGTATTTACTCAGCTACTGAACTAAAGGCAAAACTTCGTTCTGCCGGACTTGAAGTAACAGATAGCCACCATGCTCATGCTTTGCACTCTCCATATTGGTGGTTGAAATGTGCAGTGGGCCCTCGCAACAACGACCATTCATTGGTGAAAAAGTACCGTGAATTCCTTGAATGGGACATCATGAACCAACCACGCTCCATGCAAGTTGCTGAACGTGCCCTCAGCCCACTCATGGGTAAAAGCTTTGTTGTCTACTCTCGTAAACCACTTACTGTCGGAGCATCTGTATGACCACGCGTTCCATGCCTCACCTTCCAGGCATTCTCACTACAGCCGACCTCGCACGCACAGCAGATTCGATTCAGGCATTGCAGTTATCAAACGGAATGATTCCGTGGTATCCGAACGGCCACTGTGATCCGTGGAACCATGTGGAAACAGCAATGGCTCTTAATGTGATGGGTCGTGACGACGCAGCACTGTCTGCATACAAATGGCTAGCCGACATTCAACATGAAGATGGTTCATGGTTCAACTACTACATGCCCGATGCAACAATCGAAGATGCCAAACTCGACACAAACGTCAATGCATACATTGCAGTTGGCGTATGGACACATTGGTTGTGCACCCGCGACCTTGCAGCAGTTTCTGAATTATGGCCAACTGTTCGTAAGGCGCTCTCATGGGTTCTCTCAATGCGCCGTGAAAACGGCTCCATCATTTGGGCTAGAGAAGTTGATTCACAACCATGGGACTACGCACTTCTTACTGGTTCGTCCAGTATTCGTCATGCGCTCCACTGTGGTGCTGCGCTCGGCGACCTTCTCGGCGACTCTCAACCTGAGTGGACTGCAGCTGCTGATGCAATTGACCTTCTCATTGCAACAGACCTAGGGGCATTTGAACCGAAGGCTCGGTGGGCAATGGACTGGTACTACCCCGTACTCACTGGCGCAATGACCGGTGCGCGCGCCAAAGCACGACTTGCCGAAGGCTGGGATCGATTCGTACTTGATGATCGAGGCGTGCGTTGTGTTGATGATGAACAGTGGGTCACTGCAGCAGAAACCAGTGAATGCGCCATCGCTCATTGTGCTGCTGGCGACCGAGACATCGCTCGTCAACTAGTTCTGTGGACCATGCCTCACCGTCGTGAAGACGGCGCATATTGGACGGGCATTGTGTATCCAGCGGAACCAGAAAAAATGATTGTTCGTTTTCCTGCTGATGAGTACAGCGCGTACACAGCTGCTGCCATCATTCTTGCTGCAGATGCAATTAGTGGCGGTTCGCCTGCCTCAACGCTCTTTACACAGCCAATGGTGCGTCGTAACGCACACTTAAAGGCTCGCGCGCTCTAAATTCGACGCAACACTCGCAACGAACCAGTTGCGCTGACATCTTCGAACAATCCGCTTTCAATTGCAGGCAAGTAGATGTTTTCATATGGTGGTCGACCACCATCAGCAGGGTTCGGAAACACATCATGAATTGCAAGTGTTCCCCTTAGTGCAACTCGCGGTGTCCACAATTGGTAGTCCAATGTTGCAGGCTCAACACCATGTCCGCCATCGATAAACAAAAAGGCAAGAGGTGTTGTCCAATGGCGCGCGATGGATGGCGAATCACCAACCATCGTGACTACTGAATCTGCAAGCCCTGCATCAAGAATGGTGGAGCGAAAAAATGGCAGCGTGTCCATGCGGCCCGTGCGTGGATCAACCAATGAAGTGTCGTGCCATTCCCATCCGGGTTGGTTCTCTTCGCTGCCAAAATGATGGTCGATTGCAAACAGTGTTGTGTCGGATACTCGTGCAGCACCACCCAACCACACAGTTGAACGGCCGCAATACGAACCCACTTCGACAAACGGCGCATTTGGTACTGCTTGTGCGGCACGTACTGCAGCCACATACAAGGCATCGCCCTCATCTTCAGGCATAAAACCACGAGCGGCGACTGCATGTCGACGGAGTTCTGAATTGAGCGGCGAAATTGACACGATTCGACCCTACTATGGGGTGATGGCCACACCACTTGATGAACTCGTCACATTGCTCGATTTGGAATCAATTGAAGTCAACCTCTTTCGTGGAGTCTCCCCCATTGAAAATCGGGTTCGCGTATTCGGTGGCCAAGTAGCTGGTCAATCACTTGTGGCGGCATCACGCACAGTCGATGAAAATGCGCGACATGTCCATTCGCTCCATGCATATTTTTTGCGTCCCGGAGATCCGGCTGCACCAATTTTGTATCAGGTAGATCGCCTTCGTGATGGTAGAAGTTTTACCACTCGACGCGTTGTTGCCATTCAACACGGTGAAGTCATCTTCAACCTCCAGGCAAGCTTTCACGCATTTGAACCGGGCCTTGATTGGCAGATACCTGCCCCCCTTGGTCTTCCTGCTCCGGAAACTCTTCCGGATTTCAAGACCCGCATGGAACCGCATAAAGAAGAAATCGGCGATTGGTACGACCACCCTCGCCCTATTGACTTGCGCTATCCCGATGGTGAACCAATCAATCGTTCCGGCACTGAATCGTCTGGCCAACGCGTGTGGTTGCGTGCAGATGGCACATTGCCTGATGACCCAGTTCTGAATGCTTGTATTGCAACGTATGCAAGCGACATGACTCTTCTTGACACTGCATTGTTGCCTCATGGCCTCGGATGGAACGAGGGTGGAATTCAGATGGCAAGCCTTGACCATGCAATGTGGTTTCATCGCCCCTTCCGTGCAGACCAATGGCATTTGTACGACCAGCATGCAATCTCAACATCGAACTCACGTGGTCTAGCTGGTGGTTCAATCTTCACCCAGGATGGACACTTAGCAGTCACGGTTGTTCAAGAAGGCCTAATTCGCGTACGGCCGAATGAGTAAAGAATGCGGCGCATTGCTTCATTAATTGGTGTCATTATCTTGACTGCTAGTTGCGGTCAAGCAGCGACATCCACAACCACAACTTCAGCATCAACATCAATCCCTCTTTCTGGGACAGTGTCATATTCTTCACGAGAAATTGGACAGCTAGCCGGAGCAGTTGACCTCATTCAACGTGATATTGCTGACTCCTACTTCTATGTAGTTTCTCGCTACGGGACTATCCAACGTTGGAGCACAGACGGAACAATCATTGACACCGTTCTTGATATCTCTAGTGCAACAACATCTGAAGGTGAGCGTGGTCTCTTAGGTTTAGCTTTCCGAAAAATTGATGAGCGATGGGAAGCATTCATCAATTTCACAGATCTTTCAGGCGACTCAGTTATCTCTCGATTTGATATGACTTCAGACGGACGATTCGTACTGAGTATTCAACCCTCCGGTTCAGAAATTCTGAAAATTGCTCAGCCTTACTCAAATCACAACGGTGGGGCGGTCGTTGTTGGTCCAGACAACATGCTGTACATCGGCACTGGAGATGGCGGCAGTTCAGGTGATCCAGAAAGACGTGCGCTTGACAAAACTCAACTTCTCGGAAAGATATTGAGAATCAATCCACGTGGCTCTGGATATGACATTCCACAGGACAATCCCTTTGTTGATTCCCTGAATGCACGTGGAGAGATTTGGTCGATCGGACTACGAAATCCATGGAGATTCAACTTCGATGTTTTTGGAAACATCTGGATCGCAGATGTTGGCCAAAACAAATGGGAAGAAGTCAATGTCAGTCCGGGAACACCAAAAACTCCCGGAGGCAAAGGAGTTAGTTTCGGTTGGAGCGCCTACGAAGGAAACCACATTTTCAATGAAGACGTTGATTCGCCCGGAGCTACCGCACCCGTCTTTGAATACGAACATGAAGGTGGTGCATGCTCTATTTCCGGTGGTGCGATTGGCACCAATACAAACACTCCTGGTCGTGCAGGGTGGTATTTCTTTGGTGACTACTGCAGCGGAGTTGTGACGGCAATTCTGACTGATGGAACTTCAACTGTTGCGTCTGAAACTGTATTAAAGGATCTCGGCAACATCACCGCTGTTCGCAGCACATTTGAAGGAATGTTCGTGATCTCCCTCGAAGGGACAGTGCGTCGAATAATTTCAACGCGCCAAGGCTCTAGCGGCGAGTCCCCATAAACATGCCTCGTAGGGCCTGGTAGTTCTCAATACAGTGGCCTGCGCCGAGCACCACTGCCTCAAGGGGCTGGGGCGACATCTTGACAGGCACTTCTGTTTCACGTTCGATGCGGGCAGCGAGTCCACGGAGCATTCCGCCACCACCGACTAGGTACATGCCGCGAGCAAGAAAATCTTGAGCCAATTCAGGTGGGGCTTTAGCAAGACAACGTTTTACGGACAACACCATTGCAGCGACAGGTTCATCGATTGCGAACCGTACTTCTTCTGCAGTTAGGCGAACAGTCTTTGGTAGTCCTGTCACTAAGTCACGTCCACGAATATCCGCACTGCGATCTTGCGGGCCAGGTTCAGCTGAACCAATTTGAATTTTGATTTCTTCAGCTGTGCGCTCCCCAATTGCAACACCATGTTCACGACGCACATAACTTTGAATTGCTGCATCAATATCGAAACTTCCAACACGAATTGCTTCAAGTGCAACAACACCACCCAAGCTAATAACAGCAGTTTCAGTTGTGCCACCACCGATGTCAATCACCATGTTGCCAACAGGCTCATCAATGGGAAGATTTGCGCCAATGGCTGCTGCCATCGGTTGCTCAATCAATTGCGCGTCAGATGCACCAGCACGGCGCGTTGCATCTGTTACCGCGCGGCGTTCAACTTCAGTAATCGCAGACGGAACACAAATGACAACCTTGGGACGAGTGAACCGCGAAACGCCAACACGTTGCAGCAATAGACGAATCATGCGTTCGGTGATGTCAAAGTCGGTGATTGCGCCACCACGTAATGGACGAACAGCCACGATGTAACTAGGGGTGCGACCAATCATGTCCCACGCGTCATGGCCAGTGGCCAATACTTCACCCGATTGACGATTTACAGCAATAACTGAAGGCTCGTTGAGCACTATGCCCTTGCCTTTCATGTACACCAAAGTGTTGGCAGTACCGAGGTCGATTGCGAGGTCACGAGCCATGGTTAGGTCCTTCTATGGAGATACGAATTGTGTTCACTATCTTCGCCTGTCTTCAGGTGCATCGCGATGCACTGACGACTGTCGCGCTTCAGGCGACAACGCATCAATATGTCGACGGAAGTTCGCAATTCCATCATCAATGCGCACATTGCGATTATCAAGATAAATCAATACGAGCAATGTTGAGCCTGACACGATTGCAAAAAATGTAAACAGACCTGTGAGGAAAGAAACAGCAATCATGACGGATTGCTCACTACTTGTTGCGGTGTTGTGATGTTGTGGGCTCTAGTGCCCCAATCAGTTCCACCATCCCAATTTTCTTTTTTCCAAATTGGTGCTGTCTCTTTCAACGCGTCAATAAGAAATCGTGCTGCATCAAAAGCAACAGGGCGATGCGCAGAAGACACCGCAACGACAACCGACGATTCACCTAGTGACAGTTCACCAGTCCGATGCAGAATTGCAATTCGTCGAGCATCGGCGAAACGAACTCGCACCTCATTGGCAATCTTTGCAAACGACGGGATGACCGCGTCTTCGTACGCCTCGTACTCAAGCGAGGTGACATCCGTACGGCCATCAGCATGGTCTCGAACAGTGCCCGAGAAAAGAACCACGGCCCCGCAGTCTGGCCGAACGGCCCACTGATAGATGTCGCCGATGGGAAGTTCTGAGGCGGTCAATTCGAACCACTCTTCTCCGAGCAACGGTGCAGGCATATGCCAATCGTACTCTTACGGCACTGGGTAGAGCTTGGGATAGCGCCGACACTTGCGTACCCATCGCGATTAGTGTCTGTCACTTGTGAGCGCTGACGAATTCGAGAACCAAGATCCAGCACCCGTACCCGCGTATGAACGCACGTGGCGACACCCCGCCGAGATGGCAGACGCCGCACGATCGGATTTCCTTGCAACACCACCCAAAATTAGTCGTCGTCTGGCAGCCTTTGCAGCGGGCATCAGCTTGGCTGCTTCCGGCGCAGTCCTCGCCATCGCAATTCCAAAAGGAATCTCTTCCAATCGAGACGACTTCGGCACCGCAGTTCAAGAATCGCCAAGCAGCACAGTTCCACCGGTCAAAAATTTCTTTCCGAAAGAAATGGCTGTTATCGAGAGCAATGCTGGCAGAACATCGGCGCTATCTCTCGGAAACGGGGCGTGGATTACAGCAAGCGACGACGTTGACACTGCTTCCTCACTCTGGGTTACGTCTGCGGCCGGGCTGAATGTCCCCGTTCAAGTTGTCGCTAAAGATCCTGTCACCGGACTAGCGCTTGTCCTTTGTGAAGAAAAATCAGCATGGGGAACCACCCCCGATTTGAGCCACTTGATTGATCCGAGGCAGATATCAGATTTATCGCAGTATCGAATTGTTGACACTGCCACATCCGAAACCTTTGTTGCAGAACCCAGCCTGTCGACAAATAGCAGTTACACCGATATGCCAATTCATTCGTCAGACGCAATTCATGGTCTCGCAACTGTTCGCGATACCGAAGGACACTTAGTCGGAATTGTGGTGCGACGCGATCACTCTGTGTGGATGCTCAATAAGGCATCAATAATGAGCATGATTAGTACTCTCACACAACAACCCTGACGATGTAACGCTCGTTGCTCCTCCTATTATGAGTGCATGGCTGACGGCGACATGAATGCTTCTAATCCCTTTGGCGGTATTCCCTTTTTCAACGACATGATGCGGGCAATGGCCGGACAAGGTCCCCTGAACTGGGATCTTGCACAACAGTTCGCACAACTTGGCGCTGTCGGAGATTCCCCAGATCCGGAACCAGATACGGCCACTCGTTTAGCGTTCAATTCCCTCGCAGACATTGCTGATATGCATGTTCGAGGTATCACCTCACTTTCCACCGGATCGAACGATACGCATACCGAAATTCTTACAACCACCCGAGCAAGGTGGGCACATCGCACACTCACTGATCTGCGGCCGTTGTTCACCAACCTCGCCACCGCACTTCAATCACACGACAGTGGCAGCGATGTTCCCGATGATCCGATGGCAGCCATGATGACCAACCTTTCCACCATGATGGCCCCCGCCATGATGGGAATGTCTGTCGGCTCAATGATTGGAGCACTCGCCAGTCATGCGCTCGGTCAATATGAGATACCACTTGCACGCCCACACTCATCAGAAATTCTCGTCGTGGCATCCTCTGTTGATGCATTCGCGGCGGAATGGGAAATTCCAAAAGATGATCTTCGAATGTGGGTACTCATTCATGAGCTTGCGTCTCATGCAGTTCTTGCAGCACCCGCAATCGCGGATGGTCTCACCACTTTGGTCCAGGCGCACGTTTCTGCGTTTCGACCAAACCCTGATGCATTGATGTCGTCACTTACAGATCTTGATCCAACCGATACTGACGCAATGGCTGCAGTACAAAACTTGTTCTCTAACCCAATGATCATGATGGGTGCCTCACGTACCGCAGAACAAGAAGCACTTGCCCCAGTTCTTGATGCTCATGTCGCCGCAATTTCCGGATACATCGACTACGTCGTTGACTCAGTCAGCGCGCGTCTCTTGGGTGGGGCATCGCCAATTGCCGAAGCTGTCCGCCGACGTCGGGTGCAGAACGGTGCAAACTCCCATCTTGTGGAACAACTTCTTGGTATTTCTCAGACCCGTTCACAACAGCAACGGGGCCGCACATTTATTCAAGGTGTTGTAGAACGCGACGGTTCAGCATTGTTGCCGTCACTTGTCTCAGCACCAGGAAATCTTCCTACGCCTAGTGAGATCGATGCGCCTGGTTTGTGGCTCGCCCGCCTCGAGATCCAATAGAAACACCTCGGCCTCGGAGATACAACACAACTCCGACCCCTGCAATAAGCCCCACCACTGCAAATCCGACCCAACCCTTAGGGGCAAAGATGACAGGTAATAACCCTCCTGCAACCCACGCCATCTGATTGTGAGTTTCGAAACGGGAGAAGGCACGCCCTCTATTCGCGTCAGGTGCACCACTTTGTACCGTGGCTTCAAACGCCAGACGCCCAATGGCTGCTGCCGCATTCACCACCGCTGCCAACATAATTCCACCTACGATGCGGCCGTACCACGCAGTGCCGATACCCACCACACACACTGAAACAAGAGAAAAGAGAAGCATTGTTTCCACTTTCATTTTCCTTTTCAGAAACGGTCCGATGAAATTGGCACCGAGAGTAGCTAAGCCGGACAGACCAATTGCCAACCCAAACCAAGCAGTACCAGCTGTCTCTTGGCGTAACCAGAACGCCAGATGGAAGAACATGAAGCCGACTACCCCACGCAACACTCGCATTGCATTTGCAGCAGCAACAACTGAAGCAGAATGCAGTTCCTCGGTCTCTAACGCGTCAGCTGGCAAACTCGCAACAACAATTTTTGGCAGACGATACGCATTCATTGCTGCGGCAAAGAAAGCAAGAACTCCAAAACCAAGTGCGGCTTGAGAACTGATGAGTTGAAGTAGAGCAATCGGAATCACAACAATGAATCCGGTGATTCCTGCAATTTGACCCAATTTACTATTTGCTTCAACTAACCCATCTGACCCAGAAATTGTGGTTGGCACTAGCGAAGACTTCGCAATGGAATAGGTCTTAGCCAACACAAGTGATGCAAACGCAAGAGGAAAGAGCGTCAGCGAGTCAAGAGACCACGCCATGCCAACCAAAACCAATGCACGCAATACCGCCACCATTAGTACCACCATTCGCTGTCCGCCACGCATGCGATCTACCAATGGGCCAACAAACGGAGCAACAATTGCGAACGGCGCCATACTGACCGCAAGAAACAGAAGCACTTTTGTGCGTGCAGCATCTGGACTAATAGATAAAAACAACGAATCCGCTAGTGCCACAGTCATGGCGGTTTCGCCCGCCACCATTAGTGAATGAGTCTTTGATAAACGCCCGAAAGGCGTAGCTACCGGTAAACCGCCATTTTCAAGATGTGCACTAGTTCGCCGCTTGACCACGACGCGATTCTACGCTGTGCGCTGTTTGTCGTACTTGTATCCGAGCCCGCGAATAGTGACAATGCGAGTCGGATTAGCTGGATCATCTTCAATTTTGGAGCGCAAACGCTTGATATGGACATCAAGCGTTTTTGTATCTCCGACGTAGTCGCTTCCCCACACCCGATCAATGAGTGTTTCGCGAGGCAGAACTCGACCTGCATTTGCCAACAGAATATGCAGAAGTTCAAATTCCTTGAGCGGTAACGGCTGAGCATCGCCACGAATAACAACTTCATGTTGATCAGGGTCAAGAGCAACGTCACCCACCTCAATAGCAGAACCAGAAAGTTCGCCACCGCGATCATTCGGCACACGACGCATCACAGCGCGCATACGAGCTGTTAATTCGCGAAGTCTGTATGGCTTCGTGACGTAGTCATCAGCACCCACTTCAAGACCAACGACAGTGTCAATTTCAGCACCTTTAGCTGTGACCATAATGATAGGTGTCAAAGTCTTTTTACGTAGTTGACGACAGACATCAATGCCAGACATTTTTGGCAACATCACATCAAGAAGAACAAGATCTGGCTGCACAAGGTCAAACATTTCAAGTGCCTGCAAACCATCGCGGGCTACTTCAACACGAAACCCTTCCCGCTTGAGTCCGACCTGCAAAGCCTCAATGAACGACTCTTCGTCTTCCACTACCAACACCGTTGGGATACCTGTTGCTGTCCGTGCGTTCACCATACGTACCCATAGTGCCTCATGTTGACCTCAAAACACGTGGTATCTGAAGGATAAACGTAGAACCTTCACCTTCCCGAGACCGTACGTTCACCTCCCCGCCATGATTGGTAGCAACATGGCGCACAATTGAGAGACCAAGGCCAGTTCCGCCCGTTGCCCGGTTACGAGCCCGATCAACTCTGTAGAAGCGCTCAAAAATCCGATCAATGCTGTCTGCGGGGATTCCGATGCCCCTGTCTTCTACTTCGACTGACACCACCAAATCTGTGGTGAGAACTCGAACGTCAACTTGATGTGTCTGGTCGCTGTACTTCACAGCGTTCTCCACCAGGTTGGCCAGAGCTGACACCAACTGAAAGAAATCGCCAGAAACTATCGCAATTCCTTTTTCAGATTTGAGAAGCAAAGGGACACCTTTACGCATTGCGATAGGACTCACCCGCTCTATGGCTTCAGCCGCAACATCTGCCATATCAATGTCGGTCATTAGCATTTCGCCACCCAACTCAATGCGAGACAATTCAAGCAGGTCATCGATTGTCTGTGACATACGTTGTGCTTCAATCACCATGCGACCAGTCAGACGCAATACCAATTCATCATCAGTTTCGCCCTCAATAGTTTCTGCCAGCACAGAAATTGCACCAACGGGAGTTTTTAGTTCGTGACTAACGTTTGCCACGAAGTCCGTTCGCACTTGATCAATGCGCCATCTCTCAGTGACATCATCCATTATCGCAATTGCCCCACCATCTGTAAGTGGAATGGCACGCACTTCAATAACACGCGGTGGTGGGCCTGCTAACTGAATTTGTTCACGACTTTCAAGTCCACGCAAGGCCAACACAAGCAATCGCTCAGCTGCCGCTTCAATAAGAACATCAGCGTGTCGGGCTCCCGCTATCGACATTGCAACGGTGTTTCGAAAACGCTCCTGACCATCCGCAAGAAGAACAACCACACCCATAGGAAGTGCATCGAGGAGCACCTTGATTTCTGATTCAGAATCTGAAACCACGCCTATTTCAGGCACATCGGGAGCAGTAACTGTACGAACAGGGCGAGTGCGGTCGCGAATAAGAAACCCAACTCCTACTCCGCAAATAATGCCGACAATCAACCACCACATATCAGTGCCGAACTAGCAGATTCAACTTTCTTTGAGGTTGATGAATGGAATTCCATCAGTGTCGTCGTCGCCAGATTTCTGACGGAAACGAGCTGCGCCTTTATGTTCTGGCAACCAACCAGTCACTAAATACCGAACACGCTCACCGATATTCACAGCATGATCACCGATACGTTCGTAAAAACGAGCGACAACAGCCAATTGAATAGCAACTTGGAGATCAATTGCATTTTCCGAATGGCTTTCGAGGATTGCTTGAACAAATTCGCGTTGCAAACTGTCGAGATACGAGTCCATGTCATCAATTGCCGCAGCTTTCGCAGCATCATTTTCTTCAAATGACTCGAGAGCTGATTCCCACAATTGTTCTGCCTGTTCACCCATTCGAGCAATCAGTCCACGAAGACGTGGATCAAGTTCATGCCCATATATTCTGCGCGCGGCTTTACAGATGTTCACTGCCAAGTCAGCAGAGCGTTCAATCTCAGCAATCATTTTGACAACTGATACCACTTGTCGAAGGTCGCCAGCAACTGGCGCTTGTAACGCCAAGATTTGATAACAACGCTCTTCAAGTTCTAACGACAGAGAATCAATCTCGTCGTCAAATTGAATAAGAGCATCGGCCCCTTCAAGGTCGCCATTGAGAATGACGGCAGTAGCACGAGGAATTGCTTCAATAACTGAAGCAGCCAGCCGAACTAGTTCTGTGCGTACATCATCTAATTGCTGGTGAAAACCTTTGCGAAGTTCGTCCATGGTTCCTCCTGAATGAAGTAGAGATTATGTCTGCCACAATTCTAGGACAAGACGTACAGGTTGCAGTCTTACATACGTGAATAGGAGAAGAACCTATTCACATGGGTCCCATCAAACTTCAGCTACTGGTACTCCCAATTTCAACTGAGACTCTGAATCCCTCAGGTGAATGCGGTATTGAGCATCATGTGCGGGGACATACTCAGCAGGGCCAACACGTCGCCAATCACCCTGTCTGTTCATCTCAAACGCCACCACATCATCGGCCAATAACGTGGCGAAGACTTCTTCAATCCATGCGCGATGTTTCGGATGTTCCACCGGAATCAGCACTTCCACTCGCTTATCCAAATTGCGCGGCATCATGTCTGCAGATCCGATGTAATACACCGGTCCCTTATCTTGTGCGCCGTGCGCGAAGTGATACATGCGTGAGTGCTCGAGATAACGCCCTAATACAGATCTGATACGAATGTTCTGTTCATGTTCAGAACTTGGCCGGATACAACAGATACCTCTGACAATGAGATCAATTCGGACGCCGGCTTCGCTTGCCTGATATAGCAATTCAATGATTCGAGCATCCGCAAGACCATTGATTTTCATCACAATATGGCCGTCTTTACCAAATGAAATTTCATTCTCAATTAGTTGCACTATCTTGCTTCGCAGGTAACGAGGAGCAACAATGAGACTGTTGTAATCATGATCTCTATCAAACCCGGTCAAAGAGTTAAACAAGTGAGATACATCGTCGCCAACCTTTTCATCACATGTAAAAAGACCGATGTCTTCATACGTACGTGCAGTTTTTGAGTTGTAGTTACCAGTTCCGACATGAACATACCGACGTAGTCCAGATTCTTCTTGGCGAACAACCAATACGCACTTACAGTGAGTCTTTAGTCCGACAACGCCATAGACAACGTGAACACCAGCTCGTTCAAGTTCCTTTGCCCACGTGACATTTACTGCTTCGTCGAACCGGGCAGTGAGTTCAATAAGTGCCACCACTTGTTTGCCAAGTTCTGCAGCTTTGATGAGGCTGCGTGCGATAGGAGAATCACCCGAGGTGCGATACAAGGTGATCTTGATTCCTTGTACTCGTGGGTCATTTGCAGCTTGTTCAAGGAATTCTTCGGTTGATGAAGAGAAAGACTCATACGGGTGATGCACCAGAAGGTCGCGTTGACGCAACACACTAAACATTGATTGGTCATTGCC
>JBIISL010000012.1:0-35125 GCA_044341035.1 Ilumatobacteraceae bacterium | reverse complement strand
ATCCAGACATTCGTATGGCTTCATCCATCATGGACTACTTGTTCCGTCGCTTGGCTCTTGAATACATGACATACGACGAGCGTGCCGAACTTGGCATCTTCAGCCGTGATGAGCGCATTCAGCCAACACTTCCTGGTGTTGAAGAATCAGTAATCGAAACCACCAATGGCACTGAACTTGCAACTGATCCAAAGTCAGTTCAGTCAGTATCAGAATTGGTGACACAAATCGAGATGGGAATCGCCCCAACAGCGCCCCTTTCTGATCACTCAAATCCAAACGGAATTGCCCGTCATAGTGATGCACCAATGTGCATGATGTGTGGCGTACAGATGCAGCGCGCCGGTTCATGCCATGCGTGCCCATCATGTGGCTCCACAAGCGGCTGTAGCTGATTAGGTGAGTCGCAGCGTCACTGCACGTCTGTGACTCACCACACTCACTTATGACTTCTGTTCGTTCAGGTGTGATTACATCTGGGCAAAAGAGCAGCGAGATTGAAGGCTTGCGGGCTATTGCTGTTGCGTTAGTTGTTATCTACCACGCGGATTTATTCTTTCGTGGCGGGTTCATCGGAGTCGATGTTTTCTTCGTGGTGTCTGGTTTTTTGATAACCGGGTTACTTCTTTCAGATCACGAAGAACATCAAGCCTCGTTTCGGCGTTTTTATGCCCGTCGATTTCGAAGGCTGCTACCTGTAGCTGGTTTGGTGTTGTCGGCGACGCTCATCGCTTCGTGGCTAATCATGAATCCGGTGTCTTTTGCGTCGGTGCGCACTGACGGAATATGGGCATCGTTGTTTCTGGCCAACGTACATTTTGTTGATGTCGGCGTTGATTACATGTCACAAACGGCAAGTCCGTCACCGCTGCAACATTGGTGGTCTTTAGCCGTTGAGGAACAATTTTATTTTCTGTGGCCGCTTGTTGTAGCGATTGCTTGGCGAATTGGGCGCAAACGCGCAGTGCTGATAACTGCTTGTCTGATTGGTATTGGAAGTTTCGGGTACAGCGTCTACATCACCCCTAGTCGACCAGTTGAGGCATATTTTCTATTGCCCACACGCGCATTTGAATTAGCAGCAGGTGCAGTTTTAGTGACGTTCATGTCTATTCGGCCGATTGCGGGAACGCGAGTGCGAGCAGCAGCGGGGTGGCTGGGACTTGTTGGCATCTTTGTCTCTGCTCTTGTACTCACGGAAGAGACTGTGTTTCCTGGCTGGGTGTATGTCGTGCCGACCGTTTGCACAGTGATGGTGCTGATGTCGATTGGAGTTCCTAGCGGCCCCCTAAGGCTCTTGCGCTGGAATGTTTTTCAGTGGGTGGGGGCTCGTTCATATTCGTTGTACTTGTGGCATTGGCCGTTGCTTGTTCTTTATGAGGTGAAGTATCCAAATGCTTCTGTATTGTCACGAGGCACGTTGCTGGTAATTGCATTGTGGTTATCTGCTCTTTCGTACAGGTTTTTTGAAAACCCCATTCGACGTAGTCGGCGACTATCTGATTCTCCTGCTTTGTCACTTCTCGTTGGAGCGAGCGCAGTGTTCATAGGCATCGGCTTCTCGCAATTGCCGGCAACAGTGTCGACGGCGAATACCTACACCCCAAGCACGGCAGTGGGGTCCACCAGTACAACTATTTCCCAACAGCACCCAATGGAACTGTTGACGCAATTGAATGCTGATGAAATTCCAATTATTGACGCATCATCTATTGAGCGAAGAATTCCAACAAACTTGTTGCCGTCAATTCTTACGGCGCCAAAAGATAAACCATCGGTATTTTCCAATGACTGTTTGGCCCGCTATGAATCAACAGACGTGCCGCCATGTCTGTACGGATCAAAGGAATCGGCCACGGGTGTCGCTCTATTCGGCGATAGCCACATTGGCCAGTGGTTCCCTGGTTTTGAAATAGCAGCGATTGAGAACGGGTGGCGACTTGAGGTAATGACCAAGAGAGCTTGTCCACCAGTTGATGTCTCGATAAACACCTATAAAGGAAAAACATATCGAGAGTGTGATCAGTGGCGCGAGAACGCAATTCAACGAATCATCGCGAGCGACTTGAAGGTCGTCATTCTGGGAAGTAATAAGTTTGATTCCGTGACAGGAAAAGGCTTGTCGCCTCGGGGGACTGGGTGGTGGGGCGGTCTTCGTCGTGTTATCGAACGACTTCAAGATGCCGGTAAACAAGTGGTTCTGTTTTCAGACATACCATCGATGTGGTTTGACGTGCCGCAATGTCTGGCAGAGAATACTGATGATGTTCGGAAATGTGGTCGCACTCGACAGCAATCTGTGCGAAGTGCACGTATGCAAACGGAAAAGGCAATTGCAGCAGAATTAGGGTTTACATATATTGATGTCACAAAATGGGTATGTGGCACCTCCTTTTGTCCTGCAATAATCGGTTCAACCCTGGTGTACATGGACTCAAATCATGTCTCGGCAACTTTTGCGTTAGGAAAAAGCCAGCAATTGGGTCTGGTCATTGAAGATGCACTTTTGGCTTACTCCCGCTAGCGAGTTTCACAAAATTAGCCTTTTGTGGCACGATGTAACTGTTTGTTAGTGGGGCCCATATGACGCGTAGTTTTGATTCAACAGACGTAAATGTCGTTACCACCTCGGGTGGGCAACGAGTGCATAAGGACCATGCCGCCCAGAGCGATGTTGTGCGGGCCGATTTCTATGAAGTGCGCTCTGGTGTGTGGTGCTTGGTTGGCAATGGTCTGTCGAACCAAACTTTCATTGAGGCACCTGAAGGAATTATTGCAGTTGATACGGGCGAGTCGATTGAAGAGATGCGCGAAGCATTGCGCCGTCTGCGTGAGTTCACTTCAACTCCAATTGCTGCTGTCATCTACACGCACTTCCATTATGTAGAAGGCACGAAGGCAATTCTTGAAGAAGGCAATCACGCGACGCCATTACCGATTTATGGTCACGACAAAATAGCCTTCAATAAATCGCGCGCGTTGGGTGAGATTTCTCCGGCGTACTCACGGGGTCTTGTTGAGCAGTTCGCAATTGTGATGCCATTAGAAGGCCCAGATGCACGAGTGAATGTCGGACTCGGGTTCTTTCTCAAGAATCCGGCGCATGCTCCATTCGCAACTGGGTACATCGATGCAACGCATCTTCTGGGAGACAAGGGCTCCATCACTATTGCCGGGTTGCCAGTTCAGTATCTGCATTCGCCGAGTGATTCAGATGACTCAATTAACTTTTATTTCCCAACTATTGGCACCTGTGTTCATAACTCTGTGTGGCCAGTGCTGTTCAATGTTTTTGCAATTCGTGGCGAGGAATACCGAGACCCTCGCGTCTTGATTCCAGGTATCGACAACATCATTAAGTGGGCGCCTGAATACTTGGTAGCTACTCACGGGCCGGCTCTTATTGGTCAGGACAATATTCGCGAAAAGTCAACTCGGTATCGCGACTCGATTCAGTTCATGTGGGACCAGGCAGTTCGGGGCATCAATAAGGGATGGACAGCAGATCAGTTGTCTTCACGTATCACGTTGCCTGAGATGTACGACGTGGATTACCTCACCAGTGAGCGCTATGGCGTCACTGAACATCACTTGCGTCAGATATTCATGGGTCTTCGCGGATGGTTTGACGGCGATGAGGCCAAGCTGTTCCCTGAGGAACCTCAATCTCGATATGAAAAATTGATTGCTGGTTTTGGCGGTCGTGCTGCCGTAGCTGCACAGTGTGCAGCTGCTCTTGCGGCCGACGATATTCGTTGGGCTACAGAACTTGGAACATGGCTTGCAAAATCTGAAGGTGCAACTCAAGACGAGAAGAGCCTTTTGGCATCGTGTCTTCGCGTCATTGCGGAGCGCACACCGGCTGCCAACATTCGCAACTGGGCAATCACACGTGCGCGTCATCTTGATGGGTCATTCCCTATGGACCGATTCATGAGGCACGGCTTTAATCCGAAATTCCTGGGTGAGGCATCTGCGGTCGGCCTTATTCACACATTGCGAGTAGTTGTGGACCCCGACAAGATTGCTGGCATTAATCACCACATTGCATTTGTTGTTGGTGATGAAACCGCCGGCTTGCATGTTCGAAATTCTGTGGCAGTGCCAACAGATGGTTGGGGAGCCACGACCATGGTGAAGATGTCGCCGGCAACATTGCTACTTCTTCTGTCAGAACGGTCCACATGGAGCAAGGAACTTGCTGACGGCGCCATTGTCGTATCAGGTGATGCTGCAATTGTTGATCGCGTTCGCACGTCATTTGAGAACAAGGGTTTTGCTGGCTGATGACTTCATCTTTGCCACAACCCACGGCACCTTTTGAAGGAACTCAGGGGTACATAGTCGCGGATTCAACTCCAAGCGCGTTGAACATCACGAAGGCACCTAAAGGCGCACCAAATATTGTGTTGATTCTTCTGGATGATGTGGGCTTTGGAACATGCGGCACATTCGGCGGACCAGTACCTACGCCGGCTCTTGACCGAATTGCGAAGAACGGATTGCGCTTCAATCAATTTCATACGACTGCGTTATGTTCACCAACGCGTGCAGCAATGTTGACAGGCCGTAATCACCACACAGTGCACATGGGTGGAATTCCAGAGGGTGCAAATGTTTTTCCTGGGTACGACAGCATTATTCCGAAGGAAGCAGCGAGTGTTGCGGAGATCTTGAAGCAGTCCGGTTATTCCACCGGAGCATTCGGCAAATGGCACTTGGCTCCGTTGTGGGAACAAACTCTTGCGGGTCCGTTTGATCGTTGGCCTACAGGGCTCGGTTTCGAACGCTTCTACGGCATTTTGAATGCTGAAGCATCGCAATGGGAACCGCCGATGTTTGACCAGACAACGCCCGTGATGCCATATGAGGGTCGCGATGACTATCACATGACTGAAGACATCACGGATAAGGCAATCTCCTGGATGCGAGTACAGAAAGCTTCGCAACCAGAGAAACCATTCTTCACCTACATCGCGACTGGTGCAATGCATTGCCCGCACCATGTGGCACCGGAGTGGATTGAAAAATTCAAAGGGCAGTTTGATCAGGGATGGGATGTTCTGCGTCGAGAGATTTACGAACGTCAGATAGCACTCGGGGTTATTCCTGCTGGTACAAAACTGACGGAACGACCAGATGAAGTTCCATCGTGGAATGAATACCCTGATCGTTACAAGCCAGTTGCTTCTCGACTTATGGAAGTCTTCGCAGGATTCCTTGCACACACCGATGCGCAAATTGGACGAGTACTGGATGCTGTTGAAGCGATGGGCGAGGCTGACAACACGTTGTTTATGTACATCACTGGCGACAACGGAGCATCTGCGGAAGGAACGGTGCACGGAGCATGGAGTGCACCGTCGTTTCAGAACGGTATTCCCGAAGACCCAGAGTGGCTGCTTGAGCACATGGACGATTTCGGCACCGCTCGATGCGAGAACCATTACAACCTGTCCTGGGCTTGGGCTCTTGATTCCCCGTTTCAGTGGATGAAGCAAGTGGCGTCACATTTTGGCGGCACACGTAATGCAATGGCCGTGCAATGGCCAGAGAGATTCACTGACGTCGGCGCACTTCGTACGCAGTTTCACCATGTTGTCGACGTAATGCCCACGCTCCTTGCTGCAGCCGGCATAGAGATTCCTTCGATGGTGAATGGATTGCAACAGTTGCCTGTTGATGGCGTGTCGATGTTGTATGCGATGGATGGCAATGATGGTTCCTCGACCCGTACGACGCAATATTTTGAGATGTTTGGTAATCGTGCGATTTATCACGACGGCTGGATTGCATCGTGCTTCCATGGCCGAGTGCCGTGGAATCGTTTCGGCATGGTTCCATTTGATGGCCCCCAGGAAAAGTGGGAGCTGTACAACATTGCAGAGGACTTCTCGCAAGGTGTTGATTTGGCGGAACAATTTCCCGACAAGCTCACTGAACTGTTGGAAATATTTGACGCAGAAGCGAAACGTAACAATGTGTACCCGTTACGTGAACCTGGCTCAACATTGGGTATGACAGTCGTGCCACCAGAGAATCTTGGCGGGATAAAGAAAATGACTTATACCGCTGACCACATTCGCATGCCAGAGCGTTCAGTCGTAAACCTGAAGAACTGCTCATTCCGCATTATGGCTGAAGTTGTTGTCCCTGTTGGTGGATCACGCGGAGTCATTGTGTGTCAGGGCGGCAATATGGCCGGTTGGTCTTTGTACATCGACGATGAAGGCCGGCCGGTGTATCACTACAACTGGATGGGTCATGATCATTTCGTTGCAACTTCAGCAACGCCGTTAGCACCTGGTCGCCATGAAGTCATTGTTGACTTTGTGTACGACGGTGGTTTCGGAGCAGGCGGTCACGCAGTGTTGTTGGTTGATGGCTCGCCAGCGGCACACACGTATGTTGAACGAAGTGTGCCGATTGTCTTTTCAATGAGTGGTGAATCGTTTGATGTCGGCATGGACACGGGGGCTCCCGTTGGTTTCTATCCGCACGTGTATCGATTTGAAGGCGACATCATTGGTGTCACGCTTGAACGACTCAGTGAGCCCTCGCCTGAAATTGCTGCACTAATTGTTGAGGGCGAATTCCGCGCAAGTTTGGCTACTCAATAGTTCGAGCTGCAGCTTCAGAGCGTCCGTGGTGATAGGCATCTATGGCGCGTGCTTTGTCAAACAAATGTTGAGGTCGGGTAGCAATGTGGGCTGTTGCACTGCGAGGAGAGAACTCAAGGAATCGACCGAGATTGTGAGTTGACCAATCACGTTGTTCTGCATCAGTGCGGTTGTCAACGAACCGACCAAAGGGTCCAAACATTGCACCAGCTAACGGCGCAATGACAACAAGTAGTGATGCAGGGTCTGCCAAATCAACGCTGACTCCAGAACGAACCCCACCGTCGACGTATCGCTTTCCTCCGACTGAGTGCGGTGCGAGTAATCCCGGCACGGACGATGACGCAGCAACGAGATCCGCTAAGGGGTGATCCCCTCCGTGCAAGACAACACGTTTCATTCGTGGAAGTTGAGTTACGACAACCCGTACATTGCTGTCGGTTGCTTCTCCAAAGGCTTCGCGAGCCGAAGATGCAAGGACTCCAGCGCGCGGATTGGGAAAGGTGGGTACTGCCAAACCAACAAGGTCGTCGAAGGTGACTGACAGTGCTGTTGCTGCAGCAGCCCATGAGCCAGCTGACGTGCCGAGCATGGGGCACCCTGTGAGGTCGATGCCACGCTCACGCAGGCCGTCAATGACTCCGAGGGCGTAACCGATACCAAACAGTCCGCCACCACCGAAAACGCCTGCGAGAGGGGAGAGAGAGGAACCGGTCACGCCCCCAGTCTCGCCTATGGGGTTGTACCGTATGCGCCATGGAGGCACGTATTCTCACTTGGAACTTGTGGTGGCAATTCGGCCCATGGCGCGATCGCCAAGAGGCAATCCTTACAACATTGCGAAATGAAAACGCAGACATTGTTTTCTTGCAAGAGGTCTGGGCCCAAGAAGGCGGCCTCGACCAAGTGCAATGGCTTGCCGATGAACTCAATATGCATGTCGCTCGTACAGAAGGCCCCTGGTACGACAACGGTGTCAGTTTGGGCAATGCAATTTTGTCGCGCTGGCCCATTGTGTCGTGGGAAGTACATCGACTTCCTGACGTTACGGGTGCACCTAGTTATCGTCGCGCAGTTGTTGCACAACTAGAGACTCCATTCGGTCGATGGTGGACTGTATGTACACACCTTGATCACAAGTTCGATGCCTCAGCAACGCGCATTGCTCAATGTGAAGCGCTCAGCGGAATTGTTGATCAATTGCGCAATGATCCTGAAGTTGATGTTCCGGTTCTTATGGCAGGAGATTTCAACTCCGTTCCCGACTCTGATGAGATTCGTATGTTGACGGGACGCAGTGCGCCTGCAGTACCTGGACTTGTCTTTACAGATTTGTGGGAAGTTGCTGGAGAAGGCGAAGGGTTTACATGGCGTCGCGATAATTCGTACATCAATGATTCAACATGGCCGAATCGTCGACTTGATTATCTCTTCGTGTCGTGGCCACGTCCTCGCCCTATCGGCAACCCTTCACGAATTTGGCTGGCAGGTGTTGACACCGTTGGCGGCATTCAGCCAAGCGATCACGCAGCTGTTGTTGCGGATATCCGCATGATCGCTGAATAACGTTCGGTTTTTCCTACAACGCAGGCGGACAGCATCTACCTAAGTGTTCGGAAAATCGAACACTTTTTTGGAAGTCGGTCGCGGATTCCGTATGAATTTCCGAACAGCCCTGCTTCATGCACACATAGTGGCATGAGGTTTCCACATGTCAGTGATGACAACCCCTTCAAAGTCTTGAGCCCTGGTGTCGAGAGTGATGTGTTGTGCATTTTGGGGCGCAGCCCAATTGAGCATTCGGCTTCCAATATTGCCGATCTCACCAATCGTTCTCGTAGTCAGGTGCATATGGTTCTGCAGCGATTGGTGCACAACGAACTAGTGCTACGGCGTGTGCTTGAACACTGGAGTGGCTACAGGCTGAATCCGCAGCACCTTCTAACTGAACATGTGAAGGCGATTGCACGCCTACATATTGAGTCAGTTACCAGGAGCACTGAAGGCGTTTGATGCCGTTGATAAATGAACTCTGCAAGTAAGCAGGTTCGCCCTCTGCGCGCAAAGTCGGCATCCGGCGTGCGATTTCGTTGAACATTACGGACAATTCACGACGAGCAAGGTTGGCACCCAAACAGAAGTGAGGGCCACCAGCACCAAAACCTATTTGTGCAGGAGCGATTTCACGCGTGACATCAAATTGGTGAGGGTTAGCAAATGTGCGTTCGTCACGGTTTCCAGACGAGTAGAACATAACTACTTTTTCGCCTTCAAGAATCTTCTGACCATTGATTTCAGTGTCTTGAAGTGCCGTACGACGGAAATGAATGACTGGTGTAGCCACGCGAACGATCTCTTCAACCGCAGTGCGATTGTGTGTATCAAAGTCGTTGAACCAAATCTTCTTTTGGTCCGGGTTGTCAGTGAGCAACTTCATGCCGTGGCTGATTGCGTTTCGGGTTGTCTCGTTTCCGGCAACAACTAGCAAAATGAAGAACGAGCCAAACTCTTGAGCGGTGAGTGATTCGCCATCCACTTCGGCTGCCATCATGACGCTCGTGATGTCGTCGCGTGGGTTTGCCTTACGATCTTCACCAAGTGCTTGTGCGTACGCAAAGATTTCCATGCCAACAGTGATGAGGTCTTCATATGAAGTCACAAACTCTGGGTCACCAACGCCGAGGATGGTGTTGGTCCAACGGAAAATTTCTGAATGGTCTGACTCAGGGACGCCCATCATGTCGCAAATGATTTGCAATGGCATTGGGGCTGCTACTTGCTCAACGAAGTCACACGTACGCTCAGAAAATTCAGAAAGCAAGCGATCAACAACTTTGGCTGCACGAATCTTGACTAGGTCTTCTACGCGACCAACTTCACGAGGCCCAAAACCTTTGGCGACAATGCTGCGAAGGCGGAAGTGTTTTGGATCATCCATGTTGATCATGGAGCCAAAGAATTCGTTTAGTTCAACAGGCAGGTCTCCGATGTTTGAACCTTGACCGCTGCAGAACTGAGCCGCGTTGCGGCTGACATGCCAGATGTCGTCGTGACGAGTCAGTGCTCGGTATCCGCGGCCGGGAGGGAATGGGGAGTCTTCCATGACATATTCATCAAAGAATTGAAAGGGGGCCTCGTCGCGCAGTGTCTTGAAGGCTCCTTCACGCCAGTCGCGGGGCTTGGCCCAGAACTCTTGTGAAGACAGGTCGATATCGGCAAGTGGTACTACGGGGAAATCCATGAAACCTGACCCTAATCGGCGGAAATAGCCTGTGCTCAGTTCGAGGGCTGATTTTGATGGCAGTTTGACTACTCTCAATGGGTCGGTTCGATACGCGAACCACAAACAAGGGAGACCCCATGCCTGAAGCAGTTATTGTCGCCACAGCCCGCAGCCCAATTGGCCGCGCCAACAAGGGTTCGCTCAAGGACATGCGTCCTGATGATCTTGCAGCCCAAATTGTGCGTGCACTCATGGCAAAGGTTCCTCAAGTAAAGGGTTCCGATGTGGAAGACCTCATGATGGGAATCGGCCAGCCTGCAGGTGAAGGCGGATTCAACATCGGTCGTATGGTCGCAATCCTTGCAGGCCTTGATGATGTCCCTGGAGTAACTGTCAACCGTTACTGCTCATCTTCATTGCAGACAATTCGTATGGCTGCCCACGCCATTCGCGCCGGAGAGGGCGATTGTTTCATCGCTGCCGGTGTTGAAACAGTGAGCCGTTATGCATCAGGTGCAAGCGACTCAGCACCAAACGCAATTTTCAAAGATCCTTCCGTACGCACTCGTGCACGCGCAGAAGGTGGAGCTGCTGTTTGGACACCACCAACTGGTTTGCCAGATGCATACATCGCAATGGGTCAGACAGCTGAGAACGTTGTTCAAATCGAAGGCGTTAGCCGCGAAGATATGGACCACTTTGGTGTTCGTTCACACAACTTGGCTGTTGCTCACCAGGAGAATGGTTTCTTCGAGCGCGAGATCACGCCAATCACACTTCCAGACGGCACTGTTGTGTCAAAAGATGATGGTCCTCGTGCCGGAACAACATACGAAGCAACATCACAGTTGAAGCCAGTGTTCCGCCCAGACGGTTCAGTGACAGCAGGAAACGCTTGCCCACTCAACGACGGTGCTGCAGCTGTACTTGTTATGAGCGACACACGCGCAAAGCAACTTGGCCTTACGCCACTTGCTCGCATCGTGTCATCAGGTGTTTCTGGCTTGAACCCAGAGATCATGGGCCTTGGTCCAATCGAAGCATGCCGTCAAGCTCTCAAGCGCGCAGGTATGACAATCGATCAAATCGACCTTGTTGAAATCAACGAAGCATTTGCTGCACAGGTTCTTCCTTCAGCAAAGCACCTCGGAATTTCAATGGACAAGCTCAACATCCACGGTGGTGGAATTGCGCTTGGTCACCCATTCGGTATGACTGGTGCTCGCATCATGACAACCCTCATCAATGGTCTTCAGTGGGAAGACAAGACCTACGGCATGGAGTCCATGTGCGTCGGTGGTGGCCAGGGTATGGCAATGATCATTGAGCGCCTTAGCTAAATAATCAACTAAAGAATTGCGACTTAGGTCGCAGAACTCGAGTCGGCGGTGGTTCTCAACATGAGGGCCACCGCCGTTCCACATATCACCATCAATACGGCAGCAAATGTGAATGTTGCTTCGGGGCCATGTGAGCCGTAAATGACTGGCGCAATAAGCGCCATGATGGAGCCAGCAATGAGGTCGCCGGTGCCGTTTAATCCTTGTGCCGCACTTGCGCGACCATGCGGTGCAACTTGAGCCATGAGAGATTGGGTGGCGGGAATGGATAGTGCGCCAATTACGCCTTCCACCAAACTGAAACTGACGAGAAGAAAAGCGCTCGGCAAAAAGCCGTACAGCATCACCATTGGTGCAGTTAAGAAGATGCCGATGACGGTCATGCGTGCCGCACCTTTTTTGTCTGCGAGGCGTCCACCTTTGGCGCCGAGGAGGATAAATGGAATGGTGTACAACAAAAATGTCATACCCACCATGAAGTTGTTTCCACCACGATCCGTGATGTATCGATCCCATAGGGAGTCGTAAATACCAATAGGAATAAACAACGTGAGTGATGCAAGTGCTGCTGCACGAATAGGTCGGTACTTCAACAACTCAATACTCAGTCGCTTCGAGTCGTCTGTGGAGGGGAGTGAAGGCAATACACGTGGCGCGACGACGACAAACGCAACGAGTGCGAACACCGAGAAAACTAGAAATGCTCCGCGCAAACCCAACGGGGAAATCAGCAGTGCGCCAATGAGTGGTCCACCTGTGAAGCCTGCGAGTTCCACACCGCGTAAACGACCTAAACGTTCTGCAGCGCGAGATTTATCAACGTTGGCTGCAATTGCTTTTATGGCAGGGCCGCTGGTTCCGAGAGCGGCTCCGGAAATTGCGCGGGCCAGCACAAACATTCCCAATGAACTTCCGAATGCAAACATTGCAGAACCCAGCGAAGCCAAAACCAATGCTGCGAGAACCAGTTTCTTTGGCTTGCCGCGGTCGGCAAATGGAGCGACAAACAATGACACCAAGAGCGATGTCATGAACCCGGCCGCCGCAATAAAGCCAAGGCCTGCATCGCTGAAGCCGTATTTGTCTTGCAGATCGCTCAGCGCGGGAAAGATCATGCTCACTGACATCGGAACACTGAATCCGCACAAAAGAAGCGGACCAATACCCATGGTGAAGGTGGCGAGTTTGCCTGTTTTCTCAGTAGAGGTCATGGTCACCTGCCAAGGCAAGAGAGGACTGCATCGTTGAACATGGGCCAGTGCTCCATGCCCCACTCGTCGAATTCACGTTCTGCAGTCATGATGCACGCAACATCTGCAACTGGGTCAACCCACATGAACGTGCCAATGCCACCAAAGTGACCAAAGGTTGAAGAAGAGTTTCGTGTTCCTGTCCAGTGCGGTGTTTTGTGGCCGCGTAGTTCAACGCCAAGTCCCCATGGGCACGGATCAAAACTTCCGATGCCAGGAACAACACCCGCAAGTTCGGGAAACGCCGGAGAAATCACGCGCATGTATGTTTCGGCCGCAATCAAAGTGGGGGAGCGAAGCTCCTCAAGAAATAGAACCATGTCGTTAACTGTTGAGAACACATCTTTCGCGCACGAACCTTCGAGTGCTGTGTAGTGCATTCCAAGAGGAGCAAACACCGCATCATCTATGTATTCAACAAATGCAATTCCCGTTGAGTGTTCGACATGTTCTGCCAACATCTCGAACCCAGTATTGGAATAAATGCGTTTAGTGCCTGGTCGACTGAGTGGTTTCACTCCATCAAAGCCATACCCACCTGCATGAGCAAGAAGGTGTTCCACGGTGCATCCAGTTTGTCCAACTGCATCCGACAAAGAGATGCTGCCTTCTTCAACAGCAATAAGAACTGCCCACGCTGTAAGGGGCTTACTGACAGACGCAAGACGTTGGCGTCGATGTTCGTCGCCATGAAATTCTGTTCCGCCAGCATGGATGACAGCAATGGATGATTCTGCAACAGGCCATGCGTCGGCAAGGCCAAAGGCCAGATCTAGCGCTGACATGTCAGACGTTGTTGCGAATTAGTTCAGCGACGCGGAATGCAAGATCAAGTGATTGGCGAGCATTCAAGCGTGGGTCGCAGATTGTCTCGTAGCGATCATCAAGATCGTCATGAGTCAGGTCGTCAGTGCCGCCAGTGCATTCGGTGACATCGTCTCCGGTGAGTTCGATATGAATTCCGCCTGGCCATGTTCCTTCGGCTTTGTGCGCACGAACGAAACCAGAAATCTCATCAACGATTGATTCGAAGTGGCGCGTCTTGCGACCATTCGGGGCAGTGAATGTATTGCCGTGCATCGGATCACATGCCCACACAACTGGATGTCCTGCATCACGTACTGCATGAAGCAATGGGCGCAATGAATCTTCCACTTTGTCCGCACCCATTCGACTGATGAGTGTGAGGCGACCTGGCACTTGTGCTGGGTTCAGCGCTTCGCACAATTCAAGAACGAACTCTGGAGACGTGGTTGGTCCAACTTTGCAACCAATGGGGTTGCCGACACCACGAAGGAATTCGACATGTGCGCCATCAAGTTGGCGTGTGCGCTCGCCGATCCACAACATATGAGCGGAACAGTCGTACCACTGGCCAGTCAGAGAATCTTGGCGAGTCATTGCTTCTTCGTACCCAAGCAGCAATGCTTCGTGGCTTGTGTAGACATCTACTTCATGTAGCGATGAGTAATTCTCTGTATCAATGCCGCACGCGCGCATGAAATCAAGCGCACGTTCAATCTCTGCAGACAATGCAACGTAGCGTTGGCCTTCTGGGCTTGAGGCAACAAATTCCTGTGTCCAAGCATTTACGCGGTTGAGATCTGCAAAACCGCCTTTTGTGAAAGCACGAAGAAGATTCAGCGTGCTTGCTGACTGGTGATACGCCTGCACCATGCGTTGCGGATCAGGGATACGAGCTTCAGCTGTTGGGTGAACATCATTCACGATGTGTCCGCGAAACGACGGCAATTCAAGATCACCAATTTTTTCAAATGATGAAGAGCGTGGCTTTGCAAACTGTCCGGCCATGCGGCCAACTTTGACAACAGGAACTCCCATTGAGTAGGTGAGGACTACTGCCATCTGCAAGATGACGCGCAGCTTTTCACGAATGTTGTTTGCGGAAAACTCCTCGAAACTTTCAGCACAATCGCCTGCCTGTAATAGGAAAGCGTTTCCGGCAGCCACTTGTGCAAGCGATGCCTGCAAAGAACGTGCCTCGCCAGCAAACACCAATGGTGGGAAAGCAGAAATTTGCGAGAGGGCGCTATCGCGCGCAGTAGCATCAGGCCATTGCGGCTGTTGTTCGGCAACACATGATTGCCATGAAGAAGGTGTCCAGCTACGAGCCATAGTTTCCTAGCCTTGCGCTAAATGAGGGGTCGGCGCAATGGGAATTAATAATTAGTTACTGATCAGACTGCGAGGATGCGCTCGGCATCGTCACGCAAGCCTTCAACAGCACGGCTCACAAGGCGACGAGCAGCTTCGGCTGTAACGCCCAAGTCTTCGCCAACTTCGCGGAAGCTCTTGCGCTCACCGTCAAGAAGACCAAAGCGGGCTTCAACGGCATAACGGGCGCGGTCATCGAGCGTGCCAAGAAGTTCATCGAGAAGTTCGGTATCAACCATTGCCATGACAGCATCTTCAGGAGTTCCTTGGCCATTAGCCATGAGGTCACCAAGTGTTGCGTCGCCGTCGTCTCCCACGGTCTTGTCAAGAGAGACAGGAGTGGTGAGGCGGTGAAGTTCGGCGTTGCCGGCATCAAGGGTTTCGCCGTCGCCTGAAGCCTGGCGCAATGCTGCACGAAGGCTGGCGGAACGATCACCAGGAATACGGATGAGGCTTGCCTTTTGGTCAAGTGCACGACCAATGGCCTGACGGATCCAGAAGGTTGCATAGGTGGAGAACTTGAAACCACGGCGCCAGTCGAACTTGTCAACTGCGTGCTCGAGACCAAGGTTTCCCTCTTGAATGAGGTCGAGAAGGTCCATGCCCTGTGGCAATGGATAGCGACGTGCAATTGAAACAACGAGACGAAGGTTCGAGCGAATGAAGCGGTCCTTAGCGGTGGCTGCATTACGTAGGTCACGGCGAAGGGCGGCTCCGCGCTCGCCGGCTTCAAGGCGTGTTGACGCGTCGCGGCCAGCTTCGATTGCCTTTGAGAGCTCGCGCTCGTCTTCGGCGGTCAGAAGGGCAACTTTGCCGATGTCGTTTAGATAGAGACCAATGGAGTCATTCATGATGCAGTGTTCAACCGTTTATTCGTAGGGCTTGTTCCCATGTGTTCCGTGTTATCGGGCACATGAGACCAACTAAGGAGGGGCTCCTAGTCGGGGGGATTGGAGACATTACCAGTCTTTATGTCTCGTTACTAGAGGCGGAGCAAGAAATTTCTTCACCGCGGGCGTCTGGTGGCTAATTCCTTCTACACTCGCCACGTGACAAGTACTGCGCCCACCAGAATTGGCATCCTTGGGGGAACCTTCGACCCACCCCACAATGGTCATTTGGCCGCAGCTGTTGCGGCTCGCACCCAATTGGGGCTTGATGAAGTGGTCTTGATGGTGGCCAATGAGCCATGGCAGAAGGTCGGCGAACGCGATGTCACCCCAGCCGACGTGAGGCTTGAGATGACCTCAGCATTGGCCGAGGAATGTGCCGGCATTCGTGCGGGAGATCAAGAGATTCGTCGGGGTGGCCCCACATTTACGGTTGACACTCTGGAAGAAATTCTGGCTGAACAGCCAGGTTCGGAGATTTTTCTCATTGTGGGAGCTGACACCGCGTCGCGCATTGATACATGGCATCGTGCCCGTGACCTAGTCAGGCTCTCTACGATCGTCATAGTGAATCGCGACAACTCCACCAGCACAATTCCAGAGTTTCTGCAAGAGGCCCACGTGTTGCACGTCACCATGAAACCGGTTGATGTCTCAAGTAGTGCCATTCGCGAAAATGTCGCACGCGGCGAATCTGTAGAAGGTGTTACGTCACCAGCAGTTGCTGCAGTGATTCGTGAACGCGGCCTCTATCTAGGCAAACAATGACAGCAATTCCTGCACGTCGACGCCGACGCATGATTGCTGCAATGGTCACGTCAGGGTTGTCGCTTCTTGCTGTGCCAAGCGGGTTGTTCATCGGAACCAATTCGTTATTGCATGCGTCCGGAGGAGACAGCGTTGATGAGAATGCGACATTGGAGATTCCTAACACTGCTGTAGAAATGCTTGCAGTTCGTAACTCGCGCAATGAGATAACCGCAATTGCATTACTTGCAGTTGCACCTGAAGGGAAAGGCGGAACAATTGTTTCCATTCCTGTTGGGTCATCGGCCGACGTTGCATCAACCGAAGCACCACGCAGAATTGCGGATTCTTTTGTTACAGGTGGACTTGCAGCTCTTACAACTGACGTGCAGAATTTGTTGAACATTACTGTTGATTTTGCTGACGATGTGACTGCTGCAGAGTTGTCCGTAGCCATGTCGACAATTGGCGCACAATCTGTTGTGTTGGCAAAGCCAGTAATCAACAGTGCTCTTAATGAAAAGCCAACAGTTGTTTTGCCTTCAGGTTCTTCGACTGTATTGCCAGAGGTAATCGCTACCGCACTTGCGTCATCCGAACAAGGAATTCCTGAATCAACTCGCTTGCCGCAAGTAAAACAGTTGTGGGGTGCTGTCGCACAGGGTGGTGTTGCAGTGTCGGATGAGTCCACAGCGGCGTCTACTAGTTCGGTAGACCCTGCCAACATTCAGTCCCTGAATTCCACGCTTAGCTTTTTCACCGCGTTGTTTGCCGGCGAAATTGATGTGTGGCAGTTATCTGCATCTTTGTTTACCGATGCGCAACGCAATCCGAACAATGCTGATCTCTACGGGGTTAATAGTGCTGAAGTATTAATGGTGATGGCAAGCGTTGTCCCCAGTGCACTGACAATTACCTCCGCCAATATTGCGGTAATGCTTGATGTGCCCTTTGCAAATAGTGATACTGCTCAGGAAGCAGTCACTCGGCTCGCGTTCCTAGGAGCCAGCGTGGTTTTGGTACGGGAGCCTTCTGAACCAGCGGTAGAACGCACCATCGTGTATTACAACGATTCAATTGCCCTTACTGAGGCAGAGAATTATGAGTCACTTTTGGGTCCACTCGAGTTCATTGAGAGCCGAGATGTCATCTCTGGAGTAAACCTCCGTATCGTCTTGGGTAACGATTTTGTTGCGTTCCTTGGCCAAGGTTCATCGACCAGCGCATCGACCACCAGTACAACGGAGCAGAAGTGACCGACGCAATTAATACAGACGCTGCCGCTGCAGACCTCAACTCATTGGAACTGGCCGTCTTTATCGCCAGAGTGATCGACGAGAAGCAGGGCGAGAACACCATTGTCTTGCCCGTAGGTCCGGTCGTTGGCATTACCGAATACTTCATTGTGACAAGCGCCTCAAACGTGCGGCTCGTTCGCGCAATCACCGACGCCGTGCTCAACAATGTGCGCGAAGCAGTTGGCAAAGGCCCGCTTCGCTCAGAGGGAACCCGCGAGCAACAGTGGGTCCTCATTGATTATGGCGACGTTGTGGTTCACATTTTCATCGACGAAATGCGCCGGTTCTACGAAATCGAACGCCTGTATAAAGACATTGTCCCAACGCCTTGGGCGTAACGGCTTGTAGGGCTATCAGCTCCACCATCCAATCTCCGAACTATATGCGACAAAAAGGTTGCATTATGCACTTCCAGAATGTTCGGCAACCCTATTTTTGTTGACTACAGTCGTTCATCATTGGGTCGCCGCAAATAGAAACGGTGTCTGCAATGTTCGGGGGAACTCATGAAAAGGTCCGTTTTGTTTGTGATGTCGCTGCTGGTAGCGATTGTCGTTATTAGTCAGTCAAATTCACATCAGTCCTTGGCTGCTGTCGAAGAGGCTCCGTACTACTACCAGCAACCAGAAATTTCTGCGTGCGAATATGCGACAAGTGGTGCATTCACTACTTTGCCGTGCTTCCAAACTGATCAATTTCAAGAGGATTCATACTCGATGCGTCTCGGTCAATGCACAACTGCATTGACGAACTTTTGTTACACCGCCAAGTTGGACGGACAAGAAGTTCCAAACGGATTACGTTTCATGGTGACAGTAGGTGCATATAAGACACACACGAGTTCGGTAGAAATCGCTGGGTACGAGGCCTACGTCAATGCCTTTTATGTTGATCCAAATACAAATGATGTGCTGAAGGACGACTATTTCGGATTCTCAGATCGTCCCTCTGATCAGCAAACCGGTGGCGGAAAAGTCGATTTATCACCCGTAGTCAAGGCAAACGAAGTCATCAGTCTGGTTGTGAAATACAAGACTGTTGGGCTTCCGCATTACAGCGTGGTTGTGGCTGACGAAGGAAACATGACTTTCGCACTGGCGGGACAGGACTTAACAATGACTGTTGAGGGCAAGCCTGCTCGTGTTGCAGTTGACTCGGCGGCACAACACATTCCTGGCCCTGATAATCCCCCCGCGGACTTGACTGGTAAGTGTGGAATTCCGAGCATGAAGGTAGTTGTCTGTGATGTAGACAGGGCCGATGCAGATGGCCTGTCGTTCTATGCACGCTCGAAGTCGTTCACATTCCCACCTGCGAGCGAATCAGCCGCTCCGGTCTGGGTGTCAACTAACGCAACGTACTTTCATTTTCCGAGTATCGAATATCAAGGGAATGTGGGCTCGATTTCCGTGAAGACTGCTGCTCCTCACTTCTTAAAAGATGGTGAAACGGTGAACACAGGGAACTTTGCTGCGTTCTTGCCTGACGGTTTGTTGAAGCAATGGGGAATTGAAAAAACAGAAGCGGCTCTGAAGGCTGCTCTTGCTGCAAGCGTGACAAAGGGAACGGAAGAAAACGAAGTAACTGCCGATTTCATCATCACCGATGACGGAGTGAAGGTGAAGTTCCCGAAGATTTCGTATTCTGCTCCGGTGATAAAGGTGAAACAAAAACCTGCATCACAAGTAACTGCGCCCAAAGTTGCGACTGTGCCCAACACTGCTGCTCCGGCGGTTGTGAAGACAAAGTCAGTCAAGCGTGGAAAGTCAGTATCGCTTACGTCACTGCTGAAACCGATTGGCAAGGGAAAACAAACCTGGAGCTCGTCTGGCGGATGCAAAATCAAAGGAAAAAATCTGGTGGCACCAAAGAAGGCGGCACGATGCAAGGTGACCTTGAAGCAAGCAAAATCTGGGAAAACCCGGGCCTCGTCGCGCAGCATCACTGTAAAGGTCGTCTGACTCTCTTGCCTTGAAGCCAGTCATTGGTAGAGTGAAGACTCCGGTTACGGGGCTGTAGCTCAGTTGGCAGAGCGCTTGCATGGCATGCAAGAGGTCAGGGGTTCAATTCCCCTCAGCTCCACCATTTGCCGCTAGGCGAGAACGATTGACCTTTTCGCTGTGGCAGTCTTCGCGCCTATCAGACACGAAATTGTGACGCTTACAGTTTGGCCCACTGATGTGCGAAGTATCCGCGCAAGAGATGCAGATGTCAATGAGGTCTTCAGAACTCCATTTGTAACCTTCGTGCGTTTTACTAGCTGCACTTTTTTCTTGCCGGACTTGCCTGTTACAGAACAGGAAGACTTTGGCGCACTAGCGATCTTCATCTTCAGTGCCTGGCCATTTGGTCCTTTTCCAAGAGTGATTACACCGTTGATGCTCGGCGGGCTTGCAAGGCGAACGGTCGGACGGGCAGTTTTTTTAAGCTTGAGTGTCAATTTTGAAGAGTTTTTCTTCACAGCGGCAGTGCTTACCGATTGAAGTTTTGGTTTCTTGTTTGAACGTACTGACGCGATTTTTGTTGCATTTTCCCCATCAACTTCAAATGGCATGTCGATGAGAAAGGCAGGCAATGTTCGGGTCTCAATTTGGCTACCTGTACCAGCAGCACTTACAAAGTCACCTGTGCCGCCCACTGCAAACACATTGGTGGCGAGTGTGTATTGAATACAGATGGTCTTTGAAAAATCATTGCAATTGAATGAGATAGCGGGCGCACTGGAGTCAAGGGTTGTTAGGTCCTGCTCAACTGTTCCCGACAAGGTGTGTGCTCCGCTGTTAAACGAAAGCGACCAAGCGCAGTTACGGAAACCAGCAAAGGTAACTTTCCAGTCCGATGCAGACGTGTTGGGCAGAATCCCCCGTGTTACGTCAAATGTCGTTGGAATAATTGCATTGAACGTGAACTCGACATTTGTTGTTCGGTTTGTGTCACATGTTGTATCTAAAGTGCCTGCGCCATACAAAGCAGTAGTTACGGGGGCTGTTTGTGTCTTGTTTGTCTCCAGCAATGTGCTCGAGAAGGAACACTTCAATGCTGGTGGCTGCACTGGAGTCCATGTGGCGGTTCCGCTTTCTGGGAAATTTCCGTTGGTTTCTTGCCAATTTGATCGCTGCTTACCAATTTCGTCCACGGTTGATTCGAATACTTGCCTCAAGTTTTTCGATTGGTTGTCGACTGCTGAGGTGCACGCGAATTTCTGGCCATTCAATTCGGAGACCTCGTCGTATCCCTTGAATTGCGTCAGGTTGATGTCGCCAAGATCGCTCAGTGATGCTGCGTGAGTTGGTGTTGATGTCAGAAGCGACAAACCGAGAGCGGTCGCGAGGAATAGTGATACGTATTTGTTCTTCATGGGAGTCCTATCGGTAACGATTGTGAAATGATAACCAATGACCACTTGAAAAGGTGAGAAGTGGCGTGGAAAGCCTTAAAGAGTTCATTTTGCTAGTGTCTGAGCAATGGTTGCGGTAGTCATGAGGACATATGAGCGGCCAATATTGCTAGCTCGTGCCATTGCAAGTGTGCAGAATCAGACGTATCGAGACTGGACACTTGTCATAGTCAATAATGGCGGTAATCCGGGGCCGGTTGAAGACGTTGTGAGGGTGGCAAAGTCAACCACGCCATGCGGCAATATTCAGGTGTTGCATCTGCCAGAACGTGTCGGAATGGAAGAGGCCTCAAACAGGGGACTTGCGGCTACGCAGTCAGAGTTTTTCGCAATTCACGATGACGACGACTCATGGATATCAACATTCCTTGAAGTGGCATTGGAAGGCATCCGAGCCCATCCGACAGCTGCTGCCGTGGTGACTGGAGTCAATCGCATTCATGAGTTGTATCGCGATGGAAAAGTACGGCCAGTGCGAGCAGAGAACTTCTTTCTGAATCAAGAACGCCTGACCTACGAGGGCATGATAGGAAACAATACGTTTCCACCGATTGCGGCACTGTTTCGGCGCCGACTCTTGACCGACGTCGGCGGTTTTGATTCCACTCTGCCGGTATTGGGCGATTGGGAGTTCAATCTTCGTGCAGTTCTTTCTGGCGGGTTTGTATTTATCTCGGAACGTTTGGCGAATTATCACACACGCACTCCTGACAGTGAGGTGTCATCTGGGAACTCAATCACCGTTGGCATCAACCTTCATCATGAGGTGCGTAAGCAACTGCAGAACAGATGGTTGAGCGAACCATCGGTTAACGGAGTGAACAAGGGTGAATTGTCTATTGCTTCGTATGTAGAAGAACTGCCAACAAGAAGCGCGGGTGCGCTGCAAAAGATTGCGGCGGGCATTAAGAATCCGAAGCGTGGCGCCCTCGGCGTTGCACGACGAGTGCGGCGAATAGTTTCACGATGAATATGAGTGTTACGGCCAAGCAGGTTTTTGAGCTGCATCCTCAAGCCGCAGTGCTAACGATTGATTTCTTTGACACTCTTGTTACAAGATCAGTAGCACAACCAACACATGTTTTTGCTGTGATGGAACAAGAATTGTGTCGTCGTTCCGGTCGTCGCTGGAATGGTTTTGCTGTGCAACGCGTAGAGAGTGAGCACGCTGCTCGTCGGAGCGCTGCCAGAACTAATAGTCATCGAGACGTCAGCTTCGTTGAGATTATGAACGAGTTGTCAGTCTCAATGGGGCTCAATGAACAAGAGCGAAAGATGGTGGCTGAACTTGAAGCAGAAACCGAGGTTTCCCTTGCAACCGCCGTTCGTTTTGGTGCTGATGTCGCAGAATATGCATTAAGCAGAGGAATGAAAGTTGTGGTCGTTAGCGATAACTACATGTCTTCTGAACATATTGTCAATATGGCGCAGTCTGCAGGTTTGGCATGGGTTCAACAAGACAATGTCATTGTTAGTTCTGAACACGGGGCGATGAAACACAACGGAACGCTGTGGGATGTGGTGTTGCAAGAACTACAAGTTGATCCGGGCGTCATCCTTCATGTGGGTGACGATGCGCTTGCAGATGGAGAGATTCCGTCCAGGCGAGGAATTACAACACATATCAATGACCACATGAGACGATCGCATCGGCACATGATGAATACAACGCCTGCAGTGTTGCCTTTTTCTCGGTTAGAAGCTCAATACAGAGACAGAGTGTCTTCAGGCGAGTGGGACGCCGCCGAAATGTTCGGTGCGTTAGTTGGGATGATTGTTGCCGGACAAATTGTCGATGTTCGTAACGTCATGTCGCGGCGTGAAGTAACGGGCGTTCACTTTGTTGCTCGCGACGGTTTTCTTGCACATTCGGTATGGGAGAAACTTCGCAAAACGGGCTGGGACTTGCCAGAGTCCTCGTACTTTTCTTTCTCGCGTTCGGTGGTCTGGCGAGCAGGAATACATGTTGTTGATGAATCGACGATGGCAAAGTTCATTGGAGATGATGAAGAGTTGACAGTGCCTCGTCTGGAACGGCGACTGGGGTGCTCTCTCAATTCAACAATTGATCCGGCTGTCAGAATTTCAGCGGTCACAGCACGGCAAATATTGTTGGCCAATTCAGACAACATTCTTACGGCTTCTGCAGAGTTGCGTGAACGAATGTTGCGCTACCTTCAAGTTCAAGGTCTCTTGGACCCTGGGCATCATGTTGTTGTTGACCTAGGTTGGACTGGCTCATCGATAGCTGATCTGGCACAGATTGTTTCTGAAGCGACGAACGGTCAGTCCGTAATTGAAGGGCGTTTAACAGGCCTGTATTGGGATGCGTGGTCACAGCGCTCACGGGTGTCGTTGCATGGTTTTGCCATGGATGATTTTCATACAGTCGACGACAACCGACGGCTATTAGGAATTTTAAATTTATTGGAAGTGTTGGTGACTGCACCACACGGTTCCGTAGTTGGCTATAGCGATGCAGAAAGTGGTGTCGTTCCGGTCTATGTCGATACTCAGGTCGAAAAGGATGCGTTTGAACAATTAGTCCGCAAGGTGTCAACGATTGCAAACAGAGTTGCTCTCTCCATTCTTACGGATGCCGAAGAATCGCCGGTGGCGTCTTCCGATATCACAGGGCAAACTGTGTGGGCAGCAATGATGCAGATGGGACATTCGCCACGAGTTGAAGAAATTGTTTTGTCTGGCCTACTGCGACACGTTTCTGCAATCGACCACGAAGGCAATGGTTCGGCGTTAGTGGGCGACGCTCCCGTTCGACCCAAAGTAGTTAAGGACACATTTGTGCACGACGTGTTTAACTCATTGATGCATGGCCATTGGCTACAAGGGACATTGCAAGACTGGCGCAGTGAATCAGCATCTGCAGCGATTGTTGACGACATTGAGAGATTGTTCCCATTTACGCATCCGCAATGGGTGAATGTATGAGTCAGCTTGTTATTGACTTGCAGTTGAATCAGGGTTCTGCGCCGTGGCCGTTGTTGCGTGACGCTGGCAGTGCGGCCGAAGAAGCAGGGTTCAATACGTTATGGAATCTTGATCATTTCTCTGGCAAGGTCTTTGATTCTGATTCGATGATGGAGTGTTTTACGAGCCTGACAGCATGGGCGGCAACAACATCAACAATTGGCCTCGGCACTTTGGTGACAAACGTGATGAATCGCGAGCCCGGGTTGTTGGCCAACATCGTCTCGTCAATTCAGGAAATTTCTAACAACCGATTAATCCTGGGTATCGGTGCAGGTGCAGCGCCGAACACAATGTTTAGTGCAGAACAAGATGCTTTAGGGATTTCCTTATTGCCCAAAATGTCAGATCGGCATAATCGTCTTGTAGAAGTAGTCGACATTATGCGTTCGATATGGGCGAACGACCGTGATCAACGTTTTGAAGGTTTTCCGCGTCCGGATAAAGAACCGCCAATTATTGTGGGAGTGAACAGCATGGCTCTGGCCCGTAGGGCTGGCGAAATAGCAGATGGAGTCAATACGCGATTCAATCATCCGGAACGTGCTTCGTTGATTACTGCAGCTGTTGAGGCCAGTGGTCACCGGCCAGGATTCGATGCGTCGGTGTGGTCATGGTTCAAGCCTGAGTATGCAGATACTGAGCACCCTTTTCATCAAGAACTGGTGGCGGAAGGCGTGACGCGACTGATTTTGTTTGAGCGCGGTACACCTGATGTTGCAGCCATTGCTTCAACGGCTAAGTATTTGCCTTAAGACGCGCCAGCTACGTAATCCGGGTTGGCAGATCGCCATCGTGCTGCTTTTACGGTGATGTACACAAAAACAGGAATGGCAAAGAAGTTCTGTGCTGACACCATGGGGTCGTGAACATAAAACCCGTACAGCAACCATGATGAGCAGTTGACAATAGTGAGCAGGTAACTCGATATAGAGATGCCGTGAAGGTTCTCTGTTCGAATGACATGTATCAACTGGGGAATGATTGAACTTCCGCTAATGGCAATGGCAACAAAACCAACGGGCGTAGCCGAGACTTGCGTTAGCAATAACGCAAGAGCAGCGAGCGCACCTCCGACTTGAATCAGAACACTGCGCGGAATCTTCCCGTGGCGATACACGACGGAAATAATGATTGATTGAGCGATGAGGAAAGAAACATTCGAAAACCAAATTGCGATGTCGCCCTCTAAGAGACCGTAGGTAAGCCACAATGATGAGCCCACGAGCGAATGCATGAGAGCAAAAGGTGAGATGCCATGTGATGTGTCGTGTCGCACTGCACGCCACACCTGGGGCCAGATAAACGCAAGACCAAAGGTGATGCACCAGATTTGGAAGAGGGCTTTCACAACTTAACGATCGTGTGAAGGGACTCGTCGCACATATGCAATGTTCATATGGGGAGAAGACATGATGAAATCGGCAGACGCTCTGTTGCAAGCAACGGGAATATTCCAGACAACGGCAATGCGCAAGAGGGCTTTGATATCTGGGTCGTGAGGCTGGGGTTCAAGTGGGTCCCAGAAGAACAACAGAACATCTACTTCGCCTTCAGAGATGCGAGCGCCGATTTGCTGGTCGCCACCTAATGGTCCACTACGAAGTCGTTCGACCGTAAGGCCAGTTTGGTCGTTGACTAGGCGACCAGTTGTGCCTGTGCCGATAAGGGTGTGTTGAGCGAGTTCATCTTTGTGGGCTGAAACCCACTCGAGCAGCTCGTCCTTCATGTTGTCGTGTGCCACCAGTGCAATGGTCTTCTTGGCAGGCACAGCCATCTCTACTTCGCTAATCGCCATAGCTTTAGTCTTGCCGATTACTTGACAACAATGTTGACAGTTCGGCCCGGAACCACAATTGTTTTCAGAGGAGTGCGGCCGTCGAGCGCGGAAATGATCGCATCAAGAGACATTGCGGCTTCCAAATGTTCAGCTTCTGTTGCAGTAGGCGCCATCTGAATGCGAGCGCGTACTTTTCCGTTCACTTGTACGGGAACTTCAATGGTGTCTTCCACAAGAAGTGCAGGGTCTGCAATAGGGAATGGAACGTAAGTGACAGTGGTGTCATGGCCGAGACGGAACCACAGCTCATCTGCAAGATGCGGACATAATGGCGACAGCATCTGCACGAGTGGTTCAACTAACTCGCGTGGCGCAACGTGGGTTGTGTTGACAAGGCCAGTTAGTGCGTTGTTGAATTCGATCAGTTTGGCAATGGCTGTATTAAAGCGAAGGTGCTGCAGGTCTGCGTCAACGCCCACGATGGTGCGGTGTAAATGTCGCATCAGTTCTTCGGGCGCTTCGTCTTCGCTAACAACAGTGTCGCCGGTGTCTTCGTCGATCACATTGCGCCATAGGCGTTGAAGGAAACGTTGCATGCCAACGACATCACGCGTATTCCATGGACGGCTTGCATCAAGCGGCCCCATTGCCATCTCATACAAACGGAAGGTGTCTGCGCCGTATTCTTCGTACATCTCGTCTGGGGTGACGATGTTCTTCAAGCTCTTGCCCATTTTGCCGTATTCACGAGCGACTGTTTCGCCTTCCCATGAATACACGCCGTCAGTTTCGATGACTTCTGTGGCAGGAACTGTTTGACCACGAGCATCACGGTATGCATATGCCTGAATGTAACCCTGATTAAACAAGCGATGAAATGGTTCTTCGCTTGATACGTGTCCGAGGTCGTGTAGCACCTTGTGCCAAAAACGTGCGTACAGCAAATGCAACACGGCATGTTCAACACCGCCGACGTACAGGTCTGCTCCACCGGTGTGTCCGTCGCCTTGTGGCCCCATCCAGTAGCGCTCAACTTCGTGGTTGATAAAAGCGTCGGTATTGGTGGGGTCGAGGTAACGCATTTCGTACCAGCAGGAACCGGCCCATTGCGGCATCACGTTGACTTCGCGACGATATTCACGCAAGCCATCACCGAGATCAAGCGTGACGGTGGTCCAATCTTTTACGCGAGCAAGCGGTGGAACTGGATCACTGTTCGCATCATTCGGATCAAGAGCAGTTGGTTTGAAATCTGCAAGTTCTGGTAACAAGACAGGCAATGCGGTTGTGGGTACTGCATACGCACGGCCATCTTCGTCGTACACGATGGGGAATGGTTCACCCCAATAGCGCTGGCGCGAGAACAACCAGTCGCGCAAGCGATACGTGATGGTGGGCTCACCACAATTGTTTTCAGCAAGCCATGCATTGATGACAGTTGTTGCTTCACTGATGGATGCGATGCCGTTAAGGCTGAGCGACCCATTCTCAGAGTTGATGTAGACGCCGTCGCCAACAAATGCGCTTGGCCATGTTGCACAATCAGCCGATGATGCAATGCCCAATTGGTCAAACCATGCAACGGGCGGCATTTGAATGGCAGTAATTGGCAAGTTGTATGTGCGTGCGAAATCAAAGTCACGCTGGTCACCAGCAGGAACAGCCATGATGGCGCCTGTGCCGTAGCCCATCAGTACATAGTCAGCAATGTAGATAGGAATGTCTTTACCTGAAACAGGGTTGGTGGCAGTTGCGCCAGTGAATACACCTGTCTTTTGTTTCGAATCATCTTGACGTTCGTTGTCTTGCTTGGCCGCTGCTTCTTTTTGGTAGGCAGTTACGGCAGATTTCTGAGCAGCAGTTGTTACGGAGTCAACAAGCGGGTGCTCGGGTGACAACACCAAGAACGTTGCACCAAACAATGTGTCGGGTCGCGTTGTAAATACTTCAATGGGGCCACCAGAAGTTGTGAATGTGACACGAGCACCTTCGCTGCGACCAATCCAGTTGCGTTGCATCAACTTGATCGGCTCTGGCCAATCGAGGCGGTCAAGGTCGGAGATCAATCTGTCTGCATAAGCAGTGATGCGCATCACCCATTGGCGCATATTGCGTTTGAAGACGGGGTAGTTGCCAATGTCGCTGCGACCTTCAGCCGTAACTTCCTCGTTAGCCAAGATGGTTCCGAGACCTGGGCACCAATTCACAGGGGCATCAGACAGGTAGGCAAGGCGATACGAATCAACAATGTCGTGTTTCTCGCCAGAGGATAATGATGCCCATGCTTGACCTGATGGTGTGGCGCGAGAACCTGATTCAAATTCGCTTATCAGTTCATCGATGCGACGTGCTCGGCCAGTTGATGGATCACACCATGAACCGTGAATTTGCAAGAAGATCCATTGTGTCCATTTGTAGAACTCTTCGTCGGTGGTGCTGATGCTGCGGCGCGGATCATGACCAAGACCAAGACGACGCAATTGTCGCCGCATGTTGACGATGTTTGATTCGGTGTTTACGCGAGGGTGAATACCAGTGGTGATGGCGTGCTGTTCTGCTGGAAGACCAAAGCTGTCGTATCCGAGCGCATGAAGAACATTGAAACCTTTCATACGTTTGTATCGCGCGAAGACATCTGTTCCGATGTATCCGAGTGGATGTCCAACGTGGAGACCAGCCCCTGATGGGTACGGGAACATGTCGAGAATAAATAGTTTTTCGCGGCCAGCGACTTTTGCAGGGTCACCAAGAGGGCCTGCTGGGTTTGGTGCCTCAAATGTGCGGTTCTGGTCCCATGAGTCTTGCCAACGGGCTTCTAGTTCTGCGGCAAGCCGGGCAGAGTAGCGAAAGGGAGGCACTGACGATGTGCGTGAATTGGACGGCGTCGTGGTGTCACTCATTGAAGCACCTATCGTATAGGTCGTGTCGAAGCAGCGCCCAAGACAGGGAAAACGTCAGTCCAAGGGAGGCTCCTCAAAGGGGTATCCCCGTACCGCCAGATTGTCTGAGGTTTTGCGTGAAGTCATTGCTGACGAACTCACCCTGATTGACGATGAACGGCTAGATCTCGTGACAATCACAGCTATCGATGTGGACGCCGAGATGAACAGGGCGATCGTGTATTTCGATTCGATGTTCGGTGAAGAGGGTGACGAAGGTGTTGTTGAAGCCCTGAATGAATTCCGCCCTCGTATGCAGGCATCTATCAACCGCCAGATGCACGCGAGAAAAACACCGATCTTGTCCTTTCGGCCAGACGAAGTAATTCGTAGCGCGGCTCGTATTGAAGAGTTGTTGCGCAAACAACCAGATACTTCTCCTATTTCGTCAAGCGACGACACCGAGTAACTCATGGCCCGCAAGAAGCCGTCAACGGCTCATGGGCTCGTCCTTATTGATAAGCCAGCAGGACTCACTAGTCATGATGTGGTGTACAAATTGCGTGGACACTTTGGTGAAAAAAGAATCGGCCATGCGGGCACCCTCGACCCAGATGCAACGGGATTATTAGTCGTTGGTGTGGGTAACGCCACTCGGCTATTTCGATTCATGGCAGACATGGACAAAACGTATTCGTGTGAAATTGTTTTTGGTGTTGAGACTGATTCGTTAGACGACTCTGGAGCGGTTACTGCAACTCATGAAATGACTCCACCCAACTTGGATGAAGTTCGCCGAATCATTGCAGAACAATTCTTGGGCGAGATTATGCAAGTACCTCCCATGGTCTCGGCCTTGAAGGTGGACGGGGTGCGGTTGCACAAACTGGCTAGAGAAGGCATCGAAGTGGAACGTCCTGCGCGTCCCGTCACGATTCATTCATTCGAGGTTGAGGCAACGCAGAACCCAATGGTGATTCGGGCAACTGTGCGTAGCGGGGCCGGAACCTACATTCGGTCACTAGGTGCTGACCTCGGAACTGCGCTTGGTGGCGGCGCGCACATTCGTACCTTGCGACGTTTTTCGGTTGGGCCATTCTCAGTTGATGAAGCAAGCACGATTGCAGAACCAACACTGTTGCCAATTCGCGAGGCGGTGCGACATCTTGCTGTTCAAGTGCTTGATGATTCCGAAGTGACTGATTGCCGTTTTGGCCGAACTCGTATTGCGTGGGACGGCGACGGGCCATGGGCAGCAGTCGATAGCACTGGCGAACTTGTCGGAGTGTTTGAAGTGTGGCTTGAGCGAATTGCCAAACCCACAGTGGTGTTTCAGGCGAGATAGCGTTAGCCCTTGTGCATGTAGTGACAGATCTTTCCGCATGGCCGTGGCCACATGAGCGTTCCGTCATCACCATTGGGGCATATGACGGTGTGCATCTCGGTCACCAGGCTGTGATTCGCCAAGTTCGCGAGCGTGCAGAACGTGTAGGCGCACGCAGTGTCGTTGTCACATTTGATCGTCACCCTGCAAGCGTTGTACGACCAGATGCTGCACCCCGTTTGTTGACCAATACAGAACAGAAACTAGAACTTCTTGCGGCAACTGGTGTTGATGCGGTGGTTGTGTTGTCATTTACTCCGGAACAATCAAAAGAGATTCCATCAGATTTCGTACAACGAGTCATTGTTGATGGGTTACATGCAAGCACTGTGATTGTCGGGTCTGATTTTCATTTCGGGCACATGCGACAAGGCAATGTCACTCTGCTTCGCGAGATGGGTGAGCGCCATGACTTCACGTGTGAACCGGTCGTTCTTATTGAGCGGGCGGACGACATTGACGAGCCGGTCAGTTCTACAGCTATTCGTCGCGCTCTTGCTGGCGGGGAAATTGCAACAGCCGCAAAGATGCTTGGACATTCCTATGAAGTTGTTGGCACGGTGGTGACTGGCGATCAACGTGGACGCACTATTGGTTTCCCCACAGCGAATGTAGAAATACCTAACGGCATGTGCGTGCCAAGTGATGGCGTGTATGCAGGTCTGTACCGACGACCAGATGGCAGTCAACACCCATGTGCCATCAACCTTGGTCGTCGACCTACGTTTTATGTCAACGCCGAACATTCATTGCTCGAGGCGTATCTGATGGATTTCAACGGAGACCTGTATGGAGAACAAGCCGTTGTGCAGTTCATTGCGTTTTTGCGCAGCGAACGACAATTTGCTGGTCTTGATGAGTTGAAAGATCAACTACAAGTTGATATCGCGCACGCTCGTGCGGCTGTGGCTACGCACCTGCAATAGGGCTGAGGAACTTGTAAGCAGTATTGCGCTGTACCAGTGTGCGACGCATCGGTGCCACAATTTCTCCGAAACGACCTTCGGTCATCATCTGCCCATGGTTTGCACCTGCGGCACGAGAAATGTTTTCATCCATCAATGTTCCGCCGAGGTCATTACAGCCGGCTTGCAACAATTGAGCAGCACCGGCAGTGCCGATCTTGACCCAACTGACCTGAACGTTGTCGATGTGGCCATGGTAAAAAATGCGACCAATGGCGTGCATCAAGAGGTTTTCGCGAAATGTTGGCCCACGACGAGCCTTGCGTTGCAAGTAAATGGGTGAAGCCATATGAACAAATGGAAGTGGAATGAATTCGGTGAAGCCACCTGTTTCTTTTTGCAGTTCGCGCGTCACGACCATGTGCTTGGCCCATGAACGAGGATGTTCAACACTGCCGAACATGATGGTGATGTTTGAATGCAAGCCGATGGAATGTGCTTGACGATGGCACTCAAGCCACTCTTCAGTGTTCACCTTGTCGGAACAGATGATGGCACGAATATCATCATCCAAAATCTCGGCTGCTGTGCCGGGAAGAGATGCAAGGCCAGCTTCTTTCAAGCGAAGTAGATATTCACGAAGTGATTCTCCATTGCGATGTGCGCCTTCAGTTACTTCAAGTGCAGTAAATCCGTGCACATGCATGTCGGGAACCGCGGACTTCACTGCCTTTGTGACATCGATGTAATAGTCGCCGTCGAAGTCAGGATGAATGCCACCTTGGAGGGTGACTTCGGTTGCGCCCATCTCCCATGCTTCAACTGCACGTTCTGCGATGTCGTCGAGCGTCAAGAGATATGGCGTGCCACGCAAGTTGAGACTGAGCGGACCTTTCGAAAAACCACAGAACTTGCACTTGTACGTGCAGACGTTCGTGTAGTTGATGTTGCGGTTGTGTACCCATGTGACGTTGTTGCCAACGGTCTTGAAACGAAGTTCGTCTGCGTAGTCAGCGAGAAATCCGACTTCGGGTCCGCGTGCTGCGAACAAAGCCACTACTTCGTCTTCACCAAGCTCTTGTCCGTTGCGGTGGCCTTCAATGATTTCTGCAATGCGGCCTTTTGCTGCAAGGCGAGGATGCGGCACAAGGGTCATCGGCTTTACGTTTGATCCTGAATACCACTGCGTTGATTTGTGCCCAACGAGCACGACTTCTGCACCGTCTTGAACTACGTCAGCCGCAGTTACTTTTTCTGGCCAGAATGCGCCCGGATCATCACGACCAAGACCTTCTGCATCAGTTCTGTCCATAACAGGGAAGTGCAACGCAGGGTCGAGCCATTTTTCTGGCGCTGTTGCGTATTCGGGATAGATGGTGAGACGTGGTGCAAGCACCATGCCGCGATCTTCTGTTACATCGCGCAAGCGATCAAGTGCTGGCCATGGACGCTCAGGGTTCACATGGTCTGCAGTAACGGGCGAGACGCCGCCCCAGTCATCAATTCCTGCATCAAGAAGAACACCAAAATCATCAGACAGGTTTGGCGGTGCTTGTAAATGAATTGATGAAGGCAGAATCAGACGAGCGACAGCGATGGACCACAAGTACTCATCTTCTGGGCATGGCTTTGCCTTGTGCATCGCAGTGCCTGCTTTTGGCAAGAAGTTCTGCACGATGACTTCTTGTACGTGACCGTATTTCGCGTGAGCAGCAGCGATGAGCGCAAGAGCCTCAATGCGGTCGCGACGTTCTTCGCCAATGCCGACCAAGATTCCACTTGTAAATGGAATGGAAAGTTCGCCCGCTTCGCACAATGTGTTGATGCGACGCTGTGGCTCTTTGTCAGGTGCTCCGCGGTGGCATTCCAAATCATCGCGCAATGATTCGAGCATCATTCCTTGAGATGGTGAAACACTTCGCAACATTGCTAACTCGTCGTTGTACAACGCGCCCGCATTCGCATGGGGGAGAAGCCCTGTTTCGTCGAGGACAAGTTTGGCCATGTCATGCAAGTAGTGCACGGTCGAGTCGTATCCGTTATCGCGCAACCAGTTAGCTGCAATCTCGTACCGCTCTTCGGGGCGCTCGCCCAAAGTGAACAATGCTTCCTGGCATCCGGTGCGTGCGCCTTGACGAGCGATGACAAGAACATCTTCTGCTGTCATGTACGGCTTCTCTAGACGAGCAGGTGGTTGAGCAAAGGTGCAGTAACCACACTTGTCGCGACACAACATCGTGAGAGGAATGAATACCTTTGGCGAAAATGTGACGCGCGTTCCGTGAGCTGCATCGCGAACACCACGTGCGCGCAACATCAACTCATCGAGAGGCAGTGTCAGTAGGTCGTCGACGAACGATTGGTCGATGGGGTGAGATGACATGAGGTCATGTCGAGAAAACTGGCGCGACAAGGCAGCACCTTTCAGGTGGATCCGGTGGAATATGTGCCAGTGGCGGTCGAACCCCATCAGACGAGCAAGAAATGTCTGGTGGCGCCCATTTGGCCGCGCACCTAAATAGTACCGCCGTTAGAGGTCAGTCGCGGTGTTGGAAATCGCCTCAAACATGGCCGACACATTGTGGCTGCTCATGGGTACTCGATGCCCAGTACGGCTAATGAAGCTGAGTTGGACCCCGGTCGCAGGGTCGAGTGCGGTGAATACCTGTTCGTGGCCTTCGGCGTCTACGACAACGTCAGTAAGGAGAGGCACGCCGGCAGCATCAAGTGCATCGCGAGTAAAGCCCGCATTCAGAACTTCGATTGCAATGTGCTGCACACCTGAACCATGTTCGGCAAGGCGTTGATGAACTGCGGGGTTATGGGTCGCGCCCACCAAGACAACAGTGACGCCACCAGCTTCGGCATTGACAACAGATGGGTCGTCGGTAACGGTGGTGGTGAACCCCATGCTGTCGAAGAACTTTCGCGCAGCAGTTAAGTCGGCGACTGCAACAACAACGTGGTCAATGCGGCAAGCGACTGTATCGAGTTCGCTGCGTTGAGTATCGCCGGCAAGTTTGATGGGAGCCGGCTCATTACGCGACTCTGCTACTTCAATGCGATGAGTCTCTGACAACAATGTACGAAACAGCTGCTCTGCGAAGTCGGCATCGACACCAGCATCAATAGCCCATTGACGACGACTAGATAACACATCGCGCACACGTTGTGGCTGAATAACTGCAGCACCAGTGGTTTCTTTTATCTCTGCAACTTCACGGCATACATTCATGCGATCTGCGAGCAGGTTGACAAGCGCAGCATCAATTGCATCAATGCGCTGACGTAGATCCCCAAGGTCAGCCATGGCTAATTCCTGTGCTCAAGCAATCGTTCAACATGCTTTGCCAGTACATCAATTTCAATATTGACTTTGTGTCCTGGCTTGCGATGACCAAGCGTGGTCACCTCTGAAGTATGTGGAATAACCGCAACTTCGAATGTGTCTTCCGTGAGATTGAACACAGTGAGACTGATGCCGTCAACAGTGCAGCTTCCTTTTTCCACGATGTATCGCATTAGGTCGCGAGGGACACGCACGATCAGTTGTGGTACCGGTGAGACAATTTCGCCCACTGCATCAACATGTCCGAGCACGATGTGGCCACCAAATCGACCGTCAGCAACCATGGGGCGTTCGAGGTTGACAGGGTCGCCAAGCTTCAGGTCACCCAAGTTGGTACGTGAGTAGGTCTCATCAGAGACATCTGCCAACCACCAGTCGGCACCCTTTTCAACCAGGGTCAGGCAGCAGCCATTAACTGCGATTGACGCCCCGATGCCAGAATCTTCAAGCACGGTATGGGCTGCAATTTTCAGTTTTGCGCCATCACGGGCCAGAACAGAGCCCTTTTCTTCAACAATTCCAGTGAACACACCTTCAATCTAATCAGGGCGGGGGGTTGTGGGCACTAGGAGATGGCTCATAGCCTGATTAGGTCCTCGTGGGCTCTGGCGCACGTGTGATGCTCGGCCCAAATTCTTGGGATGAGCGCCCTCTCTCAATAAGGAATATGAGGCCTTTATTATGTTGCCGAAGATCGACACCATCTCGACGTACCGCAAGCACGGAACGGACACCGGTTCACCCGAAGTACAAATCGCACTTCTTACCGACCGCATCAATCACCTCACGGAGCACCTCAAAACGCACCAAAAGGACCACCACTCTCGTCGTGGATTGTTGATGTTGGTAGGCCGCCGTCGCCGCATGCTTGATTACGTTCGCGATCGCGATATTGCTGGT
>JBIISL010000088.1:0-3364 GCA_044341035.1 Ilumatobacteraceae bacterium | reverse complement strand
GGTTGTATTGCCAGTCATGCCCGTGGAGCTGCAGTGAATAAGGCAACTGAAGCAGAAGTCGCAGAAACTATTGGTGTTGCAATTGCAATGAGCGGTGGCCCGGGAACTGTCTATGGTCCCCGTGCGTTGGCTGCTTTTCGTGACTTCGCACCGAAGTCGGAATAGTCCACTTCGTCGGATACGCCACGCACTGACAATCAGCTCTACGATTCGACTATGTCGAATCTTGAAGTAACTGTTGATCCATCTGAAGTCGGACTAGACGCCGCACGTCTTGCACGCATCCGTTCCCACTTCGGTAAGTACGTCGACAGCGGCAAGTTGCCCGGATATCACATCACTGTCTCACGCGGTGGAAAGTTGGCGTACAGCGATCTATACGGTCACGCTGATGTGGAAAACAAAAAGCCCATTTCAAACGACACCATTTATCGTGCCTATTCAATGACCAAGCCCATCTGTGCAGTTGCTGCATTGATCTTGTGGGAAGAAGGCTTGTTCGAAATGCACGATCAAGTGAAGTGGTTCATTCCATCATTCGCTGATCAAAAAGTTTTCCGTTCGGGAACATTGACAGCTCCACGTTATGAACCGGTCACCGAGCCCATGGAAATGTGGCATCTGTTTTCTCACACCGCAGGCATGACATACGGCTTTGTGTATTCGAACCCAGTTGACCAGATGTACCGCAATGCCGGTTTTGAGTGGGGTACGCCTCCTGGTGCATCACTTGCAGAAATCTGCGACATGCTTGCTGGCCTGCCACTGATGTTCCAGCCTGGAACCGAATGGGCGTATTCAATGTCAATCGATGTTCTCGGTCGGATTGTAGAAGTTCTCTCAGGCATGACACTCGGCGAATTCATGAAGAAGCGCATCTTTGATCCGCTTGGCATGACTGATACTGCGTTTCATTGTTCAGCAGATAAAGCAGACCGTCTTGCGGCCTTGTATGTTCCAAACCCAGCAGACAAGAAAATCTTGCGCAATGACGCTGGTGCAGCCGGTGCCCTGAATGAACCAACGGCGCACTTTGGTGGCGGCGGACTTGTTTCAACTACCAGTGACTATTTGAAGTTTGCAGAAATGTTGCGCGGTGGTGGCGAACATAACGGAACCCGTATTTTGTCGAACCGCACTATTGCATTTATGGCTTCGAACCACTTGCCAAATAACGCTGACCTGACCGCATTTGGCCGCCCTCTCTTTGCAGAGACTGCGTTTGATGGAGTGGGTTTTGGCCTTGGCGTTAGCGTCACGCTTGACCCTGTGAAAGCAAAAGTTTCCGGAAGCGCTGGTGACTACGGCTGGGGTGGTGCTGCAAGTACTAACTTCACCGTTGACCCGAAGGAAGACCTTGTGTACATGATCATGACGCAGCTCTTGCCATCAAGCACGTGGCCATTGCGTCCGCAACTTAAGCAGTTGGTGCACCAGGCCCTGGTTGACTAGCGCGCGCTAACTGCGTTCGTAGGACAAGAAGCAAAGCCACTCCACAAGCGATGATCGCCAGACCTTGCAGAATGTTGCCGGGCAACCAATAGACAACCGTCATAATCACGCCCACAATGACGCCAAACGCACCAGCAACCAAGTTTTCTGGAGAGCGTTCTCGTGAACCAAGTGCAAACAATGCCGCACCAATACCAAATGGGATGAGTCCTTCAATTCCAGATGGAAAACCATTTGCCAATGTGATTGAGCCGATGACGATAAGCAACGAACCAACTGCGCGCGGCAGGAGACCAAAACCAATGTGTCTCATACCCACGTAGAGAAGACCAACACCACCAGCAATCAGCATTAAACCAATCACACGCGAGTTGTTATCACCGCTCAAGTTCATCATTGAGGTTGACGCAAAAATCGCGACTGGAACAGAAGCCGACATCAACACCGAACCAGAGAACTGTGAACGTGATGCACGTACTGCTCCCCATGTTCCAGCGGCAATCGCCAGTAGGCATGCGTAGAACTCCGAGCGCATACTTGTCATGTCGAACAAAATCCCTGAAGCCACAGCGGCGGCAAGTACTGCAGCAATCTCAAGCACTTCACCCGCTCTCTGTTTGTCGCCCGTCGAAGTAACCAACTTGTGCGAGAAGTAACCCGCAACTGCAGCAACCACATAGAGAAGGACTGCAATGCCAGCTTTTGGAACATCAACAATCAGGCCAGACACCATGAAGACCGCACCAATCGTGATGAGAATGGCAGCCAAATACGACACCAGTTCACGGGCGGTAACCGTAAGTTTTGGCGCTTGTGCAATGTCATCGGCCTGATCTGATGTCAGATGGCCATCTGAAACCAACTGTTTAAGAATTTCAGTTTGAGACTTGCGTTGTTCCATACATGCAGTGTTGCACTTATTGAGGATGAATTGATGCCCAATTGACTACATCAACAATTGCTGTAGTCACTAACGGGGCAATAAACGATGCAAAAGTTACTGACATGTGGTTGTCATCCCGATACATCAAAATGTTTCCCGCAACCGTTGGGCATCCATTTGCCGTACAAAACCACTGTCGTGTCCACAGAACGTGAACCTTCGCCGCATCAAAATCTTCCAACATCTGATGTAAATCATCACGAAATGCAGCACTAATGGTAGGTGTGCATAACTGCACATTTGTGTAATGACGGCTGAGGCACGTCGGAACGTCTTGGCCGGGATACGGCGTATCTTCCATCAACACAGGAGTGATTCCATTTGCTTTTATTGCGTCAACAGTGGCCTGAAGACCGACACGCCACTCTTTCTGCCACATCGGCAAACGTGTTGATGCAGAGAGCAGTCGATTGAAATGTGCGATGAAAACAATCTGAACACCATCAGTTTTCATTTTTTTCAACACGTTTTCTCGCCAAGGACCGCACTCTTTGTAGTTCTTACCGAGCACCTTGCTGTAGGTAGGTATGTCTGCTGGTGGGCAACCACGCTTGGTGTACGTAATGAATTTCCAGCCTCGCTCTTTTGCAATCTTTTCAAATGTGGGAAACCATTGTGCTGCGTGAGAATCTCCATACAAACCGACGACGGTTGATGACGTCAGATCTCCAAAGACGCATTTCTGTGGCCGTGTCGCAGAAAAACTAGCGTGACAGCCATCATTGTAAATCCGTGGCATGTCTGAAGCCACTCGCTGCAAACTAGGTGTGAGATTTGAAGGCAAACCAGTTGCATTCATTGCTTGAACAATCGCATCAATCGGAGCACTTGGACCAGGCAGTTCTGGTTCTGTGGGAATTGTTGTTGACACGCTTGTATTAGACGTTGTTGATGTATTCAACGATGGTGTTGTGGCGGCAACTCCACCAGAGACTGATGGTTGATTGTTTTGAGCAATCACTGCACTGC